>JACOSH010000220.1 GCA_016178945.1 Acidobacteriota bacterium
CGACCAGCGTGACTTTGGCCGCCTTCACCATGGCGTCGGACGCTTCGATCATGGCCACCAGGCCGCGCGTCTCAATCATTCCTAATGCTTCACCCATCGAGCCTCCCAATTCTTAAGAACTCAGAAGTCAGAAGTCAGAAGTCAGAAGTCAGAAGTCAGAAGCTGGCCGCTCCTAACTCCGGATTCCCGAGTCCTGACTCCTTTCTCTCATCGCTTCATCCACCAGCGCGATCAGTTCGCGGCGGGTGACGTAGAATCTCTCTTCTTCGCCGGCCGGACCCCGCGGTTCCAGGTCCTCGGCCACCACCGGACACCCCGGCGTCGCGCCCGCGCGGGCCTTGACGCCGTAGCGGGTCCGGGAATCAAACAGTTTATCCACTTCGACGCGCGGAAGCAGGTTGGCGCCTCCGAGCAGCTCGGCCACCAGCGTGATGCGCGCGAAGTGCTCCACGGTCTCCATCTTGAAGAAGGCCTTGTAGACATCCTCGCCGTAGCAGACCGCCCCGTGGTTGCCCATCATGATGGCGTCGTACTTGGGGATGTAGGGCAGCATGGGCTCGGTCAGCGCGGGGGTGCCGGGCAGCCCGTATCCGGCCAGCGGAACGCAGCCCAAGCCGATGATGACCTCAGGCAGCAAGGCCAGGTTCAAGGTCTTGCCGGCGGTGGCAAAGCCGGTGGCCACGGGCGGGTGCGCGTGCACCACCGAGCGGATGTCGGGCCGCAGGCCGTAGATGGTGGTATGCATGGCGATTTCCGAGGTCCGCTCCTTGCGGCCTTCGATCTTGTTGCCCTGCATGTCGACGATAATCAGGTCGTCAGGATGCATCATGCCCTTGCTCACGCCGGTGGGGGTGGCCAGGATACGTTCTGCGTCGAGCCGGATCGTGATATTGCCGTCGTTGGCCGCTACCCATCCCTTTTGGTAGACGAGCTTGCCAACTTCGACAATATCCTGCCGCAGCTCCTTCTCGGTTTTGGCCATCGGGATCTTTGATTGTAACAGGTGCGATGGGTTGCGCAAGGGCAGCGGTGGGGCCCGGCAGGGGTCATTCGAGCGAAGAGCGGGCGCCGGATCGACGAGCAAGGCGCGGCCAGCAGGGAGGGCAAGAAGACCATGCCGGAAATCAGGCGCGAGGCCGTCAGTGGAAGGGGAAAGCCTCCTGCCATGCCAGCCAGGTCCAGGCCCATTGCTTCCTTCACCATTAGCGTCAGCACCCTGGCCGGTTACGCACGAAGCGCCATGCGCAGGCCTATCGGCCGATCGAGGAGGAGAGGTGCAGGGAAATACCGCCACTGGGTCTCCCCGAACTGAAGCACGACTGGTGCGCTCGCCGCCGCGATCTCATCCGCATTCCTTATACTGGCGCACGTAGTTCCGGACACCGCCCGAAGTGCATCTGGTGCGACGGGATCTCCACTTACACGTCCGCGCCAAAAGGCCAGGGAGGATCTTGCGCGTATATACGCTACCTGTATATACTAGTGGCGTGTTGGATCGTCTTCCCGGCTTCGAGGGGGAGGTGCACAATGTTGGCCACATCGCCCTCCACGGCGTGCTGGCTGAAGACGTCGAGGAGGCGGCAAGACGCCGCCACATCATCGCGCCGGCTGCGGCAGGAAGTGAAAAGCGTTGGAAACTGTTCGGGCGGACGGCGGCCGGACGTTATCTCGTGGTGGTGTTCACCGTCCGGCGCAAGAGGTTTCGGACGGTGACGGCGTATACGATGAATCAAGCGGAACGGAGGGTTTATGCCCCGGAAATTGAAGCCTGAGTTGGAGTCCGCGGCGGCAGAAGCCGCTTGGTACGCCAGCCAGGAAGGACGCCGGCAGACGCAACGGGAATTCGAGCGGGCCCTCAAGAGAGGCGCGATCCTTCGCTCTGCAGGTTCGAACATCCCGTTGACCCATGCAAAGGTACTTGCCGAGCTGGTTGAGAAGGCTAAGGCGAACGTGACCAAGGCCATTTCCATCCGGCTGCCTGTTGCGGACCTCGAGCGAGCTCAACAGATCGCAGTCAAAGAAGGGATCGGATACCAAACTGTCCTGAAGCGAGCCATCCGGGCCGGACTGAAGAAGGTCTCGTAAGCTAGACGCTGGTACACTGGTCCGTGTCTCCCCGGAATCCCAAGACCCGTTTTGCCGGCCAGTGGCGCCTGCTGAGCTGTGAACGGCGCACGCCCGCCGGCCAGGTCAGCTATCCTTTCGGCGCGCAGGCCTTGGGCCGGATCAGCTACGACGCCGGCGGCCGGATGTCCGCCCAACTGATGCGCCCGGACCGGGCGAACTCGCCGCTTGAGGCCTACCAGGGCTACGCGGCCTACTTCGGGACCTACGACGTCGACGAGACGGCCCACACGGTGATTCATCACGTCGAAGCCAGTTTGTTCCCGGGCTGGATCGGTACGAATCTGAAGCGCGCGTTCGAGTTTTCCGGCAACCGCCTGATCCTGACCGCCGTCAGCCGCGAGGACACCCTGACGCTGGTCTGGGAGCGCCTGGAGTGAACTTCACCCGCCGTGCCCTGCTCCTCGCCGCCGCTCAGGCGGGCGGCCAGTCCGGGCTAGTTCGTTACCTGGGCCTTTCCGACGTTCAGGAAATCATCAACCAGCGCGCCCTGCTGGGAGGCCCGGGCATCCCCGATGCCGCCGACTGGGACCGCTGGGTACGCGCCCAGGACCGCCAGATTCGCGCCCGGATCGACGCCGGCGTCGAGGACTCCATCAGCAATCTGATTCTCTACGGGACCTCTTTCACGACCCTCCCGCGTCTGGAGAACGCCGAGGGCGACGCTTCCGCGCGGGTCAGCGCCATGGCGCAAGCCCTGTCGCGGCCGCGGAGGAACCCGCGCCTGCGCTTCGTCAGCGAGTACCTGGAACGCCGCGGCATTGGCGCGGCATCGATCGAGGCGTTCCTGGCCGCCAATCTCCGCCGCTTCGCGCAAGAGCAGCGGCAACATCAGGAGACCCTGCACGCCGCCGCCCGCACGGGCGATCCCGGCGCCAAACTGTTCGCCCAAAGCACTCTCTACGAGCGCCGCGGACTGTCGGTGGACACCTCGCTGCTTCCCAACTTCGCCGTCGAAACGACGCTGGAGGCTCTGCTTAAGAAGAAGGTCCTCTACGCCGGACGCATCCGGCGCATCTGAATCATCGGCCCCGGCCTGGACTTCGCCGACAAGCTCAGTGGCTACGATTTCTACCCGCTCCAGACGCTCCAACCCTTTGCCATCCTGGAAGCGGCCCTCCGCCTGCGTCTGGCCGATGCGGCCCGCCTTCGAGTGGTTTGCCTGGATCTGAACCCGGCCGTGATCGCCCACCTGCGCAATCTTCCGCTCCCCTATGTGATTCAGCTCCCCCGGGACGAATCCGCGTCCTGGACGCCGGAAGCGGTCGCCTACTGGCGCAACTTCGGAGGCCTGATCGGCTCGGACGTCCCGCCGCTGGCGGTCCCCGCCAAGCTACGTGGGCTGGCGCTGCGTGCGGTGGCCGTGGCCGCACGGCATTGCGAGAGCCTGGAGGCGCTGGACCTCAACATCGTGACGCAAACGCTGGAGGGGGCCGCCTTCGATCTGATCGTCGCGACCAATATCCTGGTTTACTACAGCCGCTTCGAGCAGGCGATCGCGATGGCCGGCATCGCGCGCCTGATGAGCCCCGGCGCGGTATTCATCGCCAACCACGCGCTGCCCGCCCAGCGTCCGGCGGCGCTGGAGTATCTGGGCCGCCGCAGCGTCAGCTACAGCGCGCAGGGAGCTTACGGAGACGAGGTCGTGGTGTACCGCCGCAAGTAACAACGGGGCAAGCCGGGGGCCTGCCCCACGAGACCTTAGAAGGTGACGCGGACGCCCATCTGGAGGCGCCGGGCCGGGGCGTCGCCCACCAGGATTTGAGCCCGCCCAAACTGGCTGCTGCTCAGGTCGGTCCGGATGCCGTCGAAGTTCGGATGGTTGATCACATTGATGGCTTCGAAACGGAACTGCAGCTTGACCTGCTCGGTCATCTTGAAGTTTTTCATGAGGCTGGCATTCAACCCGTTGAACCAGGGTCCCCGGAAGACGTTGCGTCCCAGCATTCCGAAGCGCGAGCCGACTCCCCCAGGATTGACAAACAGACTGTTCGGCGAGGTGACCCCGAATGAGCGGTTGCAGGCCGCCACCTGCGCGGCCGTGGAGCGCATCCCGGCAAAGCCGCATCCGATCCGGTTGTTGTCGGTGAAAATACCGTCCGCCGGACTCTTGCCCGAATAGGCCGCCTCCACGCTGTTCCCCAGAAAATTCGGGTGGTCGTTCAAGACGTTGTCAAAGTTGTAGTCTCCGCCCAGGTTCTCCCCGATCCCGTTGGGATCCAGCGTGGCGCTCCTGGAGCGCGTGCGCCCGTTGTACACCTCCACCGGATGCCCCGAATAGCCCTGGTAGAAGCTGGACAACTGCCAGCCGCCCAGGACCCGCCCGAGGAAGCCCTTCTGGCCCTTCATCAAAGGCACCTCCCAGAGGAAGCTGAACTTGTAGTTGTGGGTGTGATCGAACCCGCCCGGACCGCGCTCCAGTTGGGTGGCGTTGTTGCTGACAAAGTAGTAGGGCTGGCTGTAGGAGCCCTGCGTGGATTCGCCGGTGAACAGATCGGAGCCGATGTCCATCAGCTTCGACCAGGTGTAGCTGAACTGGAATTGCAGACCGCGGCTGAAGCGCTTCTGGAGTTCGGTCACCAGCGCGTTGTAGTTGGAAGTGACGTTATTGGCGCGGTAGTTGAACCCCGTGTAGAGCGAGTTGGGCCGCCGGTCGGCGAAGGTCGCGTTGTAGCGCATGCCGTCGTACCGGTTCAGATTCATCAGCACCGGCAGATGGCGTCCGAACGAGCCCTGGTAGTTCGCCCGTACCAGAATGTTTTGCAGGAACTGGCGTTCCACGCCGAGGTAGAAGCTCTGGACCGAGGTATCCTTCATGCCCACGTCCATGGTGCGCACGGAGACGCGGCCGGCCGGCCCCGGCAGCGAGTTGGGGACGTAGGCGGCCTGGCTGATCGAACCCGGCACCGTGTAGAAGATCCGGTCGCCGCTATCGGCGGCAAAGTCCAGCAGGCCGTAGAAGGGCGGGTTCCAGGCGCCGTTGGACCAGACGTTGTCGAAGATGCGGTCATAGGAGATGCCATAGCCGCCGCGCAGCGACATGCGGCCTTTCCCGAAGACATCCCAGGCAAACCCGAAGCGGGGCGCGAAATCGGTATTGCGGGTCTTCCACATCCGGTCCACGGGAGTCACCCGGGCATTCCTGACGCAGTCGATGCTGGTGCAGTTCAGATTCGTGAACTGCGCGATGATCCCGTTGACCTCGCCCGGCGCTCCGTAATGCTCCCAGCGGAGGCCCAGGTTCAGGGTGAGACGAGGGCTGACCTTCCAGTCGTCCTGGACGAAGAAGTTGGCGTCCTTCATGGTGTAATGCCGGTAGGCATCCGCCTTCTTGCCCGAGCGCGGATCGACGGACAGTTCCTGGAAGTAGGGGAAGTCCTTCTGGAAGTTGCTCTCGGTCGAGTCCACGTCGCCGAAGATGGAGCCGTCCCCCTGAAGATACCCGTAGGAGGCGGCCGTTTTGCCCAAAACATTCCCGAACTCGTAATAGCCCGGCCCTCCCAGGTCCCAATTGCGATAGACGATGCCGTACTGCCATCCGAAGCCGAACTTGAAGGTGTGTTTCCCTTTCATCCAGCTCAAGTTGTCCTGCATCTGCCAGCGATCCTGCGTAAAGGAGTAGTTAAACCCTTCGTAGGGGCCGATGCCGAATCCGTAGCCGCCGTAGTCCAGCCCGTCGACCGCGATCTCGGGATCGCTCAGGTTTCCGTCGCCGGCCAGGCCGTCGCTGAGGTGGCGGTTGTGAGCCACGGTGAATTCGTTGATGAGCTGCGGGCTGAACACGTGCGTCTCGACCAGCGCCAGGTGATGGTAATTGTCGTGATAATTGGCCGGGATCGGCTGCTGGTAGGGATGGCCGCCGCCGTACAGATTGGTCTGCAACTGCCGGTTGAAGTTGACGGTGACACTGGCGCGATCCTGGCTGCTGAAATTGTGATCGATGCGGCCGAAGTAGAAGTTGGTGCCGGTATTCAACGGGCTGACCACGTTCACGCAGCCGATGTGGCCAATCGATTCCGGTGCGTTGGCCGCCTGATCGGGACACAGCCTGGTAGAGGTCAACTGCGGATACTTCTGCAAATAGGACTTGGCCAGCGGGCCGGCGCCGTTGGTGACCGCCGTCAGCTCGGAAGGCGTCAGCACCTGGAAGCTTTGGATGCCCAGGTCCACCTGCCTGCGATCGATGCGGTCGAAGGCGAACGAGAAGAAGGTCTTGTTCCTGACGATGGGGCCGTCGATCTCGCCGCCGAACTGATTGCGAATGTACTTGGGCTTGGGATTACCGTCGCGGTTGGCGAAGAAGTCCGAGGCGTTAAACGAGCGGTTGCGGTTGAACTCGTAGCCGACGCCGTGGAAGTTGTTGGTGCCGGTCTTCTGGATCGCGCTGACCACCGCTCCGGCGGCGCGGCCGTACTGGGCGGTCATCTGGTTGGCCAGCACGGTGAACTCGGACACCGACTCCAGGGGCGGCGTGATGTTGATGCCCCCCTCCGAGAAGTTGTCGTTGTTGTCGGCGCCGTTGAGCAGGTAGCCGGTGCCCGATTCGCGCGCACCGCCGGAAGCGGGGTTCAGGTTCATGCCCTGGGTGACGGCCGGCGCCATGAAGGCCAGGTCAAATACGTTCCGGCTCAGCAAGGGCATGCTCTCGATGGTTTTCGCGCTCACCGTGGTGGCCAGGTCGGCGGTCGCCGTTTGTACCAGCGTGTCGGAGGCCTCCACTTCGACGGTGGCCGTGGCGGTGGCGACCGACAGGGTCACGTTGACCGGAGTCGTCTGGCTGGGGTCCACCTTAATGTCGGCGATCTGCTTTTCGGTGAAGCCGTCGGCCTTGACATTCAAGGTGTACATGCCGGGGGGAACCAGCGAGAAGCGGTAGGAACCGTCCAAGGCGGTTGTAGCCTTCTGCTGGATGCCGGTGCCGGTGTTGGTCAGGGTAACACCAGCCTTGGGGAGGACCGACCCGGAGCTGTCGAAGACAGTTCCGGTGACCACTCCCTGGACCGTTTGCGCGGAAGCGATACTGGCGGATACGAACAACAAAAAGATTGTGGAAGCTGCGTACTTGACCACAGTACTTCTCCTCTCAAAGAAGATTTGCCGCCTGCCCGGGAAAGCAGGCCATTAAATTCTAGGCGTCGGAGTAGTCCTTGTCAATGGCGTGTCACTTGGACACGCCGTGGCCCAGCCCGACACACTCGCGCCGGAGTCCGGCACAACCGGGTGACACAGAATCAAGCACTTAGGGCGTTGACAGGATGGCGCGTGGACTGCTATTCCTATCATGAATCGGTAGAAGTTCCTGAAACCTGCCCTCTGCTGCAATCGACAGGTGGGAAAGACCGGTGAGTGAAGGAACAGCGTGCTTGCGGGAGCCGGTGTTGCAGGTATTACGACTCGCCAAATCCGCTTGTTGGTTGCAACAGAGGGGTTTTTTGAATAGCAGTTGGTACTGATGAACTCTCCCCGCGGATCAGAGGTTGCGGCGATTGTCCGGCCTCCCGGATTCGGGAAAGATGGACGCGGACCCGGCCGGGAGTGAACCTACTAGCGAGAACTCATACTCCGGACCAGCCGCCGCCGGATCCGAGCCCCACTTGGGCGAACCGCATCGAAAGGCCCTGGCAGGTCCCAAAGGGCCGGGCGATGCGGTTTTTTCATTTGTAAACGGTCCCGCTACCAGGCCAGGGTACCGGTGCGGGGCTGCTCTTCCAGGCTGGGCAGATACAGCGTCTTGCAGCGCTCGCAGCGGTAGACCTCGGCGTCCGGGCCGAACTTCTGTTTCACTTCCTCCCCGAAGAAGTACCAGCGCTTCAGATGTCCGGCGCAGAGCTTGCCTTTCTCGTCCTTCTCGTTGCAGGCGCGCATGCGTGGGATGCGGCGTTTGACCCTGACGCCATCGCCGAGGGTGCCGACCAGCTCGGTTACCGGCACGGGCCTATCGGAGGCCCTGTATTTCGGATTGGCCATAGCGTTCCAGACTAGCACAGCGCGGCGTAGCCGCAAGCGGTCAGTCGTCAGCATTCAGCCTTGAGCTTGCGCCGCGGCCGGGAGACGGCTGCTTCTAGGGTGTTTTTCGCCTCAGCCTCCCGGGAGCCTTCCCGGAAAAAAGACTTGCCCGAACGCTCCAGCCCGTTTATACTGGCGTTTTTGCGGGACTGGAACCATGACGCCGTCGCACGACGACTTCGACCCTCTGGCGCCACAGCGCGAGGCAGCCTTTTTCTACGGGCTGTTTCTCCGGGGCCATTCCGTGGACGCGCTGCGCCAGGATATCGACGTGCCGCGCGCCATGCTGGACAAATGGCTGCGGGCGCCGGATTTCGAGTCCGCCTTCCGCGACTCCCTCCAGCGCGTCTACCAGTACCGCAAGCAGGTTTTGGCCATCTTCGACGGCCTGGTCCTCACCGAGCAGAACAGGCCCCGCGTTCAATGATGGCGGCGCACGAGGCGCCCTCCGGCAGAGTTCCGAAGACTTGGCGGCCAGCGAGCCGCGTGGCACAGAAGGCGTCCAGCACCTCCGGCGGGCTGTGACGGGCCAGCAGCGAGCCCTGTAGCGCCAGTGCGATCCCCTCGGCGAGGCGGCGTGCTTCCGGTTCGCCCACTGGCCTGCCCAAGGCCGCTTCCAGCCAGGCGATGTGCGCGTCTAGCCGGCGGTCGGCCCCCGAGGCCAAGCGGACTTCCTCCAGCAAGTGCCCGGCGCAATTCGGCTCCTTCGTCAGCGCGCGCAGCACGTCCAGGCAGATGACGTTGCCGGAGCCTTCCCACAGCGAATTCACCGGCGCTTCCCGGTAGAGGCGCGGCATCGCCGACTCTTCCACGTAGCCGTTGCCCCCCAGGCATTCCAGGGCCTCGGCGACGTGGTGAATCGCGCGCTTGCACACCCAGAACTTGGCCGCGGCCGTGGCCAGGCGGGCGAACACGGGGTCCTGCTCGAAGGCGCGGGCCAGCCGCATCATCAAGAGAGTGGCGGCCTCCGATTCCACGCACAGATCGGCCAGGACATTGCGCATCAGCGGCTGATCCGCCAGCCGCCGCCCAAAGGCGCTGCGATGGCCGGCGTGGTGAATGGCCTGCGTCGCGGCCTGCCGCATCAGGGCGGTGGAGGAGATCACGCAGTCCAGGCGGGTATGCTGGACCATTTCAAGGATGGTCGCGATGCCGCGCCCTTCCTCGCCGACTAGCCGCGCCCAGGCCTCTTCGAACTCCACTTCGCTCGACGCATTGGACCGGTTGCCCAGCTTGGGCTTGAGCCGCTGGAGGAAGAAGCGATTGCGCTCCCCGTCCGGGGTCCAGCGGGGCAGCAGGAAGCAGGACAGGCCCCGCGGCGCCTGGGCCAGCACCAGGAAGGCGTCGCACATGGGCGCCGAGCAAAACCACTTGTGCCCGGTGAGCAGGTGCTCGCCCGGGCCGATCGGCTCGGCGCGGGTGGTGTTGGCGCGCACGTCGGAGCCGCCCTGCTTTTCGGTCATGGCCATGCCGGCCAGCGCGCCGGATTTATCCGGGCTGGGCCGGAAGCGCGGGTCGTAGCTCGCCGACAGGAGGCGCGGCTCCCACTGGCGGGCCAGGTCCGGCTGGCGGCGCAGCGCCGGCACGGCCGAGCAGGTCATCGAGACCGGGCACAGGTGCCCCGCTTCGTTCTGGCCGGCGAGCATCATCAGGGCGGCGCGGGCGACCTGTGCGCCGGGCCGGGAATCCGACCACGGGAGACTGTGCAGGCCGTTAGCGATCGACAGCTTCATGAGCTCGTGCCAGGCGGGATGGAACTCCACTTCGTCGCGGCGATTCCCGTACCGGTCGTGCGTGTGCAGCACCGGGGGATGCTCATTGGCCTCGATTCCCCAGCGGATGACCTGCGCGGAGCCCTGTAGCAGCCCAAACTCCTCCGCCCGGGACTCGGCCCAGCCGCCGCCTTCGCGGCGCAAGGCGTCCACCAGGGCTTGATCGCCGCGGAACAGGTTGTAGTCGACCAGGGGCGGAGCCTGATTGAGGACCTCGTGCGTCCGTGCGGACGAAAGGGAAGGAACCTGGGGTGTCACGGCCATCCGGATTATAACACCCACCCGATGTATACTGGCTGCGCCGGCAGGAAAGGCCGGATCGAATGGAACATTTCTCCTGGGAGCGGGTGGAGCTGGAAGTGCTGAACGAGAAGATCTCGCGCAAAGTGATCAGCGGCCAGAAGGCCATGGTGGCGCAGGTGTTCATCGCCAAGGACGGCGTGGTGCCGCTGCACTGGCACGAGAGCGAGCAGATCACCTACATCCTGGAGGGCGCGCTGCGCTTCGAGCTGGAGGGCCAAATCGTCACGGTGCGCAAGGGAGAGGTGCTGCACATCCCCTCCAACGTCCCGCATCGCGCCGTGGCGCTGGAGGACACGCTGGACCTGGACATCTTCTCGCCCATTCGCACCGACTGGCTGACCGGCCGGGATCACTATCTGCGCACCGGCGAGGATCAGAAGGCGGAGGCGTAGCGGCGCGGGGGAAAGAACCGCTTGCTGGCGCGCGCGGTTCCGAAGCGCGATCTTGCGGGGTCTCGCAAGAAGCAACCGAAGGGCTGCAACAGCGATAAGGAGAACATGCCGATTTCAAACCGACTCAGCCGGTTCAACCTGAACCGGGCGATCCAGAACGCGAACGGCGAAGCGGTGGCCGGGGCGGACAAGGCACGGGACCTTGTGAAAGAGCAGAAGAAGCTGCGGGCCATGCAGAGCAAGCTGGACACCTACGTCACGGATAGGCCGAGCCCGCGACCGCCTGTACCTCGGGACGCCGTGTACCTCCAGCCGGTGCGGTTCTATCCCGGCGTGTTTCGCTAGGGCTTGCTCAATCCCTCGATCAACAACTGGGTGAGCCCGGCGATGAGCAGGTTGCCCGGATTGTCGGGTGAGTAATCGGTGCGGGGCATATCGTCGCAGGTGATGCCCAAGGCGATCCGGCCGCCCGGCGCATAGACGATGCCGACGTCGCTGCGAAGGCGGTCGAGCGCTCCGGACTTGCTGGCGACCGGCAGATCGCCCAGCTTGCGCGCGATGCCGTCGCGGTACTGCTGGCGCTTCAGGATGGCAAGCATCTCCTGGGAAGCTTCCCGGCTGACGACTTCGCCGCGCTCCAGCTTCTCCAGCAGCATCACCATCTCGCGCGGCGTGCTCACTCCCAGGCCGAAGCGCTGGTTCCCGGGTAGGCGGCCCGCGCGGCTGACGCCGCTGGGATCGGCGTTGTTGCCGGCCAGGATCTTGCGCAAGCAGCGCGTGGCGGTGAGCCCGAGCCGGTCCATCCGCTCGTTGACTGTGTCCGCGGGGAACCGGTCGAGGAGCAGATTGGTGGCGGTGTTGTCGCTGACCACGATCATGAGGTGAACCAGGTCGCGCAAGGGCAGGCGCGCTCCCGCGGACATCTCCCGCACGACTCCCGATCCGGACACCCGATCGGCCTCGCGCAAGACCAGCTCGTCGGTCCACTTGGCGCTTCCCTCGGCGACCGCGGCGAAGACCGCCGTCATGATCGGGAGCTTGATGGTGCTGGCCGTCCGTACCCGCTCGTTCTCGCCGAGGCCAAAGCTCCGGCCGGTGTCGAGGTTCCTGGCGAAGAGGCTGACCGTGCCCTGAAATCCCGCGATGAGAGTGCGCGCGCGCTGCTCCAGCGGGGCTTGGGCCAGCACCGGGAGGGTCAGGAGGAAAACAGGCCAGCGCATGCGGCTCCGTATGGTAGCACAACGAAAGTCTTGACAGGTCCCTTGATTTGTATTACTCTGTTGGAGAAATGGCGCAAACCGATTCTCTCGGCCAATTCGAACAGTTGGTGCTCACGGCGATTTTGAGCCTGCGCGAGGACGCCTACGGCGTCTCGATTCACGCCCAGGTGGAGAAACTGGCCCAGCCCCGGGCGGTCTCGCTGGGGGCGGTCTATGTGACGCTCGACCGGCTGGAGGACAAGGGAATGGTGTCTTCCTGGCTGACGGACCCCACGCCCGAGCGCGGCGGGCGCGCCAAGCGCTGCTACCGCCTGGAGGCTGTGGGCGAGCGGGTCTTGCAGGAATCGGCGGTCACCGCCAAACGGATTTGGGATGTCATCGCGGAAGTCTGGGGGAAGGAGTGGGCCAGGCAGTGGGGCAAGAAGTGGCGAAAGGAGGCGGGCTGATGGGACCCGCTCCGCCCCGAGTGCTGGAGGCCGTGGTGGAACTCCTGACACCGCCAGCCTGCCGGGAGCACGTTCTCGGCGATCTCCACGAGCGCTACACCGGCCCGCGGCAGTACATCCTGGATGCGCTCCGCACCCTGCCCTGGGTGATCGCGAGCCGCGTCCGCCGCACGATGGACCCCCAGGCGCTCCTGATGGAGGCCTTTGCACTGTACGTCTCGTTTCTGGCTGCAGCCTGGCGTTTGAACGGAGGGTTATTTCTTTATGAACAGGACGGGTTTCTCCGGCTGGCGATCCCCGTGGTTGCGGCGCTGCTGGCGCTGAGGTTGGCGGACGCCTATGCCAATCCGGCGAAACAGTCGCCGCTGAAGCCGATCCTGGACGCCGCGCTGGCCGCCGCCTTCGCCTTTCTGCCGCAGGCCGCGCTTTCGGTATTCGTCCCGCAATGGACGGCACCCGGCTGGATCCTGCTGACCGGCGGCGGCCTCAGTGTCTTGCTGGTCTCGACCTTGCGGATGCTGTTTCCGGCCAGGGGCCATCGCCCCTTGGCCGCCTGGTGGAACGCTCCGCATCCGGAGCGCGCCGAGGCAAGCGTGGAGGCAACCGAAATGCCGCAGGATGAGATTCGCAGAAAGGCTCAGACTCTCGAGGCAAGGACGCGCTGGAGGAATCTCAAGCTGCTGGCAGTGGTGCTCGTGATCGCCTTGCTGGGCTGGTCTTCCTTAACAGCCCAGCCTGCCGGCAGACGCTTCGCGGGCGGCCTGATCCTGGCCGCGGCGGTGTACGTGATCTATCAGCTTCACAAGAGAGGTTGGGTTCGGGCGGCGCCGCCGGAGGCCGCCTCCACGGCCTGGCTCGACTTCTATCGAGCCGAACTGGCGCGACAGCGGGACGCGCTTCGCACCATCTGGTGGTGGTATCTGGCGCCCATTCTCGGGGCACTGGTGGTTTTTGCGGCGGCGCTTCCGCTGCCGCACGTGGAGCAGCCGGGCCTGTGGCGGAACATTGCCCCATTTGTGATTCTGAGTGTCGTCTGGTGCCTCGCGATGGGGATACTCACGCGGCGGATCGTGCGCCAGCTTCAGGGGGAGATCGACGCGGTGGACGCTTTGAAAAGGCCGCGGTGACCGTGCGTCCCAGCGTTCCCGGCGACGCGGAAAGCATTGCCCGCCTGTTCCTCGAGAGCGCCGAGCACCACGCGGGGCTCGATCCGGAACGTTACTTCGTGCCAGACCTGGAGTGGATCGCGGCCCGCTATCGCGACGGGAGCCAACATCCACGGCAGCCGCCCGGAGAGGCCGTGACGCTGGTGGCGGAGGCGGGCGGGCAGATCCTGGGATTCGTCGATGCCCAGCTCGAGCGGCCTCTGGATGCGATGCATCGGGACACGATCTACTGCCATATCGCGGAGATCGCGGTCCATTCCGGGCATCGGAGCCAGGGGATTGGCGAGCAACTGCTCCGGGCAGCCGAAGAGTGGGGACGCGCGCGGGGCGCCGAATACGCGTCCCTGGAGTACCACGCCGCAAACACTCGCGCCGCGCAATTCTATCAGGACCGCCTGGGGTATTGGGTGGCGTCGTCAATCGCGATTCGACGGCTGTAGGGCGCCGTGGTAAGGTCCGCTCCCTCAGAAGCTGTGAAAAATATCGGCACCCGCTCCCTCACGGTCGCGGCTCTGCACGATTCGTGCTGCAACGAATGCACTTTCAGAGCCGCGCGCGTCCCGGTCGCGGCGCGGTACCACCCTGCCCCCCCGTGCGAGAATCGTAGGGGCGGAGGCTCGATTCTTTGGACAAGTACCTGATGGTGATGGCCGGCGGCGCGGTCGGATCGCTGGCGCGATACGTGGTGGGCGGCGCGATCATGCAGCGGTTTGGCGGGCGCTTCCCGCTGGGTACGCTGGTGATCAACGTCACCGGCTCCTTCGCCATCGGCCTGCTGATGGCGTTGCTGACGGAGCGGCTGCCGGCGCATCCCCACTGGCGGCTGCTGCTGGTGGTGGGACTGCTGGGCGGCTACACCACCTTTTCCAGCTTCGAGTACGAGACCTTTCAGTCGGCGCGGGACGGCGCTCACCTGATGGCCCTCGTCAACGTGGCCGGCAGCGTGATCCTCGGGTACCTCGCGGTGTGGTGCGGCGCGCTGGTGGGGGGACGCCAATGACCCGGGGCGCGGCCAAGAAGGTCACCATCTACCTGAACGAGGACACGCCGTTCCACGGCGGCACGCTGTACGAAGCGATCCTGGAGTTCCTGTTGCACAAAGGGGTGGCCGGGGCCACGGCCACGCGCTGCATGGCGGGATTCGGCGGCCACCACCGGATGCACACGCCCAAGATCGAGCTGCTGGCCGAGCACCTGCCGGTGCGGGTGGAGTTCGTCGAGACGGCGGAGAAGGTCGAAGAGATCCTGCCCACCCTGTACGACATGGTGAACGACGGCCTGATCGAGGTTCAGGACACCACCGTGATCAAGGTCGCGGACCGGGACAGGCAGGCCGCCCAGCCCAAGCGCCCGCACGAGCGGAGACAGGGGCCCGCCACCCTGATGCGCATCTTTCTCGGGGAGGCCGACAAGTGGCATGGCGAGCCGCTGTATGACGCCATTGTGAAGAAGCTGCGCCTGATGGACATCGCCGGGGCGACCGTTTCGCGCGGGATCTTGGGCTATGGCGCCAAGGGACATACTCACAAGCAGAGCTTCCTGCACCTCTCGCGCGACATGCCGGTGATGATCGCGGTGGTCGACACGCCGGAGAAGATTCAGGCGGCGACCGGGGCGGTCGAAGAGATGCTCGAGGACGGGCTGATCGTGCTCTCCGGCGTGGAGGCGATCCGGCTGGTTCACAGTCTCCGGGCGGCGGAGGCGGCCGATGGCTAAGCTCGTCCGGCTGCACTTCTCGGAGAGCGACCGCCACCGGGGCCGGCCCCTGTACGAGGCCATCGTCGAGAAGTGCCGCGAGATGCGGATCGCGGGCGCGACCGTCTTTCGCGGGCTGGAAGGGTATGGCGAGACCGCCGGCCTGCACCGCGCGCGCTGGTTCACGCGCGAGCAGCCCATCGTGGTGGTCATCGTGGATGCGGCCGAGAACATCGACCGGCTGCTGCCGGCGGTGGAAGAAATGATGGACACCGGCCTGATCGCCCTGTCGGAGGTGAGCGTCGTCCGCGTGCAGAAGAGCGCGCGGCAGTAGTAAACTGGCCCAAGCGATGCGGTCTCTGGTCTGGTTGCTCGTGACGCTCCCGCTGGCCGCCGAGGACGCGCGGGAGTTCTTCGAGATGAGGGTGCGTCCGGTCCTGGTCAGGAACTGCTACGCCTGCCACACCGCGTCGCGCATGGGCGGTCTCCAGCTCGATTCCGGTGAGAACGCGCTCAAGGGCGGCAACTCGGGGCCCGCGATTGTGCCCGGCGATCCCGAGAAGAGCATATTGATTGCCGCCGTCTCCCACACCCACTCGAAGCTGAAGATGCCGCCGCAGGGCAAGCTGTCCGAGGCCGAGATCGCCGACTTGAGCGCGTGGGTGAAGAACGGGGCGGTATGGGGCGAGAACGCGCCGGCCCCGGCCAAGACGCCAGCGTACGCGATCCGCCCTGAGCAGCGCGAGTTCTGGTCGTTCCGGCCCATCCGGAAGCCTGAGCCGCCGCCGGGGAGGGCCGCCGGAGCGATCGACCGCTTCGTGCTGGCCAAGCTGGAGGCCAAGGGAATGACGCCGGTGCGGCCGGCGGACCGGCGCACGCTCATCCGGCGCGCGACGTTGGACCTGACCGGCCTGCCGCCCACACCCGAAGAGGTCGACGCCTTCCTCGCAGACAGGTCGCCGGAGGCCTTCGCCAAGGTGATCGACCGCCTGCTGGCTTCGCCGCGCTACGGCGAGCGCTGGGGCCGCTACTGGCTGGATGTGGCCCGTTACTCCGACGACAAGCTCGACTCCACGGGCGAGACGCCGTATCCGAATTCCTTCCGCTACCGCGACTGGGTGATCCAGGCCTTCAACCAGGACATGCCCTTCGACCAGTTCGTCAAGGCCCAGATTGCCGGCGACCTGATGCCGGACAAGGAGAAGCACCAACCCGGCCTGGCCTTCTATGCGCTGCGCCCGGAGTTTCAGGACGACCGCGTGGACGCCACGACGCGCGGCTTTCTGGGCCTGACGGCGGCCTGCGCCCAGTGCCACGACCACAAGTTCGACCCCATCCCGACCCAGGACTTCTACTCGCTGCTGGGCATCTTCCGGAACACCGAATACAACGAAGAGCCGCTGGCGCCGCCCGAGGAGGTCTCGGCCTTTCAGAAACACAAGAAGAAGATCGACCACTTGGAGGCGGAGATCAAACAGTTTCTCCAGACCCAGGCCACGCAGTTGGCCGAGATCCTGGCCACGCGCACCGCGCAGTACCTGACCGCGGCGGCCGATCCCAAGTCCAGCCACCAGGGGTTGGATGGGGAGACGCTGGACCGCTGGGTGAAGTATCTGGCCAAGGCGCAGCGCGAGCACCCTTACCTGCCGGCGAAGGATGCGCAAGAGTTTCAGGCGTTCGTCTTAGCCGTCAACGCCGAGAAGAAGTCCATCGACGATCAGAACCACATCCGGCTGGGCGGCAACCGGGAGCGCTCGAATCTGTCGAACGCCGATCTGCTGTCGCTGGAGCGCGACAAGTATTTCCTGTGGCGCGACCTGTTCGGCGAGGGCGCGGGCGTCTACTACTATGGGGCGGGCAAGATCGAGCGCTTCCTGCAGGGCGAGTGGACGGCGCACCTGGGGGCGCTGCGGGCGCGCCTGGAGGCCCTGAAGAAGGCCCTGCCGCCGCAGTATCCGTTCCTGCAGGTGATCCGCGACAAGGAAAAGCCGGAGAAGATGAGGGTGCACATCCGCGGCAGCGCGGAGAATCTGGGCGAAGAGGCGCCGCCGCACTTCCTCTCGGTGCTGTGCCAGGGGGAGCCCAAGGTGTTCACCCGGGGCAGCGGCCGTTTGGAATTGGCCGAGGCCATCGCCGGCCGCGACAATCCGCTGACCGCGCGCGTGATGGCGAACCGGATCTGGCTGCACCACTTCGGCCAGGGCCTGGTGCGCACCCCGGGCAATTTCGGCCAGCTCGGCGACCGGCCCAGCCATCCGGAATTGCTCGACTACCTGGCGGCGCGTTTCCTGGAGAGCAACTGGTCGGTCAAGGCCATACACCGCGAGATCATGCTGTCCCGTACTTACGCGCTGAGCGCGGAGGACTCGGCGCGCAACGCCGCGCTGGATCCGGAGAACCGGCTGTTGTGGCGCGCCAACCGGCGGAGGCTGGACGCCGAGGCGTTACGCGATTCGCTGCTCGCCGCGGGAGGATCGCTGGACCTGACCGCCGGGGGGCCGGCCGGGCGGCTCACCGACGACAACCATCGCCGGACGGTTTACGGCTACATCAGCCGTAAGAAGCTGGACGGGATGCTGGCGCTGTTCGACTTCCCCAATCCGAACAACACCAGCGAGCAGCGCCTAACCACCCACGTGCCGTTGCAGCGGCTGTTCTTCCTCAACAGCGGGCTGATCGCGGAGCAGGCCAAGGCATTGGCCGCCCGGCTGAAGGGCGGCAACGCCGGGAAGATCACCGAGGTCTACCGGCTGCTGTTCGGGCGCGCTCCGGAAAAGCGGGAAGTCGAGCTGGGCCTGGAGTTCGTGCGCGGCGGACCGGACGCCTGGCCGCGGTACGCCCAGGTGCTGCTCAGCTCCAACGAATTCACCTTCGTGAATTGATGGAGACGAAGAGACCGTCCAAACGTAAGCGCCGGCGCTCGGCGCCGGCCGATATGCGACCGGAATACCGTTTCGACTACCGCAAGTCGCGACCGAACCGTTTCGCAGAGCTGATGAAGGACAGCACTTTTACGGTAGTGCAAAGACCTTCTCACAAGGGTGAGCTATGAGGTCCTTGGTAAGAACCACTTGCTGCGAAGCTGTGAAAAGATATCGGCGACCGCTCCCTCACGGGCGCGGCTCGGTACCTTTCGTGAATGCACTCACAGAGCCGCGCGCGTAAGCAAGCAAGAGGTGCGAAGGGCGCGGCTCGGGGCTAAGGTTCCTTTCTTAGTACGAAAGCCGTTTCAACCCCCAACTAGATTGAGGCTTCAGATCTTGTTCGCTCGCGGGGGGCTCCTTACACTGGGAAACGTGGCGGATGGATTCATCACCAAGGGAATAAAGCGCGGCTTTCTTCTCGGGGTATTTCTCTGGCTGGCGGATGGCGCATCCGCGCAAAAGCTGTCGCCCCCCTCGCAATGGGAGTTGGCGGGGGGCGCCAGCCAGATGACGAGGGCCAAGTAGGTGGCGGTGCGCGGCATGTCGCTCCCGGCCAGGTTCTACATCGCCCTCGTCATCGCCTTGGGGGGCTCCCTGCTGCTCATGGGTCTGCTGAAGTGGGAACTCCAAAACCCGGCCCGATTGCTGGTGTTCTCCGTCTTCGCCGCTGCCGTTTCGCGATGGAAAGTGAGTTTGCCGGCCATCAAGGGCACCATGTCGGTGAACTTCCTGGTGATCCTGGTGAGCATCGTCCAAATGAGTCTGACCGAGACGCTGCTGCTAGGATGCGGGTCGATCGTCGTGCAGTACCTGTGGCACGCCAAGGAGAGGCGGCAGGTTGTCAAAGTTCTGTTCAATCTGTCCAGCGTGATGGTGGCCATTACGCTGTCCTACGACCTGTTTCACTGGGGCTGGCTGCACGCGATGGGGATGGAGTTCCCACTCAAGTTGGCGCTGGTCGCCTGCATCTACTTCGTCGTCAATACCGGCTCGGTGGCCGTGGTCATTGCGTTCACGGAGGGCAAGGGCCTGGCCAAGGTCTGGCGGGACTGCTACTTCTGGTCGTTTCCCTACTACATCCTGGGAGCGGCCGTGGTGGGGCTGTTCGACCTTGGGAACCGCGTCGTGGGCTGGCAGACCTCTGTGCTGGTCCTGCCGGTGGTGTACCTGATCTACCGCTCTTACCATCTCTATCTGGGACGGCTGGAAACCGAGAAGACCCAGGCCGAAATCCAGCGTTTGCACGCCGAGGAGATGTCGGCGCTGCACCTGCGGACCATCGAGGCGCTGGCGCTGGCGATCGCCGCCAAGGATTCAACCACCCACGATCACTTGCAGCGGGTGCAGGTGTACGCCCTGGAGATCGGACGCGAGCTGGGCCTGGCCGAAGATGAACTGGAGGCGCTGCGCGCCGCGGCC
The DNA here is from genome assembly GCA_016178945.1 of Acidobacteriota bacterium. Taxonomy (GTDB): domain Bacteria; phylum Acidobacteriota; class Terriglobia; order Bryobacterales; family Bryobacteraceae; genus JACOSH01. The sequence goes on from JACOSH010000220.1 coordinate 19,468, forward strand.
TTGCTGCACGATATCGGAAAGCTGGCGGTGCCGGAGCATATCATCAGCAAGCCCGGGAAACTCACTCCCGAGGAATTCGAAAAGATGAAGATCCACCCCCTGGTGGGGGCTGAGATCCTCGATCGGGTCCAATTCCCCTATTCGGTCGCGCCGATCGTGCGCTCCCATCACGAGAAGTGGAACGGCGCCGGTTATCCGCACGGATTGAGGGGCGAGCAGATCCCGATCGGCGCGCGCATCCTGGCGGCGGTCGACTGCCTGGACGCGCTGGCCAGCGACCGCCAGTACCGGCGCGCGTTGCCCTTGGACGAAGCCATGGCGTGGGTGGCTGCCGAGTCCGGCAAGAGCTTCGATCCGCGGGTAGTGGGGATTCTGCACCGGCGTTACCGGGAACTGGATGAGATCGCGCGGGAAACGCCGGTGGAGGACACCCGGCTCTCCACCAATGTCCGGATTCACCGCGGCGCCGCTCCGGCCGCCGGGTTCGAGCATAGCGGGCCGGCGGCGCTGACGCAGTCCGAGCGGCGCCCTGAGTTTCTGGCTTCGATCGCCGCCGCCCGGGAGGAAGTACAGGTGCTGTTTGAAATGGCGCAGGACCTGGGCAACTCGCTGCGGCTCGACGACACGCTGTCGGTCCTGGGCGTGCGGCTCAAGAAGATCATTCCGTACGAAGGCATGGCGGTGTACATGCTTTCCGGCGACGACCTGGCGCCGGCGTTTACCACGGGCGACGATTTCCGCCTGTTCTCGTCCTTGCGCATCCCACGCGGTCAGGGGCTGTCCGGCTGGGTGCTCGACAACCGGAAGGCGATCATTAACGGGAATCCGTCGGTGGAGGCGGGATACTTGAACGATCCGGCCAAGTTCAGCACCTTGCGCTCTGCGCTGGCGGTGCCGCTGGAGGGCGCCTCGGGGCCGGTGGGGGTCCTGGCCCTGTACCGCGCCGCCAAGGATGCCTTCACCACCGACCATTTGCGGGTCCTGCTGGCCGTAAGTTCCAAGCTCGGACTGTCGATAGAGAACAGCATGAAGTACCGGGAAGCCGAAGGCAGCGCTGTCACCGATTATCTGACGGGTCTCCCCAATGCCCGGTCCTTGTTCCTTCACCTGGAGCGGGAAATGGCGCGGTGCCGCGATCTGGGAGAGGCCCTGACCGTGCTGGTCGCGGATCTGGACGGTTTCAAGGAAGTCAACGACCGCTTCGGGCACCTGGAAGGCAACCGCGTCCTGCGGGCCGTGGCGCGCGGCCTGCAACTGCATTGCCGGGAGTACGACTACGTGGCCCGGATGGGCGGCGACGAGTTCGTGATGGTGCTGCCGGGGCTTTCCACGGGCGATACCCGGGAGGTCGTCGAGCGTTTCCGCCAGGCGGCCATGGAGGCCGGCCGGATGGTCTGCGGGCACGACCTCCTGTCGCTGAGCGTCGGGCAGGCGGAGATCCCGGCCGGCGGCTGCGCGGTCGAGGAACTACTGGCCGAGGCCGACCGTCAGATGTACAACTCCAAGCGCGCCCACAAGAGCCAGAGACTGGAACCTGTCCTGGTAGCGTGAGCCTGCCATGCTCTGGCGCAAGCTGCTGTCTGGCGCATCGCGGCTCCTGCTGACCTGGTTGTGCGCGGGCCTGTTCGGGGCCGCGCTGGTTCGCCTGGCGCCCGGCTTCGGAGTCGACGAGCTGGAGCTGGACGCCCGCCTGAGCCGGGAAAGCATCCAAGCGATCCGGGAGGCGCGCGGCGCGGAAGGCGGAATCGCGGCTTCCTACTGGCGGTACTTGCGGAACGCGGCGAGCGGCGATCTGGGGATGTCGTCCTCCATGGGGCGGCCCATCGCCGAGCTGCTCGGGGACCGGCTGCCGCTCACGCTGCGCTCGGTGGCGTTCGGCTTGACACTC
>JACOSH010000157.1 GCA_016178945.1 Acidobacteriota bacterium
ACCGGACCGCCGATGGCGGCGCCATAGTTGTGCTGGTTAAGAGGCGGCTTGGGGCGGCTGGTGCGGTTCAGGAAGAAGTCGTTGCCGTTCATTTCGCGGTTCTGGAAGAAGTCGAATACGCTGCCCAGCACATGGTTGGTGCCGGCCCGCATGGTGGTATTCACGATGGCCGCGCTGCGGCCGAACTCTGCGCCGAAGGTAGAGCGCTGGATCTTGAATTCCTGGATCGCTTCGATGGACGGCCGGATGCCCACGCTGCCAAAACGCGCGTTGCGGGTCTCGATGCCGTTCAGCAGAAAACTGTTGTTGGACTCGCGCCGGACCCCAAGGACAGTTACCTGCTCGCGATGGCTGAAGTCAGTCAGGCCGAGTTCCTCGTGACCGGCGGCAAGGGACTCCTCTCTCTGAAACAGCACAAATCCACGCGGATTATTACGCCCGCCGCGATGATCGAGCTCCTGAAGGAAAGCTGACAGCGGCGAACAACGGAAGGTGGCGCTTACGGCGCTTCCGAGGCCGGCAGGATCTGCGTGTCCACCGAGAACTTCTTGTAGTTCTTGTAGCTCACTTCGGCGTCGGCGCGCATTTTTTTCACCAGCCCGATGCGGGCCGAGGCCGCTACCCGCACGCTCTTCGGCAGCCAGACCTCGTCGTTGACGCGGGTTTGCTCCAGCTCGATCCGGGAGCCTTTGGCCAGGCGCGCCAGAAACAGGCCGATAGAGATAGTGTCGATCACCTCCCCTTCGGCCCGGGCCCAGGTGAGGTCGTTCTTGTCGATCCAGAGCTTGCCCTTCACCTTGGGGAATATCCGGGCGCGGGCATCGCGGGCGCTGTATCCGGGGCGGGGCGTCGCTTCCAGCACGTAAGCCGGACGGCCGCCCACGGCCTCCTCGCCCAGCATGCGGAAGTCAAACGCCGCGGCGACTTCCCGCACGAGATCGCGATTGCGGGCGCGGCGCTTCTCGGAATCGGCCAGCCGTTTTTCCCTCTGGGCCGGGGTCTCCTTGCGCCGCTGCTCGATGCTCTTCCGCAGCTTCTCCTGTTGCTTGCGCTCTTCGCTGGGAGGCAGTGGCTGGTCGTCGCGCTCGATCAGGCGCCGGTAGGGCGACCCTTCCAGCATCGTGACGTCAAAGGTCCACGACTCGGTCTTCTTCACCTTCCCGCCGCCGTCCAGCTCGCGGCTGTACACGCGTTCGATGAAGGTGTAGTAGCGCGCCCGTTTCCAGTTGTCGTTGTCCCGCTCCACGGAGCGGCGCACCAAGTCGTTGGCGTCGATATCCGCCGCCAGGCCGGCCCCGAAGGCGGCCAAGAACAACAGGTAGCGCATGCTGGTATAGATGCCCGAGGAAGTTCCCCGGTTGCCATGATACGATATCGGTCGCGGATACCGGGGAGGAAGAAAGCATGACCCGACGTGAATGGCTGACTCTGCTAGGCGGCGCCGCCGTGGCTCGCGCCTCCACCCCCAAGCCCATGCGCGGGGCGTTCATCATCATGGCCACCCCTTTCACCGCCACCCAAGCCGTGGACTTCGAGGATCTGGCCAACGAGGCCGTCTTCCTGGACCGCTGCGGCGTGCACGGCATGGTGTGGCCGCAACTGGCCAGCGAGTACATGAAGCTCACCAAGGATGAGCGCCTGCACGGCATGGAGACCCTGGCTCGCGCGGCCAAGGGCCGCAAGCCGGCGCTGGTGCTGGGAGTGCAAGGGGCCAACATCGAGGCGGCGCTCGAGTATGTTCGCCACGCCGAAAAGCTCTCGCCCGACGCCTTGATCGCGATTCCGCCCACCGAGGCCGCCTCGCTCGACGATTTCCGCCGCTACTACCGGGCGCTGGCGCAGGCCACCCGCCGGCCGCTGTTCGTCCAGACCACTGGCGGCGCCCGGAACATCGTGCCCGAGGTGAGTTTCCTGGTCGAATTGGCCAAGGAGTTCCCGCACTGCGGATACATCAAGGAAGAATACAACCCGGTGATCCCCAGAATGACGGAGCTTGCCGCAAGCCGGCCGGCCATTCGGGGTGTGTTCAGCGGCGCGGCCGGGCGCGGCATGATGTACGAGATGCGGCTGGGTTTTGACGGCACCATGCCCGGAGCGCCCTACGCCGACCTGTATGCGCGGGTCTGGGACTTGTACCAGGCCGGACAACGGGAGAAGGCGCGGGAGGTGTTCTCCGGCCTGATGCTGATGGTAAACCTGGAGCAGCAGGTTCCAGGCACGCGCCAGTACATCATGAAGAAGCGCGGCGTCTTCAAGACCACGGTCTCCCGCCGCGAGGAAGTGCAATACAGCCCCGAGGCCATCCAGGAAATCGAATTCAACTGGGCCGCGTTGAAGCCCTATCTGCGCGTCTGAAGCGGAGGCTCACGAGGCCTCGCGGTCCTCCTGGAGGTACCGGATCAGGATCACCTCGTTGCCCTTCTCGTTGTAGATCAGCTCGTCCACCAGGTTGCGAACCAGCAGGATGCCGAAGCCCCCGGGGCGCATACCCAATTCTTCCCGGCGCTCCAGATGCTCGGTGGGGGCCTCCGGCGGATTGGAGATGGCCGCGTGCGGTAGATCCTCCAGGGAGAAGCCGCTGCCCGGATCGCGAATATGGTAGAGAATGGCGCGGCTGGTGCGGACATAGGAAACGTAGATGCGTTTGGCGGGATCGAGCCGGCCGCCATGCTCGATGGCGTTCATGAGCATCTCCTTGAAGGCCATGGCGATCTCCTCGCGCTGCTTTTCGGGAAGGTCCATCTTCAGCTCGCGCAGGAACTGGAGCACCCGGTCCGCCACATCCACCCGGCAGCGCACGCGAAGCCCGATCCACTCCGGGGTCGCCGAGAGCACCTCGATGTCGCCCTCCTCGGAAGGACTCTTGGCCGCCTTGGCCAGCATGTCCCGCAAGGTCGCCGCGGAAAAGGGCTTGCTGAAATACGCGAACGCCTGGTCGCGGAGCGAGCGGATCACATCGGAGGTGGTGCTGTCTCCGGTCATCACGATCACCTTGGTCTCGGGGCGCAACTGGCGGATGCGGCGCATCAGCTCCAGGCCGTCCAGGCCGGGCATCCGGATATCGGTGAGAACCAGGTCGTAGGGCCTGGCTTCCACGCGGGCCAGGCCTTGGTCGCCGTCGAAAGCGCTCTCCATCTGCCAGGCCGTGGTGGCCAGGACGGCGGCCAGGAGTTGGTGGATCCTGGGGTCGTCGTCGACCACCAGCACAGTTTTAGGAGTCATGGTCCCCCTCCGCCGACGTTTCTACATTAGCCGAAGATGCCTGGGCAGGCAAGAGCGATCTGTGATAATATGCCGCACAGGATGAATATCGAGTTCCATTTCGAGGCGGAGGATGTGTGCGTCCTGCGTCTCAAGGGCCGCTTTCTCACCGGCCGCGACGCTGCCTATCTGCACGAGAAGACCGAGGAGTTCAAAGGTTTCGGACGCCGCATCGCGGTAGCCGATCTGTCCGATGTGCCCTATCTGGATTCGACCGGCATCGGCTTCCTGGTGTCCCTGTACACGTCGATGACGCGCGGCGGCGGCAAGTTCGCCCTCGCCTCCGTGAATGGGCGTTCGCGGGAAGTCCTGGAGATCACTCTGCTCACCCGCATCCTGCCGCTCTACAGCGACGTGGCCGCGGCGATCGCGGCTCTGCGCAAGTAGCTCGGTCGCCGTCTCCTGGTTGCCTGCCGTTGTAGAGGTTTGCCGTTCTCCTGTTACAACGGTAAATAGGCGACTACGCCTGCCCAATCCTCGGGCTCGCTGCATTCGGCGATTAGGAGGAGTTCCTCGATGGCCTCTGAGACTCGTAGGTTTCTGCCCAGGACGATCACGCCAGCCATTGGGGTTCCGGTTCGGACCGACTCCCAGGCGAAACCCACCAGCGTCTGCACATCGTGAGTCAGCAAGATGCGATTGTGCCCGGCCGCCCACTCCAGTAGAATCCGATCGTCGACTCCTGTCAAGCCAACATCCTGCGCTCGGACCACGTCCACCGACGGGCTCCGGCGCAACAGGCCGCCCATGATCTTGCCCTTCAGATTCTCGTCCGCCAGGAACGCAATCACGTCGGGAGCGGTTTCCGAGCCAGCAGCCGGCGGCGGATATCGGCCAGCGGAGAACGAGTCTTGATCTGGTCAATGACCTTGAATTCCTGCTCGATTACGGTCTCGAGATACGAGTCGATCTCCTCGCTGCGGCTGAGATAGAAGGCGATGACGGCGTATACGTCCGCCAGCGGTACCGAGGGGTATTCCTGGTAGATCTCTTCGGGAGAAGCGCCTTCCTGGAAGGCGTCGATTACCGTGAGCAATGTCACTCGAGTGCCGGCTACTCTACAGACGCCGTGAGCATCAACCTGAAGCGGCGGGCGGATTGGCCGGATATCGATGCCCATACTGACGCTCCGATTGTACCATCCAGGCGAGGCCGGCCCAGTTACTGAACGCGTCCGGCGGTCAGGACCAGGTTGCCGCCCGCACTCGCCGGGCCTTCGCCGCTGACCTGGATCAGGTAGTTCTGCCCGGAGGTCACCGGCACACGGATTTGCGCGGTCGTGCCGGCGTTGCAGGCCAGCTCGCCGCCGGGCGCCGTGCCGTTCTGCGGATAGGCCGTCAGCACAAAGCGCGCGCCGGTGGCTCGCACCTCGACCGTTCCACTGGCCGGGGCGCTGAAGCGGAACCACACCGTCTTGGAATCCGGCGCACTGGTGCAGGAGTGGCGCGGATCGGCCAGCTCCGAGGTAGCGCTGCGAGTATCCTGGACCCCCACGTAGGGCAGCCGCGCGATGGCCTGCGGGCGCGCCATGTCGTCGTTGTTGCCGGCCGCGGACGCTCCCGCCTGAGTGATGGGAATCTGTTTGTCGGCGATCACGATCGCCCCGCCGCGCGGACGAGTGGAGGTGTTCACCGGCAGTTGCATCCGGACGGTTCCATTCCCGGTTCCGTTGGCGGGCGAGGGCACCATCCACCCCACGTCGCCCACCGCGCTCCAGGCGCAGTTGTCGGCGGTGGCCACGTCGATCGACCCTTCCAGGCCTCCAAAGGCCTCCAGCGGCGCCGTCGATGGGCCGATCTTGTACCCGCAGGGCGCCACGCCGTTCAACCGCACGCGCCAAACGCCCCGCCCATGCGTAAACGCAAACAGGGTCGAGCCTCCGCCGCTACGGTCGATGGCCAGCGATTCGACCACCGTGTTGGGAAAACCGGTGTCCTCCTTGAACCACGCGCCGCCGCCATCCAGCGAGACGAACACGCCCAGGTCCGTGCCCAGATACAGCGTTTGCGCGTTGTCGGGATCCACCAGGATGCAATGCACCGGGATATCCGGGATGGCCGTGTCGCCCGTTCCGTCGATCGAGCTCCAATTCACGCCGCCATCCGTGCTGCGGAAGACGTGACCGGTCTGGCCCGTGGAGTCGAACGTGCTGTAGGTGGCGTAGGCGACGTCGGGATTGCCGGGCTCAAAGGCGATCCAGGAGATAACACCGGTGCGCGGGCGGGCCGAGGACCACTCGGTGTTCTCGTCGGCGGCGAGCGCGTCGGCCTGGCGATACAGGAAGCCCGTGCTGGCGCCGGCCAGCACCCGCTTGGAATCTCCTGGCGCGACCGCGATGGCGCGGAAATTACCGCTGTCGATGGCCTTGCCGGCCCGTTCCCAGTTCTGCGCCCCGTCCGCGGTGCGCCACAGCGTTCGCCCGCCAATCCATAGCCGCTTGGAATCGTTGGGGTCCATCGCGAACGGCGCGATAAAGGCGAAGTTGGCGCCCGGCTCGGTGATGCCGCGCGTTGCGGCCAGGAAGGTGATGCCGCCATCGGTGGAGCGCCGCAGGCTGAGGTTGGTGGTCTCCACGTAGACCGTGTTGGCGTTGGCCGGGTCGACGGCCACGTACCCGCCGTCGCCGCTGAACACCCGCACCCAATCGTTGGCGCCGTGCGCGTCGTCTCCGAGTTGCGTGCCGTTGTCCTGCGTGCCGCCGAAGTAGAGGTTGCCGCCGGGGTAGGGAAGGCCGTGGTAGAACTGCGTGACGCCGTAATTGCTGTTGAGCGGCTTCCAGATGACGCTGGAGTTGGAGGCCGAGCAGGCCGCGCGCGGGCCCAGGGCGGCGTCGGCGCGGGCGTTGTCGCTGCGGTGGATCCCGCCGTCGTTGGCGTCGAACAGGATCTGGTTCTCCGCGCCGTCGTATTGAGGATGAAACACGATGGCGTGGTGATCGGCGTGCGAGTACTGCGGCAGGCCGCGGGTCGACCAGTAGGAAGCCAGCCCCCAGTTCGCGCCGCCGTCGTCGGACCGGAACAGATCGATGCCGCCGGCCCAGATGCGCTCCGGGTCCAGCGGGTCGACGGCGATTACGTTGTCGTAGCGTCCCTGGTTGAAGAAGGCCTGCCGGCCGCCGCTGCAGACATCGATGAAGAATTCGCGCGGATTGGACAGCAGGGCCGTGTTGAGCCGGTTGTCGCTGGTGTTGCGGACGCGCGCCTCCCAGCTCGAGGGATCGCCGTTGCTGCTGGAACGGTAAACGGCCAGAAGCCCGTCGCGCTTATCGCCGGATTCCAGGCTGGCCGCCATGGCGTACACGATGCTTTGATTCGACGGGGCCAGCGCCAGCGACGTGCGGTCCATGTTCGGCTCGGTGAAGACCGGCATCCAGCGGCCCTCGCCGCCGGCATCCGTGTTCCGGAAAATGGTTGCCTGGCGGTTCAACCCGCAGGCCGCAAACAGGAAGTCGGAGGCCTGGTCGCCGCGGATCGCCAGATCCTGGCAGCCGGTCTCCGGCGCGGTGCGGTTCAATTCGCGGGTCCAACTCGCGCCGCCGTCCAGGCTGCGCCAGACACCGCCGTAGGTGGCGGCGTAGACCCGGCTGCTGTCGTTCGGGCTGACCACGATCTTGGCGACGTAGTAGAAGGGAGATGATGCGGTCTGCGCCAGGCGCCGCCAGGTCTTTCCGGCGTCCTCGGTCTTGAAAATCCCCGCGCCGCGCACGCCGTCGCCATTGAAGTTTTCCCCGGTTCCGGCGTAAAGCACGTCGGGATTGCGCGGGTCCATGGCCAGCGTGGTGATGGCCATGTTGGGCAGCAGGTCGTCGAGCGGCGCCCAGGAGCCGGCGCCGTCGGTGGTCTTCCACACCCCGCCGGCCACGCCGCCCGCGTACATCGTATTGGGGTCGCCGGGATGAATCACCAGGGCTCGAGTGCGCCCGCCCACATTGCCCGGACCCAGCTCCTGCCAGGCGCCGAGCGAAGCTTCACGGCGCCCGCCACTCTTGAAGCGCCGCCCGGCCGAGGAGTAAACCGGCATCCGCCGCAGCCGCTCCATCGCCGTGAAGTAGCGCTCCACGGGCAGATTCTTCAAGTCGGGCGCACGCTTTTCGACGTAGTAGGCCGCGGCTTCGCCCGGCTGGTCTTCCGGGTGGGCGAAGGCCGCCGGATCCGTCTTCCAGGTCCGTGGCGAAGGCTGGATTCGACTGCATCCGGCCAAAATCGGCACGACCGTGAGCCCCAGGAGAGCCAACCAGCGCATCGCCAGGCAGTCTAGCATGCTGTAAAGATCGGTCGGTCCTACTTGATGCGGTAGAGGGTCTCGGAGACCTTTTCGCGGTGCACGTCGTGGCAGCCTTTGCAACCCGCGCCGATGGCCTTCATTCCGGCGCCAATGGCGGCCTTGTCTCCGGCTTGGGCGGCTTTGACCACCTCCGCCGCGGCGCTTTCGGAGTCCGTGCAGGACTTGCCGGCCACGTCCGAAGTCCGGTTCTTCCACCACCCGGCGACCTGTTTAATGACGGCCTGCATGTCGGTGGCGTTCTTCTCCACGTCAATGCCCTTGCGCAGCGCGCCCATCTGATTGCCGAGGTCTTTCATCCATTTCTGATGCTCCGGCGGTGCGTCTTCGGAGGCCAGCGCCATCCCCATCAACCCAGCCAGGCAAGCCATTCCCACGAGCGTTTTTCGAATCACTTGTTTCTCTCCAGTAGGTGTTCTGCGACCCCGGCGCAGCGCGCTCAGGTCTCATCCATTATAGCAATCGCGAGCGGTTCGCCGACTGGCACCTTGCGGCGGTTTGGAATCAGGGAACAACTGCACCTAACGCACTACGTCAAGCCTGCGCCAGCACCGGACCGATATGTAGACTGCGGCGAGCGCAGCATCCAGCGGGACAGTGTAAGGCTCGGGGATTGGGGCCGAAGGGGGTGAAAGCGGGGGCGTCGTCAAAACCAAGTTCGCTTGGATGTGATCTCCCGCTTGATAGCTGGAAGCAATGCTGGTGCCGCTGGCAGCGAACCCGAGACCAACCCATGGTCGCCACCCTAACGCCGGACTTACGAAAGCATACCCGCAGCAGCCTGTTTGGCTCGGCAGCACAGCCGTCCCGAGATTCAGGTTTGCAGCAAAGATATTCGGTTCGAAGAGGAACGTCAATTGATGGAAGAACGGACCGGCGAACGTGATGCCTGTCGTGAAGTAGATGTCTATGGTGCTGTCTGCAATATCGATGTCGAAGAGACCCTGGTAATTGAGCAACTCGAAACCAGGACCAACGGTTACGGGAACGGGCGAACTGTAACCACTCGTGCCTGTCGCTAGGTTTGCAGTGTACCAAGTTACGTTAACCGTCGTACCAGTGAGCATCAGATTGGCCCAGGTCGCAGGAGCAAAGGCCAACAAGCAAGCAACCATTTGTATTGCGCGCATATCCCCTCAGCATGGTTTTCCACTTTGGTTCTCGGCCATCTCAAGTATACACTTCGGGAACCCTTGCGGCGGCCGACCGTCCGCTCAGGCTCGCACGGGTTCGGTTTTCACGTCGAAGTAGCGACCCGAGCGGCTCTACTTCGACAGAGAACGCACCACCAAGAAGGCCGCGGCGCGGCAGGATGTACACTGTCAGGCACCTCGCTGCCACCGACAGAAACAGCAGCAGCCTCAGCCGACCCTTCAGGGTCGCTCGCTCTTGGGTTAGAATAGTCGGGGTCTCGACAAGATCCATTCTGAAAGTAAGGGAGAAACCAACGTGAGCCGCTATTTGACGATCCTCGCCTTCGCGGGCGCCTGCGCTCTGCAGGGGCAAACCGCCAATCCGCTGATTGCGGAAGCCAAGCAAGCCTACACGGGCATCAAGAACAACCTTCTGAAGATGGCCGACAAGATGCCGGCCGAGCAGTACGACTTCAAGGCCTCGCCCGACGTCCGTACATTCGGGCAGCTCGTGGCCCATGTCGCCGACGCTCAGACCCGCACTTGCTCGACGATCAAAGGCCAGCCCAAGCCGGGAGACGCGGCGTCCAAGACCGCGAAGGCCGACCTGGTGGCCGCCCTCCAGGCGTCCTTCGCCGAGTGCGACGGCGCCTTCGAATCGCTCACCGACGCCTCGGCCATGGAGATGATGAAGACGCCCCGCGGCGAGCGGTCCAAACTGGGAGCGCTCATCGGCAACACGACTCACGATAACGAGGAGTACGGCTACATGGCGGTTTACATGCGTCTGAAGGGCCTGGTGCCGCCGTCCAGCGAAAGACGGTAATCGTTTCGACCTGACTGTCCTGAGAACCCTCGCCGCAGCTTTGTGCCGCCGGCCTCGGCTGGCGGTGGCCGCTCTGGCCGCCGGACCCGTGATCCTGCGCCTCGCCTTGCTTCCCTGGATCGGCATCCCGCATCCCCGGATTCATGACGAGTTCAGCTATCTGCTGGCCGCTGACACGTTCGCCTCCGGAAGAGTCTCCAACCCCCCGCACCCGCTGTGGAAGTTCTTCGAGACCATGCACGTGATCCAGCAGGCGGCCTACGCCTCCAAGTACCCGCCGGGCCAAGGTCTGGCACTGGCGATCGGGCAGGCCGGGTTCGGACACCCCTGGTTCGGCGTCCTTTTGAGCTATGCGGCGATGTCCGCCGCGGTCTTCTGGATGCTGCTCGGCTGGTTGCCGCCGCGCTGGGCGCTGGCCGGATCGCTGCTGTTGCTAGTCCGGTACCCCACCTATCACTACTGGATGGAGAGCTACTGGGGCGGGAATGTGGCCGCCACGGGCGGCGCGCTGGTGCTCGGGTCGCTGCCTCGCATCCTCCGCGGTGGCGTATGGCCCGCGGCCCTGGCCGCGACCGGATTCTCAGTTCTCCTGGCCAGCCGTCCGTATGAAGGCTTCGCACTCGGCTTTCCCGCCGGGATCGCGATCGCCGCATATGCGCGCCGCATTCCATTCCTGGACGCCGCGCGCCGCGTGCTGATACCCGGCGCCGCGGTCCTTCTGGTAACGGGCAGTGCGCTGGCCGCCTACAACTGGCGCGTGACTGGCCATCCGCTCCTGCCGCCTTACGTCGTTCACGAGCGTACCTACTCGATCACACCCAGTTTCACCTTCCAGCCGCTGCGCACCGGGATCCGCTTCAACCACCAGGTCCTGCGCCGCTTTCATGAGTCCTTCCTCGGCATCTATTACTCGCAAAGGACCTGGTCCGGCTTTGCGGAGAAGCTATTGGATCTCACCGAAATCCCGCGCCTCCGGGAGGATCTCTCCGAGACCCTGCGGTCCGGCCTCAGCCTCCTGCTGGCCGCCGCCCTTCCACTGGTCTGGAGGGACCGCCGGATGCGCGTCCCGTTGGCCTGCCTCGGGCTGACACTGCTGGCGATGTCGCTCGAGCTCTATCACAGCGAGCATTACGCCGCGCCGATCGCGGGTCTCAGGGCGCTGGTGACCGTGCAGGGGCTGCGGCATTTGGCGGCGGCTCGGTGGCTGAACAGGAAATGGCGGCGCCGGATCTGCCGTGGAATGTCGGCCACATTCCTTGTCTTGGTGCTGGCCGGGACCCTGGGATACGGCGTGGCCCACGCCGCCGGGCTCCGCGCGGATTCCGGGATCTCGGTGGATCGCCCTCGGGTGATCAAGCGCCTGCAACGGCAGCCAGGGCCCCATCTGGTCATCGTGCGCTACAGCGCTTCACATGACGTCCACGCGGAATGGGTCTGGAACCGGGCCGTGATCGACCAGGCCGCGATCGTCTGGGCCCGGGACATGGGAGAGGCGGAAAACCAGAAGTTGGTCCGCTACTTCTCCGGCCGCCGTGTCTGGCTGCTCGAGCCCGACGCCGATCCGGTTCGCCTCACGTCCTACCAGCGGTAGCCCGCAGCTACCGGAAGAGATTCACCATCTGGTCCGTGCCCGTCACGCTCCAGTTGTGCATCCAGAGGCCCAGATTGGTGGCCGACATCGCCACCAGCAGGAGCAGGAATCCGAAGCGCGCCAGCTCCAGATACACGGCCGGCGGCACGTTCAGAGCCAGCAGCAGTTTGGAGCCGTCCAGCGGCGGAACGGGCAGTAGATTGAAAATCGCCAGATACAGGCTCAACTGCACTGCGTTGTAGGCCAGCGTGGCCAGCGACGGCGAGAAGCGGTAGACCCCCACCGCCAGGGCCGAGAGCACCAGGGCAAACAACACGTTGCTGGCCGGCCCGGCCATCGCCACCACGGCCAGACCCTTGAGCCCGCCGCGCAAGCGGTTGGGATTGCAATTCACCGGGCGGCCCCACCCCAGGAATCCGGCGCCCAGCAACGAAGTGATGGCGGGCAGAATCACCGTGCCCAGCCAGTCGACGTGCGCCATCGGGTTCAGCGTGACGCGGCCTTCCAGCGTGGGCGTGTCGTCCCCAAGCTTGGTCGCCACCCAGGCATGGGCGTACTCGTGGGGAGTCGTCAGAATCCAAAAAAGGACGACGTTAAGGAGGGCGGCCTCGATGTTCATACAAAAAAGGAGCCAGAAGACCGGCCGTCAGCCGTGGTTAGCGGCTGACTCCTGGCTCCTGACTCCTATTCTCTTATTTTCTCAATGTCCGCGCCCACAGCACCAGCAGCACGATGACGATGAGAATAACGACGATCCGCAACCGGATCTACCAGCGCGGTTCGCGCCGCCGTCCGCCGCCGCCACCGCCGCCCCCACGGTCGCCGCGATCCCGGCCGCCTCCGCCGCCGCCGAAGCCGCCCCCGGCGCGCTCGGCTCGCGGTCGGGCCTCGTTGATGTTCAGTGTCCGGCCCCCGAGTGCGGTGCCGTTCAACGCGGCGATCGCCCGCTCGCCTTCCGCGTCGTTCGTCATCTCAACGAAGGCGAATCCGCGAGAGCGTCCCGTCTCGCGGTCGGTCATGATGCTAACGCGTTCCACCGCGCCATAATTCTCAAACAGCGCCCGCAATTCCTCTTCCTTGGCGCCGAAACTCAAATTGCCTACAAAAATGTTCTTCATCTTGACTCCCTCTAACGATTTGATTGAGGGCTAGGCCAGAGGGAATCGAACCACGCGGTCAAAACTCTCACGGCGCCTCGCGAACAGTCAAATACGTTTTCAATTCTATCAGGTGTCAAGGCCCTTGGCGCACTAGTAGCATTCCTAGGGCAGGTCTATTCCGTTGCTCCAACCCGCCGGAAGCCATACCGCTCCAGCAGCGATTGGCCCTCCCGGCTTTTCAGGTACCTCAGCAACTGCCTCCCCCCATCGGCCTGTCTGCTGCCGCGGACCACCCCGCCGGATTGCCGGATCGGCTGGTGCAGTCTCTCCGGCAGAAGGATACCCTGCCGGTCGATCACTAGCGACCAGGCGACTACGGCCACGTCGGCGTTTCCGCTGGTGGCCAGCTCCAGCGCCTGCCGCACCGTCTCCCCATACACGATCCGGCCGGCCAGCTTCGGCCATAGGCCACTGCGCTCGAGTGCCTCCTTGGCCGCGACCCCGTACGGCGCATGCGCCGGGTTTGCCATCGCCACATGGCGGATGCCGGGACCGGCGGTTTCCTCCAGGGAACGCACCTTGCCCCCTCTCGACCATAGGGCCAGCCGCCCCACTGCGTACACGGCCACCGAATCGGCCAGCAGGTGTCCCCCCCGGGCCAGCGTTTCCACCCGCGCCTGGTCCGCCGACAGGAAGACATCGTAAGGCGCGCCTTGGGCGATCTGGCTCGCCAGCATGCCGCTGGAACCATACGTAAACTGAAGCAGATAGCCGGAATTCCGCCTGAGGGCTTCGGCTAGCGGCTGCTGCACCACGGCCAGGTCGGAAGCAGCCGCCACCAGCAGAGTCTTGGGGGCCGGCTGCGCGGCCAAGGCACAGAAACAACTTGACAGGAAGAGACTAAACTTTGATAATGAAGACAGGCTAAATACACAGGAGCTAAGAACTCGCATGGGCAAGATAATCGGAATCGATCTGGGCACGACCAACTCGGTGGTTGCGGTCATGGAAGGCGGCCAGCCGGTCGTGATCGCCAACCAGGAGGGCGCGCGGACAACCCCGACGGTGGTGGCGTTCACCAAGAACAATGAGCGATTGGTCGGGCAAGTGGCCAAACGCCAAGCCATCACCAACCCCGAGAATACCATCTTTTCCATCAAGCGCTTCATGGGACGCCGCTCCGATGAAGTCAATGAGGAGATGAAGATGGTCCCCTACCGCGTGGTGCGCGGGGACAAAGGCGACGCCCGCGTGGAGATCACCGGCAAGAAGCTCTCCCCGCCGGAGCTCTCGGCCATGATCTTGACCAAGCTGAAGGAGGCCGCCGAGGCCTACCTGGGCGAGAAGATCACCGACGCGGTGATCACGGTTCCGGCCTACTTCAACGACGCCCAGCGGCAGGCCACCAAAGACGCCGGCAAGATCGCGGGTCTGGAGGTCAAGCGCATCATCAACGAGCCGACCGCGGCCGCCCTGGCCTACGGCCTGGACAAGAAGAAGAACGAGACCATCGCGGTCTACGACTTCGGCGGCGGCACCTTCGACATTTCGATCCTGGAAGTGGGCGAAGGCGTGGTGGAGGTCAAGTCCACCAACGGCGACACCCACCTGGGCGGCGACAACATCGACCAGCGCGTCATCGACTGGATCGTCACCGAGTTCAAGCGCGAGCAGGGCATCGATCTGTCGCGCGACCAGATGGCGCTGCAGCGTCTCAAAGAGGCCTCCGAAAAGGCCAAGATGGAGCTGTCCACGCTGCTGGAGACCGAGATCAATCTGCCCTTCGTCACCGCCGACGCCACCGGGCCCAAGCACCTGGTGATGAAGCTGACCCGGGCGCGCTTCGAACAAATGGTCGAGGACATCCTGGCCCGCTCGATCGGCCCCTGCAAGCAGGCCATGTCCGACGCCGGCGTCACGCCCTCCCAGATCGACGAAGTAGTGCTGGTGGGCGGCTCCACCCGCATCCCGCGCGTGCAGCAGATCGTGCGCGACCTGTTCCAGAAGGAGCCGCACAAGGGCGTCAACCCGGACGAAGTGGTGGCGGTCGGCGCCGCGGTCCAGGGCGGGGTGCTGGGCGGCGAAGTCAAGGACGTGCTGCTGCTCGACGTGACCCCGCTGTCGCTGGGCATTGAGACGCTGGGCGGCGTCTTCACCAAGCTGATCGAGCGCAACACCACCATCCCCACCCGCAAGAGCGAGACCTTTTCGACGGCGGCCGACAGCCAGCCCTCGGTCGAGATCAAGGTCTACCAGGGTGAGCGCTCCATGGCGCGCGACAACCGCCTGCTGGGCGTCTTCCAGCTCACCGGCATACCGCCCGCTCCGCGCGGCGTGCCCCAGATCGAAGTCACCTTCGATATCGACGCCAACGGCATCCTCAACGTGACCGCCAAGGACCGGGCCACCAACAACGAGCAGAAGATCACCATCACCTCCTCCTCGGGCCTGTCCAAGGACGAAGTGGAAAAGATGGCCAAGGACGCCGAATCGCACTCCTCCGACGACCGCCGCATCAAGGACCAGATCGAAGCGCGCAACCGGGCCGACTCGATGATCTACAACATCGAGAAGACCCTCAAGGAGCATCGCGACAAGATCGGCGACGACGATGCCAAGAACATCGAAGCCGCCATCGCCGACACCAAGAAGGCCATGACTGGAGGCTCCACCGAGGAGATCAACGCTGCCACCGACAAGCTGACCACGGCCAGCCACAAACTGGCCGAGGCCATGTACAAGGCCAGCGCGCAACAGGGCCCCCCGCCTCCGGGCGGCGACGGCGCCCGCCCCTCGGGCGGCGACAAGAAGAAGGACGACGTGGTGGACGCCGAGTTCGTGGACGTGGATGAGAAGAAATAGGTGTGAGGTGTCAGGTGCGAGGTGTCAGGGAAAACCGCCTCGACCAAGCCACTCGAGGACGAGGAAAGGAGGTGTGAGCTGCCACTCATAGCTTTCTGTACACCCTCTAACACCTAACACCTGGCACCTGCTTCATGCCCAAGCACGACTACTACAAGACGCTGGATGTCGAGCGCGGCGCGTCGGCGGAGGAGATTCGCAAGTCCTATCGCCGGTTGGCCCGCAAGTATCATCCCGATCTCAATCCGGGGGATAAGGCGGCCGAGGAGCGCTTCAAGAAGATCCAGGAAGCCTACGATGTCTTGAGCGACGCCAAGAAACGGCAGATTTATGACCAGGTGGGCTTCTATTCCGAGGGCGGCTTCCCAGGCGCGGGCGCGCCTCACAGTGAGCCCGGGATGGATTTCTCGGGCTTCGACTTCTCCGACTTTTTCAGCAACCCGGCCGGCCGCGGCGCACGCCGCGCCCAGCAGACCGGCGAGGGCGGTTTTCGCGACCTGTTCAGCCAGTTTTTCGGACGCACGCCCCACGCCGGGCAATCCACCGTGCCCGAGAAGGGGACCGATCTTGAGTACTCCGTCAGCATCGACTTCTGGAAGGCGATTCGCGGCACCCAGGAGCGGCTCACGGTGACCCGTCACGAGGTCTGCGCCTCCTGCACGGGAAGCGGCTCTTCGGGCGGCCGGTCGATCCAGTGCATCCAATGCGACGGAACGGGCAATGTCTCCCAGATGGCCGGTGTGATGCGGTTCAGCCTCACCTGCCCGCGGTGCGGCGGATCGGGCAAGCTGCGTAACGTGTGCGCTGTCTGCCACGGCGACGGCCGCCTGGCGCGGAACGAGAACGTGGACGTGCGCATCCCGCCCGGCGCTCAGAACGGCTCGCGCCTGCGCGTGCCCGCCAAGGGCAGCGCCGGCACCATGGGGATGCCGCCGGGCGATCTTTTCATCACCACCCGGGTCGAGCCGCATCCGCTGTTTCATCGGGACGGCGACACCATCGAAGTGAAGGTGCCCATCACCGTGACAGAAGCCGGCATGGGCGCCAAGATCGAGGTCCCCACCATCGAGGGCCGCGCGCTGCTGAAGATCCCGCCCGGCACCCAGAGCGGCCAGAAATTCCGCCTGCGCGAAAAAGGCGTCCTCAATACGCGCAAGGATCACCGTGGCGACCAGATCGTGGAAGTGACCGTGGTGGCGCCCAGGGTTCAGGACGAGCGCACCAAGGAAATCTTGCGCGAGTTGGCCAGGCTGAACCCGGAGGATCCGCGGGCCGGGCTGTGGACTCAGGTGTAGCGCGAATGGCCAAGACAAAGTCCAAAGCCGCTTACATGATCTCGGCCGTCGCCGAGCAATACCAGATCCACCCCCAGACCCTGCGCCTCTACGAGCGGGAAGGCCTGCTGAAGCCCTCCCGCAGCGAGGGCAACACCCGCCTCTATACCGACGAGGACCTGGAGCTGCTGGAGGTGATCCTGCACCTGACGCGCGACTTGGGCGTCAACCTGGCAGGCGTCGAGATCGTTCTCAACATGCGCGCCAAGATGGCCGAGATGCAGCATCAGATCGAAGAATTCGTCTCCAGCCTGAACCAGGAGCTGGCCTCTCATCAGGTCCGCCCCGCCGCGCGGGACGACCGGACCTCGCTCATCCCCGTGGCCAAGACCGCCAACCGGGAGTGAGGGGATCGCCTGTAGCCAGGTAGCCCGCGTTGCCGCAGTGCATTTCCTACGGGCGAACGGCAAAGGAAACCACAGGTGACCGCTACTTCGGATCCAGGCGCCAGATCTCGGCCGCTAACAGGTAGGTGTTTGTCGTGACGATGCTCTTGCCGTCCGGGGCAATGTCGAAGGGATAGTTGGCGCCGTTGAAGCGGGGTCCCACGATGGCGCGTCCGGGGCCGCCCTGGAATGGCACGGTGTGGATCTGTTGGTTGCCGTCCGGCCCGGCCGCGATGTAGCCAATGCGCAACCCGTCCGGCCACCACGCCGGCCAGCTTCCGGTATCGGTCAGGCGGCGCGGGCCGGAGCCGTCGGCGGCCACGACGAAGATGCCGCTGTTGATAGAGCGGCTGGACGCAAAGGCGATCCAGCGTCCGTCCTTCGACCAGCGCGGAAGCGTTGACGCGGCGTTGACCAACAGCCGGGCGCCCGAGCCGTCGGCGGCCGAAACGTAGACTCGAGTCTGGTCTCCTTCGGTGCGTGCGAAGGCGAGCGAGCGGCCGTCGGGCGAGGGGTCGGGGTAGGCGTCATCCTCCTGGCGCGCGGGGGTGATGGGGGCCGGCGCGCCGCCGCCCGCGGGAACTCGCCACACGCGGTCCGGACCGGAGCTCCAGGTGTGGTACAACACCAACGCGCCGTCCGGCGCGAAGCGCGAGTAGGTCTCGGGAACCCTCCCCGAGGTGAGCTGCCGGGGCGTGCCGCCCGCGGCCGGAACCGTCCAGATGTGCCACGAACCGTCGGGCTCGCCCTGGCTGAAGGCCACCGTGCTTCCGTCCGGCGAGAACGCCGGCGCC
>JACOSH010000311.1 GCA_016178945.1 Acidobacteriota bacterium
ATTGGGCAACAAATCTTCCGCCGCATGGGAAAAAGGGCCATGTCCGACATCATGAAGCAAGGCTGCGAGCCGAACCAGTTGTCGATCCCGCTTCAAACCGTCATCGTTATACGCCAACTCCGATCGCAGCACGTCCGGGGAGTTCTTCACGATGGCGTCGTAGAGCATGGAGGCAGTGTGCATGACGCCCAGCGAGTGCTCGAACCGGGTGTGCATGGCACCCGGGTAGATGTGGTCGGTCCAGGCCAGTTGACGGATTCGACGCAGGCGTTGGAAAGCTGGTTGGTCGATGATCGCTCGCTCCCAGTCGTTGACCTCGATGAACCCGTGGATCGGGCATCGAATCTCGTACTTGCGATGGGGCGCCTGCATTCAATCCCAACCACACTTTTCGCCTGACAACCAGTGTAGGCGAAGAAAAAGCGAAATGTCAAGCTCTTTCTTCGGCTCAGTCTGAAACAAGCCAGGGCGGGAATGTCTTGGCATCGGTTCGGAACGCTCCATCATAGCAGGCCCAAAGCCTCTTGAAGACTATTGATCCTGCGGCTGCACTCAAAGCAACTCGAAGCCCCAGGCCCCAATCACCGAAAACGCTGACGGCAAATGGGCGTTCGTCGTCCACAGCCAAAGGGCCGCATCTTCCTACGCAATCTTTTTCGACCGGCAGAGCTTTGATCTCATCGAGAGCCATCGTTGGGTAAAGGCAGCGAATTCCCCGCTCTCGTACCGCCACGGCGGATGGCCACGATGATCTTGACAGGGACCGGATGGCAAAGGTGGCGGCTCGCTCTGGAGCTGTGTGACTTGCTGCTGAACCGTGAACCGCCGGTAAGCAGCGGAGACGTTACCGCTGCGGTCCGAGTGGCCGTATTCCTCTGGTTTGCGCTCTGCCGCTTCGACGACTTCTTCCGCTTTGTCAATGGTGGTCCTGCCCACGCCCAGGTACCGGGCCAACTTGCCCCGCGCCTCTCACCTAAGTGGGGGGATGTAGGTCGGTCCGCGTGCCCTGGCGCCGTCATGAGAATCGGTTTATATCACTGCCATACGCCCGCCAACCCTCGCGCTGTTTTCTTGCGAACAGATCCACCCGGCTGCCAGGGCAGACCTTCTCAACCAGGGAATAGAATTCCTCCGGCTTGCGTGAGTGTTCCCGTCGTGGCGCTTCCAGGACCGTGGCGTGACCGCCGCTCAGGAAGACCGGCTTGCCACGCGCCGCCAGAATGCAATGCTCCGTCTGCCCCCGCAGCCATTCGCCGGTGCCCATCCTGTCCTTCACCCAGGTGAGCAGCGTCTTGTACTCAAAGCCCCAGGCCGTAACCACGTCAAAGGCGAATGCTGGAAGACGCCGCCCGTCCGCTGGGCGTGCGGGTGGAGATGGACCCCGAGCCGCAGCGCAACCGGTTCATCCGCAGCGACCAGTACAGCTTCATCCAGCGCGGCATCCCGGCGCTGGCCTTCAAGTTCGGCTACGAGAAAGGGTCGCCCGAGGAAGCCATCGCGCGGAAGTGGGTGGCGGAGCGCTATCACGCGCCGTCGGACGATCTGGCGCAGCCGGTGGATCTGGAGGCCGCGGCCCGGTTCAACGCCATGATCGCGCGGCTGGTGGAAGCGGTGGCCAATCGCGAGCAGCGCCCGCGCTGGAAGGAGGAGAGCTTCTTCCGGAGATTCGCGCGATAGGCGCTTATCCCTGCGCCACCTGATTCTTCAGCACGCCCACGCCTTCAATCTCCACTTCGACCACATCCCCCGGGCTCATCTTCTTGGTGGTCCCGGGAGTGCCGGTATAGATGATGTCGCCCGGCGTCAGGGCGACATAGTGGCTGACCCAACTGACGATCTCGGCCGGGCCGAACAGCAGGTCGGAGGTGACCTGTTTCTGCACCACCTGGCCGTTGAGCCGCGTCTGGAGCAGCAGCTTGCCGTAGTCGAGGCCCGTGGCGATGCAGGGCCCGAACGGGCCGAAGGTGTCGGCGCCCTTGGCGCGCCACCACTGGAGGTCCTTGTCTGCGCCGCCCTGCCAATCGCGCTCGCTGACGTCGTTGCCGCAGGCCACACCGAAGATCGCCGCCTTGGCCTGCTCCACGGTGATCTGGCTGGCCGCCTTGCCGATAACCAGGACCATCTCGCCTTCGTAGTGAACGTTGCGGGCGTCCTTGGGAATCAGGATCGGGTCGTGGGGATTCTGAAGACAGGTGATGGGCTTGTAGAAGATCTCCGCGCGCGAGGGCGGCTTGCGGTCGCCCAGATGGCTCTTGTAATTGAGCCCCACGGCCAGAACCTTCGGCGGCACGCACGGGTAGAGCAGCTTCACCTCGCCGAGCTTGTGCTGGGCGCCGCCCGGAGTGTGCCGCCCAAACAGATCGCCGCGGATTTCGCGGATCGTGTCGCCTTCCAACAGGCCGTACGCGGTGGCCGTCCCGTGACGGAACCGGACATATTTTTTCACGCCGTTCTGCGCCTGCGCGGCCAGGCCGGCCGCCGCCGCCGCCAGGACGGCTCTTCGAGTTGTCTGCATGATGCCTACGATAGGCGAGGGAGCGGGGCAAAAGCAAGCCCGCTAATCCGGCAGATTGAACTCGGCCTTGATCACCGAGACATTGCGGGTGCACAGCCCGTGGTAAGAGCTCTTCACCGCCAGGCATTCCTTGCTGAAGCGAAGCGCTTCCGCGGCATTCTGCATTTTGTAGTTGGCCCAGCCCAGGGAGAACAGCGTGGCCCCGAGAACCTGCGGCGTGGCGCGGACATGCGGCAGGGCCTGGCGCAGCTCGCGGTCGGCGTGCCCATACCGCTCCTGGTTGAGATACGTGGTGCCGGCCATCCAATGAGCCGACCCGAGCAGGGCTGTCTTCTTCTTGTTCCAGTCCGCCTCGGACACGCCCTCCGGCTTCGGCTTGCCGCCGAGAACGGCGGCAATCCGGCCGCAATAGGCCAGCACTTTATCGGCGGCGCCCTTGGACTGGAAGTAGCCTTCCGCCAGCATTCCCAGAAGATCTTCGTTGGTGGGATCGCGTTGGAGCATCTGCTCGGCGACGGCGTAGGCGCGCTTGTTGTCGCCCAGTTTCTGGTAGGTGGCCACGTAGAGAGGCAGCAACTGCGGCAGGTAGGGGGACTGGGGGCGGCGCTGCAAGAACTCGTCCATGAGGGTGATCTTGGCCTTCGGATCCGGCGTCTGGAGGATGCGCGTGTAGTGCAGGTAGTCCACATAGGCGGCTGCCTGCGCGGCCAGCGAGACGCGCGCCTTCCACTCTTCGGCGCCGGCGGGATCCTGGGGGGCCGCCGCCTTCAGGACCTGGGCGGCGACACGCGCCACCAGTTCCATGCGGCGGGTGACCTGGGCCGGGTCCTTGGAAGCTTCGGCGATCTGCAGGAGCTGATGCGCCGAATGGATGTCGAGCGGGTCGACGGTCAGGATCTTCTCGCAGAGATCCACCACCTTGGCGGTGTCCTTGCGTCCGGCGTAGATGTCCCGCATCTGATCGTACGCCCAGGCCAGCGAGCGGCTCTTGGGAAAGCGCGCGAACAGCTCTTCCAGCAGGAACAGTTTTTGGCTTTCAACCGGTTCGTGCAGGATCTGCTGCAGCATCAGGCCTTCGGCCGAGGCCGAATCCATCTCGACCCGGTAGCGCTGCGCCAGACAGGCGGGCAGGAGGACCAAAGCCCACAGGCACCACCGGCACACCGCAATTCCCACGTTCACTCCGTTCGATTCTATCTTGTACCACGTTCGGCGGGTGGTAATCTCGCTACGCCGCGTCTTGAACCTCGATGACGATACGTCGGAAGCCGCAAAGAAGAACGTGGTGGAAGTTGACGCTATACTGCAAGTATGAGGTTCCGCGTGGTCTTGGAGTATGACCCGGAAGCTGAGAGCTACTCCGCAATCTGCCCTGAGCTGCCGGGGTGCGCTTCGGCCGGTGACACGGAAGAAGAAGCGAAGCGCGGTATCGAGGAAGCGATTCAACTCTACCTCTCGCCCGCCGAAATCGAGTTGTCGCCGGCCGCGAAGCTGGTCGAGGTAACGGTTGGGTGAACGCGGAACGCCGCGCTTGACGGCCGACCAGGTGATCTCGGTTCTCCGCCGGCATGGTTTCGCCCTGGCCGGCTCCGCCGGCAGCCACCAGAAGTGGCGAAACGTCTCTACTGGAAAGCAGGTTATTGTCCCGTATCACCGCGGGCGAATCCTACCGCTCCGCTGGGCACAATGAGAGCAATCATCGAAGGGAGTGGAATAGACCCGAAGAATTGGACCAAGTAGCTAGGCAGCAGCCATCCACTTCAGCGACCCCGGCAGATACCGTTGAGCCCGCGAGTGATCCGTCAGGCCATCCCGACTTACCGGTACGTCTTGTCGTCGATTCGGCTTAGATCCACGCCGTCGCCGAACACTCCCAGCGTCACGATCG
Organism: Acidobacteriota bacterium; assembly: GCA_016178945.1. Lineage (GTDB taxonomy): Bacteria > Acidobacteriota > Terriglobia > Bryobacterales > Bryobacteraceae > JACOSH01. The sequence continues at coordinate 4,404 of JACOSH010000311.1, forward strand.
CGAACGTGAACACGCTGTTGCCGGGCTCGATGTGGCCGCCAAAGGCCTTCTCGCCCGTGGTCAGCGTCATGTGCGGATGCAGACGCCCGTCGATCACGTAGCCGTTGATGCTGATGATGTCGGCGGGAGCCGTGGGGTCCTTGATGAACAGGTTCTTGGACGGAAACGTGCGGTTACTCACCGAATGGATGTGATAGTTCCGCAGCGAGCCGACGCCCGACAGGATGACGGCGTTCTTGATCTTCTGCTCCTTCACCATCTTCTCCAGCCCGGCGAGCAGGTCGGTCTGGTACTTGAATCGCAGCACCACCACGCGCTCGAAGTTTCCCGATACGGCGTAGGCTTCAGGCACCGAATCGCTGTTGGCCTTCGAATCGTCGTGCGGCGTGGTGGGTTTGGCGACCTCCGTTCGGGTGACTTGGGCCCACGAAGCGGCGGTCAGCCCCGTCAATGCCAGAATGCGAATGAATGAAGTCATGGCTGGTTCCTCTTATCGCGGCGCGAACTTCTGCACGCGCCAGTTCTTGATCTCGGCGGCATAGATGCTGCCGCTTGGCCCGACGGCCATGTGATGCACAAAATCGAGCTGCCCCGGCAGTTTGCCCGCGCTGCCCAGCACGCCCAGGATCTCCCCCTTCAGGTTCAACTTCAGGATGCGGTTGTTGTGCCCGTCGCACATGAAGATCGATTCGTCCGGCGTGATCGCGATCCCCCAGGGCGAGCCCACGTGTTTCCACTGCGCCAGGAACCTGCCGTCCGAGTCGAAAATCTGCATGCGGTGGTTCTCACGATCTCCCACGTACACGCGGCCGCTCTTGTCCACGGCCACGGCGTGCGGGAGGTTGAACTCGCCTTCTCCCGAACCCTTCTTGCCCCAGGCTCGAATGAACTTTCCTTCCTTCGTAAACTTGACCACGCGCGAGTTGCCGTAGCCGTCGGAGACGTAGAAATCGCCGCCCGGCGTGAAGGCCAGGTCCGTCGGGCGGTTGAACGTGTCGTTGGTCTCGCCTTTCGTATTCTTGCGGCCGAGCACCATGCGTACGCGGCCCAGCGCGTCCATCTTGACCACGATGTGGCCCTGGTCGTCGGCGGCCCACAGGTTCCCCTCCGTATCGAAGCGCAGGCCGTGCGGGCGCACGAACGTACCGTCCCCCCAGGACCGCACGACATTGCCGTCGCGGTCGAATTCGATGATCGAATGCCGGCCGCGATGGAACGCGAACACGTGCTCGCGCGCATCCACGGCCACACCGGGCGTTTCCTCAAACGTCCATCCGGCGGGCAGCCGGGGCCAATCGGCGTCTACCCGGTAGGGCAAAGCCGGCCAGTTGGTCTGCGCCCGCGCGCACAACGCCGCGGCGGTAAACAGCGCGATCGCTCTTGATCTCGACATGGATTCGCTCCCTACCAGAGAAACTTCAGCGCCACTTGGATCACCCGGCCGTCGCTCGCTCCCGTGATTCGGCCGAAGCCGCCCGACGACACCAGCGTATTCGGCGGCGCGAAGTTCACCTGGTTGAACACATTGAAGAACTCCCCGCGCAACTGCATGCGCAGAGGCTCGCGCACCAGAATATCCTTCATCAGCGTGAAGTCGGTGTTGCTCTGCGCGGGCCCGTTGATGATGTTGCGGCCGGAATTTCCGTAGACGCCGCGCGGCACCAGGTTCGCGGGCACGAACGCGGCCGTGTTAAAGAACCGGTCCACCATATCGGCGCGGTTGGTCTGCGCGCGCGCCACGTCCGCGTAGGTGACCCCATTCACCAGTTGCGCCCGCTGCAGGTTCTGCTGCCCGGTCCCATCCAAGGCGACATCCGTGCCCATCGTGACGCTGAGCGGCGCTCCGCTCTGAATCGAGTGGAAGACGCCCAAACTCCAGTTGCCCAGCGCCGCTTTGGCCGCGCGCTGTTGGAAGGGAACCGCCGGGCTCCACAGCCAGCTTACCGACACGGCATGCCTCCGGTCAAAGTTGCCCCGGCCTTTCTCCTGACGCAGGTTGAAGGGATTCCCGACACCCGGCGTCAGCCCGGGCTGCGGAGCGTTCACGTTATCCACGCCCTTGCCGAGCACGTAGGATCCCATGAACGAGAACCCGCGGCTGAAGCGCTTCTCGACGCGGAATTGCGCGCTGTGGAAGCCGGCGCGGTAATCGTTCCCCAGGAAACGCGATTGCGTGTTGAACAGCCCGATGGTCCGCGGGAACAGCACGCGGTTGTTGATATTCTGCGCCGAGGGCGCCTGGCCGGTGAGGGGATCGTTCTTGAAGACCGCCGGGTCCCAGTGCCGGTGCCCTTCGAGCTTCTGCGACAGCTTGCCCGCATAACCCACCGAGAGCGCAAAGTCCCGGGCGATCTGCCGCTCGATGGTCAAGCTGATCGACTGCGTGTACGGCGCCACCAGATGCGGGTCCGTGGTCACCAGGTTGGCCGGCAGCGGAAAGTCGCAGGCCACGCCGGGAAGCGCGTTGATGGGCTTGCACCCAAAACTGCCCGGCAGGATTCCTTGCGGCGGCAGAGGCCGGTTCAGCGATTTGTAGGGATCGTCGATCTGCCCCTGCCGGAGAACGTCCGTGCCCGCGAACGGCGCCTCCGAGGTATGCACGACCGTGGCGCTGAGCTGATCGAAGAAGATTCCGTAGCCGCCGCGGACGCCGGTCTTCCCATTGCCGAAAACGTCCCAGGCGAAGCCCACGCGCGGGCCGATGTTGTTGAGGTCGTCGAAGCTCAGCTTGCCGTTCGAGGGCATCCCCGGGTCGCCCGGGAAGCGCACAAACGGGAGCGCATCGGGGTGCGCCGCGGAGCGCGCGGTGAAAGCCGGCACGTCGGTCGAGGTGTGGCGGCCGTATTTCTGATCCCAGGCGAAGTAGGGCTCCCAGCGCGTGCCCAGCGTCAGCGTGAGGCGGGGCGTCAGCTTGAACTCATCCTGGACGAAGAAGAATTGTTTCCACGCGACTGGATCGCTGCCCGGCTGGCCGAACAGCACGCTGACCTGATCGAACCGGCCAAGCAAGAAGTCGGCCATCGGGTTCCCCGTGCCGATTCCCGTGAACGTCGCCGCGCGCGTCTGCGTGTACTGGTTGTTCAGGGTCCAGATCACCCGGTGCGTCTCGTAACCCCACTTCCACGTGTGGCGGCCCTTGATCCAGCTCATCGAGTCGCGAAAATGCCAATTGGCGTAATCCTGGCCGTTGGGATTCACGGGCGCGAGGTTGAACCGCCCCTGGACGCTGATCGATACGCCTTCGCCGTGGAGGCCCGGCGGCAGATTGATTCCCAGTTTCTGCGGCGTCACCGACTCGCGCGCCAGGTCGAGCGAGGTGACGCGCAGATAATCGAAGGTGGCCTGGTTCAGCAGGGACGGGCCGATGGTGTACGTGCTCGACACCGAGAAGTTGTTGTTGTTGACAGTGCGATCGCCCGTGGTGAACGGCTGGATGTTGCCCGCCGTGAAGAGCTGCGAATAGCTGTCGCGATGAAAATGTCCGAAGATCGTGTGCTTGGCGCTCTGCAGGAAATCGATTCGCCCCATGAACGAGTAATTGCCCGACGGGGTGGGCAACAGAGAGACATAGCTGCCCGCGGCCGAGCGGGGAATGAACTGGTCGAGGATGCTCTGCGCGGCCTTGCTGATGCAGCCCGGCGCAACCATATTGCCCGCGACACAGGGCGCGCCCGTGGGCGAGGTGAGCGGCCGTGCGGTCAACGGATCGTTCACGTTGCGGATCGCCGCCATCCCCGTGAAGTTGCCCGCGCGTTCGGCGTCGGTTGGAACCAGAGTCTGCGAGGAGCCGGATTCGGGCCGGTTCCAGAGCTTCTG
>JACOSH010000158.1 GCA_016178945.1 Acidobacteriota bacterium
CGAGTGCCTCTCGCCCTCCAATCGCAAAGGCCGGGTGAAGGATCTGCTCGCCGACTACGCTCTGATTGCCGTCCCCGAGGTGTGGCTGATCGAGCCAAAGGAGCGCACCCTCCGCGTGTTCCGCGATCAGGAGGTCGCGGCCCAGCACTCAGGCACGGCCCTGGCGAAGTCGCCCTATCTGGGCGTCTCGGTCAGTCTGAAGCGGCTGTGGCGCGCCTTCGACGAAGGACTGTAAGGCCCCATCTCGGCACACTCCGGCAGTAGGACTCATAGCTGGCGCCGAACTTGTGTCGCAAGGTGGGCTCTTCGTACAAGATCACGAACAGGTGGGCGGGGACCAGCCAGATCAGGGCGAAGAGCAGCATGGCGCTCGAACTCAGGAACAGGCCAAAGCCCACGAGCAGCAGCCATCCTCCGATGTACATGGGATTCCGGACATAGCGGTAGGGACCGGCGGCGACCAGCTTCACGGGGGCGTCAAACGGGGCCGGGGTTCCGCGTCCTCGCACCACAAACGTCCCGGCACAGGTGAGAGCAAGGGCCGCCCCGGCGAGCATCACGACCGCGCCCAGGGCCGGCGCCCATTCCGGCAAGAGGATGCCGAGGCTCGCATCCAGGCGGCTGACGCTCACGGCGATCCAAGCCCAAAGGGACACGAAGCCCAGCATGAAGATCAGCGATCGGACGGCGATAAAAAGCGTTTCCATAAGCCCTCCTCATTCGATACCGACGACCTGGTTGAAGAAACCAACCAGGTGTTTCCACACCAGGTAGTAGACGATGAAGCCCACTGGCGACATGGTGGCCGCCAGCTTGGGGGTGACAAAGGAGATGTCCAGGGCCTGCGCCAGCATGACTCCTGCTGGAACCAGCAAGACCGGGAGGATGGCGCCATGCAGCCCGATGGGCAGATGGCGGTGAGAGCGGAGCGCCAGGTACAGCATGTTCCAGAGACCCCACAAGTTGGGTACCACCGCCATGGGGAACACGATGGCGCGCTCGATGGGAATATCCACGCGGTAGACGTGGCGGGCGATCACGAAGACGGTCAGGCCGATCAGCAGGAAGACCGTCGGCGCGACGATGCCCGCCATGTAGGCTCGCAGGTAGGGATAGGTGTGCATGGAATCCTCCGTTCACAAGTGGTAGAGCAGGCCCGGAATCGCGTTCGGAAACAGAAAGAACCAGACCGGCAGCAGCGCGGCCAGCGCCCAGTCCAGGCGGGAGAGGCCGGCGGGGGCCTGGTCGAGTCTTTGAAGCATGCGCGGCCAGAGATCCCGCTCAAGGCGCGTCTCGGGGCTTGGCGGAAGGGCCATCCGCAGTAGTTTTCGGAGGTTCTCGTCGTTCGGTTCAGTCATGGCTCCATTCCCATCCGTTTCAGTTTTTTTCGCAGCAGGCGCACGGCGCGAAACTCCCGTGTCTTGACGGCGCCCACCGAGATTCCCAGGGCCGCGGCAATCTCGGCGTAGGGCGTCTCCTCGATCAGGGCCATGGCCGCCACCGCTTGCAGCCTGGCGGGCAACTGGCGGAAGGCGCGCTGGATGGCCTCCTGGATCTCCGGGCCCGGGGCCGCCGGCCCCGCCAGGTGGCGCGGGAGCTCTTGCATCGGCCGGGCGGACCGGAGATAGTCGATCGCGGCGTTGGTCGCGATCCGGCGGGCCCAGGCGCCGAACTCCCGGGCGGGGTCGAAGCTGCTTCGGGCCCGATAGGTGCGCCAAAAGGTCTCCACGGTCAGATCCTCCGCCGCCCCCGGGTCGCGAACGATCCGCACGATCCAGCGGTAGACGTCGCCCTGGAATTGCCGGAACAGCGCCTCGAACGCGTCGAGGTCGCCGTGCGCGAACCGTTCCGGCAGTTCCATCGCTGTTACCTTTACGGGAACCAGGGTAGCAGGGGTTACATTTTTCGGCGGCTGATCCGCAGCGCGCGGGGAGCAGTAGAATGGAGGAGTCATGGAACCGCGCGTAATCGTTGCCGACGCCGACATTCTCAACGGAACGCCTTGCTTCCGAGGCACACGAGTTCCCTTCCAGAACCTGTTGGACTATCTGGAGGGTGGTGACCCTCTGGATGAGTTCCTGCGCCAGTTTCCGACAGTCACCCGTGAGATGGCAGTGCTGGCGCTCGAAGAAGCGAAGGATACGCTGTTCGCGAAGATCGCATGAAGATCTTGCTGGACGAGTGTCTGCCACTCGACTTCCGGCACAGCTTTCCTGACCACGAAGTTCATACTGTTCAATGGGCCGGCCTCAAGAGCCGGAAGAACAGCGAATTGTTGCGAACTGCCGAGAGGCTGCCTCCTCTGCTGGTTGACCGAACTCCAGGCGTCCCACAACAAAACACTACTTGACACTGTCTCATTTATCGGCTATCCTGGGTGCAGTGAAAGAGACCTGGACCTTGGCCGAGCTGGCGGAAGAGACGGGCCTGACGGCGCGGACCATCCGCTATTACATTGCGCGCGGGCTGCTGGAGGGGCCGGCGGTGGCCGGGCGGGGGGCTGCGTACGGGGCCGCCCATCTGGCGCGGCTGCGGGAGATTCAGACGCTGCAGTCGTCGGGCGCGATGTTGGCGGAGATTGGGCGGGTGCTGGCCGGGGACCGTCCGGCGACGGAGCTGCCCGCGGCGGCGGTCTGGCGGAGCTATGCTCTGGATCCGGACGTCGTGGTCATGGTCAAGGCGGAGATCAGTCCGTGGAGGAGCAGGCAGATTAAGGGCGCATTAGAGGAGCTAGCCGCGCGATTGCGGGCGGGAAAAGGAGAAGATCATGCCGAGTGAGGCCGGCTTTGCGCCGGTAGAAGCCAAGAGCGGCGAGCCGGTGCGGCTGGCCATGCAGCAACTGTATCTGACCGGGCGCGTGCTGCCGGTGGGAGCGCGGCTGGTGGTGCGGCACACATTCGTCTCGGCGGAGACCAAGCCCGTGGAAGTGGTCTACTCCTTCGGGCTGCCCCGGGACGCGGCGCTGCGGAGTTTCCGGATCACCGGCGAGGGCTTCGATGTGCATTCGGAGCTGAAACCGGTGGCCGAAGCCACGTCGGCCTACGAAGCGGGACTCGAGAAGGGCCACCTGGCGGCGCTGGCGCGGCAGTACCGCGACGGCGTCGTGAACCTGTCGGTGGGCAACCTGCGTCCCGAGGACAGCGTCACGGTGTGGCTGGAGATCCTGGCCGGCGTGGAGCTGCGCGACGACGGACTGAGGTTCCGCTTTCCCTTCACGCTGGCTCCCTGCTACCATCCGGAAGCGCGCGCCTCGGACGGGGAGATCGAGCTGCCACAAGAGCAGTTCGGCGACATGCTGCTGCCGCGCTGGAGGAGGGAGGCCGCCGGACTGCACGAGGTGGTGTTCGATCTGACGGTCGAGATGGGGGCCGAGATTGTCGAGATCGGCTCGCCGTCGCACGCCACACGAGTGCAAGCGAACCGCGTCACGCTGGCGCCGGCCGCCGACGTTCCCAACCGTGACCTGGTGCTGGACGCGCGGATGCGGGCGAACGGGCCCCGCGTGCTGGCGGGCAAAGGCGAGGACGGCAGAGGTCACTTCGCGGCGGTGGCGCCGTCAACGAGCTTCGGCGCTCCGCGCGAGACGCCGCGAACGGTGGTGCTGCTTCTGGACCGGTCGGGCTCGATGGCCGGCGTGCCCCTCGAGCAGGCGCGGAAGGCGGTGCTGGCGTGCCTGGCGGCGCTGGGCGTCGAAGACCGCTTTGGGCTGGTGGCGTTCGACGACCAGACCGAGCTCTTTCGGCCGCAACTGGCGCCGGCGACGCCGCAGTCCCGCGAGGAGGCGAAGCGGTTTCTGCACGGGATCGACGCGCGGGGTGGGACGCAACTGGCGGCGGGAGTCAACGCCGCGGCCAGGCTTTTCGGGGAGAGCGGAGGCGACATCTTCGTGCTCACCGATGGGCAGGTGCTGGCCACCGAAAGCATTCTGGAGCAGGCGCGCAAGACGGGTTTCCGCATCCATTCGCTGGGGATCGGCAGCGCCAGCCAGGACCGCTTTCTGGCCTTGCTGGCGCGGGAGACGGGCGGCGTGTCGCGGTTTGTCACGCCGCGCGAGCGAGTCGATCTGGCGGCGGTGGATCTGTTCGCCTCCGCCTCGCGCCCGCTGGCCACCGGCCTGAGGGCAAGCACGGCGCGGCTGCCGGGCGGCGCGGTCGCGCCGGACCCGCCGGCGGTCCTCTTTGGAGGGGCGCCGCTGCTGGTGTTCGGAGAATGCGATGCGGAAGGCGGAATGCTGGAGCTGGAGTGGGCGGAGGGCCGCCTGGAGATTCCGGTTTCGTGCACCGCCGGGGAGGCGGGCGAATCGGTGCGGCTGCTGCAAGGCTCGCGCCTGATCACCGACGCCGAGAGCCGCGTCGCGGGCGGGCGGCGCGAAGTCGAGCGGATGGAGAAGTATCTCGAATCGCTCAGCCTGCGCTACGGACTGGCCAGCCGGCGGATGGCACTGGTGGCGGTGGTGGAGCGCGCCGCGGATCGCCCGGGCGAGCCCCCACGCACGCAGGTCGTACCGGTCGGGATGCCGGAGGATGTGCGCTATGGCGCGTATTTCGGTTCGGTCACCCGGGCTGCGCCCGTGCCGGACGCCGCTTCACCTCGCATGATGTACGCCATGCCGGCGAGTTTTGGCGGAGGGCTGAAAAGGTTGTTCCGCGCCGAGGCCAAGGTGGAAGGAAGGGCGGAACCTCAGGTCGAGACCACCGAAGACCTGCTGGTCGAGCTGGCGGGGAAACTGGAACCCGACGGCGGAATGCCGGGACGCTCTCCGTCCGAACGCGTCGCAGCGACGACGATCGCCCTGCTCCTGTTCCTTGCCGAAGGACACACCGAGAAGTCCGGCGCATTCCGAATCCACGTCCAGCGGATGCTGAAGTTCCTGGGGTCGGGAGTGCTTGACAAGCTGCCGGCGGAACAGCGGGAACGCTGCGCACGGGTGATCGCCGGGGTCCGCGCCGGCAAGCCTCCGGACGGCGATTGGCCTGCGGCGGCTCGCGCCGTGATGGGCGGGGGACGGCGCGCGGCTTCCGACGCCTGGGCGCGGCTGGCCTAGACTCCAGCAACGTGCGCCTGCTCCAGGCGCAGCAACTCGGGATGGTTCCAGCGCAGCCCCATGGTGAACTCCAGCCCGATGTGGTAGCGCGGTCCCACACGGCGGCAGTGGCGAACACCGGCCGTCTCGGTGAGATCGAAACGGTCCATGCTGATGTTGACCTGGGCGCCCAGTTGGATCGGCTCGGGCAGCTCAATTCCGATTCCGGAGCGCGACAGGTCGATGCCGCGGCCCGGCATCTGGCGGAAACGGCCGTGCTCGTCCTGCCAATAGACACGAAGCGGGCAGGAGCTGAGCGAAAAGCGAGGGTGCCGCCGCCGTTCTTTATGCTGGTCCATGCACACCGCCAGCGCGTTTCTTGCCGGATAGGTTATGGTACCACCAGTACACCACAAGCGGAATAGGCTAAACCCTTTAGAAAAACCGAACCGTGTAGGTGAAGCGCACTCCGCGGCCGATCTCCGGCGCCAGGTTCTTGATGAAAGACAAGTGGTTACGGTAGAGCCGGTCCCCGGCATTGAACAGGTTGGCGGAGAATACATGCAGGAAATGCTTCTGGGCCAGGGTGTAGGAGGCCCCCAGATTGGCCAGGAGATAACTGGCGGTGCGTGTTTCGGTGCTGAACAGCCGGGTCTGGGCGTTGGCTATCACCAGCTCCGGCTTGAGGCTGAATCCGGCGCGGCGAAACTCCAGGCCGGCGCGGCCACGCAGCGGCGGGATGCGGGGCAGCGGGATCCCGCCGGCGCGAAGCTGGGCGTTGACGTAGTCGAGGCCCAGGTTGAGCCACAGGTTCTGGTGCAGGCCGATGTCCAGTCCCATCTCAGTGCCTGTGAAACGGCTATCGGCTTGGGCGTAGCGGGCTTCGATCAGCCCCTGGGCGAACCTGCCGGTGGGCGCCAGGTAGACAAAATCGCCGATGCGGTACAGGAAATAGTTGACCTCGCCCCGCAGGCGCTTGGACTGGTGGCGCAGGGCCAGGTCCAGGCCGTTGCTGCGCTCGCGTTGCAGACCGGGGTCGCCGATCTCGAAGGTCAGATTGCCGGCGTGGGGGCCGTGATTGTAAAGTTCCTCCAGGGCCGGGGCGCGGTAGGAATGGGTGTAATTGGCGACCAGCGCGCCGCCCTTCCACAGCGGGATGTGGATTCCGGCGGCGCCGGAGAACCCGGTGAAGGAGCGGCCGCGGCCCACTGCCGGATCGTAGCGGTTGTTCTCGACGCGCCCGCCGAACTGAAGGCGAAAGCGCTCCAGGGTCAGTTCCTCCAGGGCGAAGCCGGCCATGCCGTTCTGATTCACGGGCGGCGCGAGCGTCTCGACGCCGGTGGCTTTGTAGTCGCGATGGAGACCGGAAAGGCCAAAGCTGCCGGACAGGCGCCCGAGCGGAGCCTGCTGGAAGACGCCCCGGTAGCTGATCTGCTTGTTGTCGAAGACGGTGCCGGTTTCCTCGCCCTCGATCTCGCGATGCCGCCAATCGCTGTAATTGAGTGAGAGGCGAAAGCTGTCCACCGGCTTGCCGAGCTTGCTCAGCCCGCCGTTGACCCGCAGGTTGTGACGGCGAGTGGCCAGACTGATGCGCTCGCCGCTGCCCTCGATTTGGCCGGCGAAGGGCACGCCGTAGCGTCCCTCTTCGTAGCCGTAGCCGAAGTCGGCGAAACGTCTTTCGTCGTAGCGGCCGAATCCGACGGAGGTGTTGGCGATGCGCGTACCGGAGTTGTCGATGGTTCCGATGGGGGTTTGGTAGTCGCCGGTGCGCTGGCCGCCCCCGCCGCCCCACAACAGCCAGTTGCCGACGCCGTACTCGAAGCCGGCGCTGCCGCCGCCGTGGCCGTTGGCCGACCCGCCGAGGGCGGTGAGATAACCCCGCAGGCCCGGGTGGGGATGCTCGTGGATCTGGTGGTGACCGGTCACGGCGTTGACCACGCCGCCCAGCGCGTTGCTGCCGTAAAGCAGCGTGGCCGGGCCCTTGACGACTTCCAGCCGATCCAGGCTGGAGGGGTCGATAGACTCGCCGTGGTCGCCGGACTGCGAGGAGAGCGCGCCGGTGGGGACTCCGTCCTGCATGACCAGGACGCGATCGCCATCGAAGCCCCGGATCACCGGGCGCGAGGAGCCGGGTCCGAAACTGCGCTTGGCGATGCCGGGCTGGTTGTTGAGGACTTCACCGAGCGAGGTCTCGCTCTTGGAAGTCAGGTCGAGCGACTCCAGGGAAGTCACGGTCTGGAACGAATCAAAGGTGGTCTGCTCGCTGCCGCTGGCGGTGACGGTGATGGCCTCTTTGACGGCCGCCAGGCGCAGGGTGAAATCGGCGGTGGCGGTCCCGCCGGCGGCGATCTGGGCGGTCTGGCTGGCATCGCTGAGAGCGTGCATGTGAGCGGTGACGGTGTAGGCGCCCGGCGGCAGGCCGGTGATTTCGTAGGTCCCGTCGTCCTTCGTCTCCACGCGCCGGGCCAGCCTGCCGACGGTGATGGTGGCATGATGCAGCGGGCTTCCGGTGGCCTCCAGGGTGACCTGGCCGCGCAGCGTTCCTGTATTCTGGGCAAGGCCCGGGAGGGCGCCCGTTATGAGAAATCCCAATACGTATAAGTGCTTCACAACTCTCTCCTGTAGTCAGCCCCAAAAAAACGGTGCAGGTGACTAGGCAGGAGGAGCGCGAGAGGGGCTGGATGCCAGCAGCGGATCCAGATCCAGGCGGACTTGCTCGGAGGCGGCGTGCCAGGCGATGGGCGCCAGGGCGACCAAGCCGGTCGCGCGTTCCACCGCCAGCGCCGGCAGGAGGCCGGCCAGGCAGGCGTCACAGGGCCGGGCGGCGCTGTCGTGCGAGTGTCCCCAGGCCGTCGCCGGCAACACCAGCGCAGCCAACAGGAACCACACGACCCACCGGGGACAGCCCCGTACCATCACTTCAATTATAGCGTGTGTTACAATCCTCCCAAACGATGAAACTCCTGCTGCGTGTCCTGTTGCTGCCGGCCTGCCTGGCCTTGGCGGAAACCACCGTTTTTGAGAACTTCACCCTGATTGACGGCCAGGGCGGCGCGGCGAAGCCGAAGTCGGCGCTGGTCGCGGTCGACGGACGGATCCAGTGGGTGGGGCCGCAAGCGCAATTGAAGGCGCCGGCCGGCGCGCGCAAGGTCGATCTGACGGGCAAGTACCTGATGCCGGGGATCGTCAATCTGCACGGCCACGTGGGCAATACCGTGGACCTGGCGCAGGACCCCAAGAATTTCACGCGCGACAACGTGAGCCAGCAGTTGAAGATGTACGCGCAATTCGGAGTGACCACGGTGTGCAGCATGGGCAGCGAGCAGGACCTGATCCTGCAGATGCGCACCGAGCAGCGCGCCGGCCGGCCCAGCGTGGCGCGCATCTTCACGGCGCGGCGCGGATTCACCGGCCAGGCCGGCTACCCGACCACGGCCCCCGGCATGAAGGGCGTGCCCTATGAAGTCTCCAGCGTGGCGCAGGTGGAGAAAAACGTCGCCGAGCTGGCGGACAAGAAAGTGGACATCGTCAAGATCTGGGTCGACGACCACTTGGGAAAAGAAGTCAAGATCCCGCTGGATCTGGCGAAGGCGATCATCGCCAACGGCCACAAGCGCAATCTCAAGGTGGCGGCCCACATCTTCTATCTGGACGACGCCAAGAAGCTGGTCGACGCCGGGCTGGACGGGCTGGCGCACAGCGTGCGCGATAAGCCGGTGGACAAGGAGCTGATCGACCTGATGAAGCGGAAAGGTGCCTGGCTCTCCTCGGCCACGCTGACGCGGGAGCTGTCGACCTATGCCTTCGCCAAGCCCCATGCGATGCTGAGCGACCCGCTGTTCGCGCGCGCCGTTTCTCCCGCCGTCTTGCAGACGCTGCGCAGCCCCGAGTTCCAGAAGCGCGCGCAGGGCGAGCCGGACACGGCGCACGGCGCCGACTGGCTCTCCATGGCGCAGAAGAATCTGAAGACCCTGGCCGACGCCGGCGTCAAGTGCGGCTTCGGCACCGACACCGGCCCGCCACGGCGCATCCAGGGCTACTTCGAGCACCTGGAGATGGAATTGATGGCCGAGGCGGGTCTGAAGCCCGCGCAGATCCTGTCGATGGCCACGCGCAATTCGGCGGAGTTTCTGGGCGTCTCCAAAGATCTGGGAACCGTGGAGGCCGGCAAGTGGGCCGACCTGGTGGCGTTGGCCAGGAACCCGCTGGACGACATCAAGAACACCCGGTCGATTGAAGCGGTGTGGATCGCGGGCAACAAAGTGCAATAGGAGGCAAGCATGACCATCACGCGCAGGCAGTTCGCCGGAGTCCTGACGGCGGCCGGCATCGGCGCCGCCGCCGAGGAGCGCTACAAGGTGGGGATAACCACCAACACGCGCGGCGGCTGGGAGAGCGATGTCTTTCTCTCCTTCCGCGAGGCCCGCGAGGCGGGCTACCGGCGAGTGGAATCGTTTATCCACTACTTCATGTCTTTCCTGGAGAAGCCGGAAGTGCTGCGCGCCAAGATCGACGAGATCGGCGTGGAGTTCGTCACCATCTCCAACGGCGGTCCGCTGGAGATGCACTTCGAGGACCCCGGCAAGCGCCAGAAGCTGCTCGACGACCACCTGAGCCTGGTGCGCTTCATCAAGAAGTTCGGCTGCAAGCATCTGAAGATCAACACCGGCCCGCGCAAGCCGGAAGGCACGCCGGAAGAAGATCTGAAGCAGATGGCGATCACGTTGAACGAGCTGGGGAAGCGCATCCACGGCGAGGGTTTGAAGCTGGGAGTCCACGCCCACATGTGGACCCAGCTCGAAAACCGCCGCGAGCTCGACATCATAGCCGGAAACACCAACCCCGATCACGTCCAGTTCGTGCTGGACACCGGCCACATCACCATGGCAGGCATCGACCCGGTGGAGCTGACCCGCCACTTGGGCCACCGCATCATCGAATACCACCTGAAGGACACCTTCCCCAAGCATCGCGGCGGGGCCAAACAGCGCATCGAGCGGAACGACCCGATGAAGGACCCGGTCTTCTTCGAGCTGGGAAAGGGCGGCGTGGATTTCATCTCCATCAAGGAGCACCTGGACAAGATCCAGTGGCGCGGCAACCTGACGGTGGAGCTGGACTCCTCGCCCTACCGTCCGCCCAAAGAGAGCGCGCGGATCAGCCGGAACTACATCGAAAAGACTATGGGGATCAAGGTGTGAGTCAGAAGCTGTCGGCGCTCGGCGCTCCGCGTTCAGCCTCGAGTTGGCGCAATTCCTGGCCGATCCGGCGCAGCCCATCGCGCAGGAACTGCTCTTTGCCCCCCAGCCAGACCCGAATGTAGCCTTCCAGGCCCAGGTGGCTTCCGGGGACGATGAGGGTGCTCTGGCGCTGGCGGACGCGCTCGCACAGCTCGACGCTGGGGATATCGGCGGCATATTGGATGAGGGCGATGGCGCCGGCCTGAGGCTCGCGCCACCTGAGGAAGCCGCCGAAGCCGGCCAGCCATTCGCGCGCGACCGGCAGGTTGTGCTGGAGGATGGAGCGGGTGCGCGCGTAGCACTTCTCGCGGTTCTCCGGTTCGACGGCGATGCGGGCGATGCGGTCGGAGAGCTTGTTGGGGCCGATGGTGAGGTAGTCGTGCTGGGCCCAGCAATCGGCGATCACGGCCGGCGGGCCCACGATCCAGCCGATGCGCACGCCCGGAATGCCGTAGGCTTTGGAGAGACCGCTCGTGACGATCACCCGCTCGCTCATCCCCCAGAAGCTCTGCGTGCGCGGGCCGGCGATCTCCGCGCCCAGATAGACTTCGTCGGCGACCAGGTATGCGCCGGTCTCCTCGCAGCGCTCGACGATCCGGCGCATGGCGGCCTGGGAGAGCACCGCGCCGGTGGGGTTATTGGGATTGGACAGATAGACCAGCCGCGTGTGGCGCGTGACGGCGCGTTCGAATTCGTCCCAATCGGGCTCCCATCCGTGGCCGGCGCTCAAGTGGAACTTGTGGACATCCGCGCCCAGGCTGCGCGGCACTCCCCAGTACTGCATGTAATTGGGGACCTCGAAGGCCACGCCGTCGCCATCGTGCAGCAGGGCCAGCGCCGCCAGGTAGTTGGCTTCCGAAGTCCCGTTGGTGACCTCGATGTGGTCGACGGTGGAGCCGGGGTACTGGCGGGCGAGCGCTTCGCGCAGGTCGAGCGTGCCGTTGGACTGGCTGTAGCCCAGCGGGACGTCGAGAAAGCTGTCGAGATCCAGGCCCATGGCGGCCAGCTCGCGGAGGGTCAGCGGCCGGACGCCGCTCTCGCTCAAATCCATCTCGACCAGGTTTTCCCAGGTCGACTGCATCCGTTCCATCTCGAAGGGTTCGATTCTCATGACATCCTTTCCAGACAATACTCGGCAATGAACAGGTCCTCGACGCCCAGGCCGGTAAAGTCGCAGACCGTGATTCCGGAATCGCGGGGGCGCGGGGATTGGCAGAAGCTGCCGATTTCCAGGGCGTCGACCTCGGGGGAATGCTGGAGCTCGCCCAAGCGCCGGCACTGCTGGAGGGAGTCGGCCAGGACCAGGGCAGCCTGGCGGAGGATGGCGGGATCGAGCTCCTGTTTGCCGGGGGCATCCGAGCCGACGGCGGCAATGTGGGATCCGGATTGAAGATCGCTGGGAGTGAGCAGCGGGGCACGAGAGGCGGTGCAGCAGACCAGATAGCCGGCCCGTGCGGCAACCGCGGCGGGCGATTCCACCACTTCCACGCGCACCCCGGGCAGCGCGGCGCGGAGGTCGGCGCGGCAGGCGGCGGCCCGGTCCGGGGTCCGGCCCCAGATCCAGATCTCTTCCAGCGGCAGCACCTCCGCGTGCAGTTGCGCCTGGAGCCGCGCTTGAATGCCCGAGCCCAGGATTCCCAGCGAGCGGTCGCGCCGCCCCAGCTCGCGCGCCACCATGGCCGCGACAGCCGCCGTGCGGACATCGGTCAGATGCCCGCCATCGGCAAGCAGCGCGGCGGGCTCGCCGGTAGAGCCCGAGAACAACAGCATCATGCCGTTGCCCGTGCTCAAGCCGCGCGCCAGGTTGTCCGGAAAGGAGCTTGCCACCTTCAGGGCGAAGTACGGGCCTCCGCGGCGATAGCCGGCCTTGATGTGCACCTCGGCCGAGTCCGGCGCGATGTCCAGGTGCA
>JACOSH010000312.1 GCA_016178945.1 Acidobacteriota bacterium
CAAAGCGCGACTCGGCCGCCGCCTCCGTTTCCAGGATTCTCAGCCGCTGGTAAGTGCCGGCCTCGCGCCAACCAGCAAGTTGCTCGCTCAAATATGACAGAGGGTCCATGCGGTTAGGTTACTTGCACCGCCGCGGGCGGTGCAAGGGTGGTATCAATAACGGCGCAGCCCACCTAATTCCTTTCGCCTTTTGATGCTTGCCTTTTGCCTTTTGCCTTTTCCGCCTTCTAGAATAAGTCTTGCCTCTCTCCCCCCTGCGAACCGCTCTCCTCGCCCTCCTCCTCGCCTTCCTCAGCCAAGCCCTCACGGTCTACACCCAATTCGGCGGTGATTGGACCTCGTTGTTCCTGGCCGGCTCGAAGTATCCGGTTCCTCCGACGCTGGCCGGGGACTCCTTCTACGTGTTCCCCAACAGCGGCGGGTACGACAGCCAGTTTTACCACCTGATGGCGCACGATCCGCTGATGACGCGCGGGCTGAAGGACTCGATCGACGCGCCGCGCTTGCGCTACCGGCGCGTCTTGATCCCCTGGCTGGCGTGGCTGGCGGGGGCGGGCGCTTCGGCCGGGATCCACGCCGCGCTGGTGGGAATCAACCTGCTGTTCACCTTCCTGGGCGCCTGGTGGCTCAGCCGGTATGCCGTGCTGCACGGAGCCAGTCCCGCCTGGGGATTGGCTTTCCTGCCGCTGCCGGCCGTGCTGATCGGGCTCGACCGCCTCACCACCGACTTGCCGCTTGCGGCCCTGTGCGTCGCCTTCGCGCTCTATGTGAAGACCGCCGAACAATGGAAGCTGTATCTGGTGCTGGCTCTGGCCGCGCTTGCGCGCGAGACCGGCCTTCTGCTTCTGGGCGGTTACGGTCTGGCGCTGCTGCTCCGGCGGCAGTTGGGCCGAGCAATTCTGTTTGGAACCGCGGCGTTCCCGGCGCTGGCCTGGTATCTCTCCGTTCAGCTCCGGACGGTGACCTATGAGTCGCACATGGGGCTGGGGGGACCTTCCGGTCTTCCCCTCCCCGCCAGCGCCTTCCTCTACCGCTTCCTTGAGCCGGTGACCTACGCGCGCCCGCCCGTGATTGCCTGGACGGCGGTGGCGCTCGACTACGTCTCGCTGGGTGGGATCCTGGCGGCTCTGATTCTGGCGGTGTGGGTCTTCGCGCGCAAGACCATCGGCCCCACCGGCTGGGCCGCCTTGCTATTCGTGCTGCTGGTGGTGGCCGCCGGAGGAATCGTGGGCTGGTACGATCCCTGCGGCTACCCGCGCGTCCTCACGCCGCTGCTGCTGTTTCTGGCGCTGGAGGGCTTCTCCCGCCGCTCCTGGCTGCTGGCGGCGCCCCTGGCGCTGGTGACGCCCCGACTGTTCGTCCTGACCCCGCAGTTTGTAGGCGCGTTTCTGCGGCACGTGTTCTCCGTCCCCTGATGCCGCTCAAGATCGGCATTCTCGCCGCGCTCCTGGCGTTCGCCGCCCAGTTCCTGGCCATTTCCTCCAGCTTCGCGGGAGACTGGACGGCGTTCTTCTCGACCGGCTCGGTCCTGCCGGTCCCCGGCTCCCTGGCCGAGCCCCTGTACGTATTTCCGGATACCCTGGGTTACGACGGCCAATACTATCACTACATGGCCCACGATCCGCTGATCCGCGGCGGATTGCGGCAGTTCATCGACACACCCCGCCTGCGTTACCGCCGCATTCTGGTCTCCGGGCTGGCGTGGCTCGTCTCCGGCGGCGCGCCGCGCGGGATCCACATTGCGCTGGTTCTGGTGAACCTGGCGTTCACCGCGCTGGGCGCGTATTGGCTGGCCCGGTATGCGCTCGTCAAGGGATGGCCCGCGGCGTGGGGCCTGGCCTTTCTGCTGCTGCCGGCGGTCGCGATCGGCCTCGACCGCCTCACCGTGGATCTGGCGCTGGCCGCTCTCTGCGTAGCTTTCGCTCTGTACGTGGAAACGGGAGAGAAATTCAAGTTGTTCGCCGTGCTCTGCCTGGCGGGACTCGCGCGCGAGAGTGGGCTCCTCCTGATTGCGGGCTGCGGCCTGGCGCTGGCGCGGCGGCGGCAATGGAAAGCGGCGGCGCTTCTGGCGGCCTCCGCCGCGCCCGCGCTGGCCTGGTATTCCTACGTTCACCTCCACACGCCGGAATTCCAAGCGCCCCCCGGCGTGGGTCCCGCGTGGCTGCCGCTGGGCGTCCCCGGAGTCGCGCTGCTGGGCCGGTTCCTCGAACCCTTCCGCTACACCGAGCGCGCGCCGCTGATCGCCGCGACTGCCCTGGCCCTGGACTACCTGTCTCTGGCCGGAGCCGCGGCCGCTCTGGTTCTGGCGGTGAGATGCGGCGCGAGCCGCGAGGCCGGCCCCCTGGATCTGGCGGCGCTGCTCTACGCCGCGCTGGCGCTGGCCAGCGGGACCATCATGGGATGGGCCGACCCGTTCGGCTACCCCCGCATCCTGTCTCCGCTGGTTCTGTTCCTGGCGCTGCGCGGCCTGTCGGCGCGATCGCCGGCGCTGCTGCTGCCCTGGGCCCTGATGCTGCCGCGCGTCTGGCTGCAGCTTGGACCCCGGGCCGTGAGTCTGGCGCGCTGGCTCTCGATCTCCTGAGCGGCCGGTGCCGTTCTTCCCGCCAAGGACTTCACGCCTACCCCGCCTGTTTGGTTCCGGCTTCGCCGTTCACTGTAGCCACGCCACGATCTTCGGCCACTGCTGCTGGAAGGCAATGGCCGAGATCCCCATGTAGAAGACCGCGCAAGCCACCAGTCCCGCGCATTGCAGCCAGCCGGGGCGCAACTCGCGCGGCAGCAGCGCGCGCATCACATACAGGGTGTGCAGCGAGGAGACGCCCAGCGCGAAGTTCATCATCACGCCGCTGGCCACCGCCAGCGCCAGCGGGTTGGGCGTCAAGCGCAGCGCCACCAGTCCCCAAAAACCGTACATTGCCAGCAGCGTGTAGTAGACGTACTTGACCTGATTGCCTCCCAGCTTGTGCAGGCGCTTGGAACCGATCCACAGGACATCGGTCCAGCGGCGGGCCACCCCGTCCAGGTTCGACACCTGCGTCGGCGCCAGGATCGCAAAACCGCATAGCAGCGTGAGGAACCAGAAGACCTGGCCGTGCCGAACGGCGATGCCCTGCGCGGTCATGGCGGCCACGGCGTGCCCCTCGATATTCCCGGCGCCGCGGATGAACTCGTAGGAAACCATGGCGGGCAGCGCCATCCCCAGCACGCAGCCCGGCGCCCACAGCATCCACTGGTCGCGCCCGATGTGCCGCAGCCAGCCCTTCCAGCGCTCCAGGTTCTCGCGCGTCAGCTCGAAAACTTTGCCGGTGTGCGACAGCGTGATGGTGCGGCCGCCGATGGCGCTGGGCAGCGCGCCCACCCGCTCGCCCATGCCCCAGCCCTTGTCGCGCGCGTAGTTGGAGAAGTAGCTGTTGGTGAGGCCTCCCGCGCCTGCGACCGCCGAGAAGGCGGCCAAGGTCGCCCAATTGAACTCGCCCTCGGGCAGCGCGCCGAAACGGAACAGCCCGCTGAGGATCTCCCATTTTGTGTTCCAGCCCACCAGGAACACCGCCACAAAACTCAGATAGCTCAGGATCAGCGCCAGCTTGGTCACCATCACGCGCTCCAGCGCGGTGTAGATCTTGCCGCCGAAGATCAGCGGCAGGAAGGCGGCCAGGAAGATGGCGTAGCCCAGCCCCCGCACCAGCGCGTCGTCCTGCGACCCCGGCAGGCGCTGCAGGAAAATCGCCGCCAGCGGGACGGCGGCGTTCGACGCCAGATACGGCCACATGCCGCCCAGATCGCCCAGGATGTAGAACACGGTCCAAAAGGCGGGACCCGGCGGCGTCCGGAAGTAGCCGACGAAGATGGGCTCGCCGCACCACAGGGCGTAGCGCATCACCGAGAGGTTGTAGAAAACCTGCATCAGGATCGCCACCGTGGCCAGCCACATCACCCGCCCGCCGTACTGCGCCGCGACCAGAGGGCCGAACAGCCATTCGCCGCCGCCGATGTTGGCCCCCACCATCAACAGGCCGGGGCCGATGAGCAGGGTCCAGCGGCGCATCTCGAAGCCAGGCGCCTCCGGCAGCTCCGCCTTCTCCCAGGGAGGAAATGCGGCTCGGGTCAAAGGGGCTTCACCCTCCGGTTGCCGATCATGTGCGGTTACGCCATTATAATCAAACAGCCCTCATGAACAGCGTCCTGACTCCCCTCGACTTTCTCGCCCGCAGCGCGCGGGTGTATCGCGACCAGGTCGCGGTGGTGGAGGACGAGCGCCGCCTGACCTACGCCGAGTTCAACCAGCGCATCCACCGGCTGGCGTCGGCGTTGCGCAAGCGCGGGATCGCGCCCGGGGACCGGGTGGCGGTGCTGGCGCCGAACACCCTGGCCGCGCTCGAGCCGCACTTCGCCGTTCCGCTGGCCGGGGCGGTCCTGGTGATGCTGAATACGCGCTTGCAGGCGGCGGAGCTGGCCTGGATCCTGGACCACTGCGGGGCCAAGGTCCTGATCGCCGACCCGCAACTGCTGCCCAGTCTCGATCCGGTGCGCGCCGGGCTGCAGTACCTGGAATACACGACCGGCGATCACGAGGCGCTGGTCGCCTCGGGCGATTTCCCGTTCGCCGATCCGCCGCCGCCCGAAGAGGACGGAATCATCTGCATCAACTACACCAGCGGCACCACCGGCTTCCCCAAGGGCGTCATGTTTACGCACCGGGGCGCCTACATCAACGCGCTGGGCGAAGCCCTGGAGCACGGATTGAACGCGCGCTCGGTGTACCTGTGGATCGTCCCGCTGTTCCACTGCAACGGCTGGTGTTTTTCCTGGGCCGTGACGGCGGCCGGCGGGCGCAACGTCTGCCTCCGCCAGCCGGATCCCCAGCGGATGGTGGAGCTGATCCAGCGGGAAGGCGTCACGCACCTGTGCGGCGCGCCGGTCGTGGTGGCGAGCCTCACCCAGTACTGCGCCACCCACGCGATCCGCTTCGAGCACGGATTGAAGATCGTGACCGCCGGGGCGCCGCCCTCGCCCGCGGTGATCCGGGCGGCGGTCGAGATCGGCGCGGAGGTGGCGCACGTCTACGGGCTCACCGAAACCTACGGGCCCCATACCATCTGCGCCTGGTGCGAGGAGTGGGACGCGTTGCCGCTCGACGAACGCGCGCAGCTCAAGGCGCGGCAGGGCGTGCCCTATCTGATCGCCGGAACCGATCTGCGCGTGGTGGATAGCGAAATGCGCGACATCCCCGCCGACGCCCTCACCATGGGCGAAGTGGTGATGCGCGGCAACAACGTCATGCTGGGCTATTACCGGAATCCGGAAGCCACCGCCGAAGCCTTCCGCGGCGGCTGGTTCCACTCCGGCGACATCGCCGTGATGCATCCCAACGGCTATATCGAGATCCGGGACCGCAAGAAGGACATCGTGATCTCGGGCGGCGAGAACATCTCCTCGATCGAGGTCGAGAAGGTGCTGTACGATCACCCGGCGGTGCTGGAATGCGCCATCGTGGCCATGCCGGACGACAAGTGGGGCGAAGCGCCCAAAGCCTTCGTCGCGCTCAAGCCGGGGAGGGAGGCCTCGGCCGGGGAGTTGATCGAGTTCTGCCGCGCCCGGCTGGCGCACTTCAAGTGCCCGAGGGCGGTGGAATTCGGGCCGCTTCCCAAGACCGCGACCGGCAAGATCCGCAAGAACGAGCTGCGCGAGCGGGTCTGGGCCGGCCGCGAGAAGAAGGTGAACTGATGAGCTACCAGAATCTGTTGGCCGCCCGTGAAGGCGTCCTGGCCACCGTCACCCTCAACCGCCCGCAGCGCCGCAACGCGCTCTCGCTGGAATTGATGCAGGAGTTGATCGCCTGCCTGGACGACATCGGGCGCGATCGCCAGGTGCGCGCCGTGATCCTGGCGGCGGCGGGGAAAGCCTTCTGCTCGGGACACGACCTGAGCGAGATGGCCGGGCGCGATCTCAACGAGTATCGCCGCTTGTTCGACGTCTGCACCGAGCTGATGTCCCG
>JACOSH010000313.1 GCA_016178945.1 Acidobacteriota bacterium
CGCAGCCGGCCGGCGGGCCGCGCCACTGTCCCGTCGAACCAGACGCGCTCGCCGACGCCAAAGCACATCTCCGGCGGAACCAGCGGGCGCTTCAGAGCCGGCGTCAGATTGTAGAGCTGCGCCCGGTTCTGGCGGCCAATAGAGAGGATATCCTCGAATCCTTCCGTGGTTACAAATGCCGTGGCCGCGCCTTTGCGTTCCAGCAGGGCGTTGGTGGCGACGGTGGAGCCGTGTACGATGGCCGCGCGCCGGTTCCCGCAAGCCCGCCGGATGCCGTCCCGGATGACTTGCGCGGGGTCGCCGGGCCGGGAGCGGAGCTTGAAGCTCTCCAGCCGCCCATCGTCGTGAAGCACGACGAAATCCGTGAAGGTGCCGCCCGTGTCAATCCCGATGCGCACGTCTCAGCCTTTTCTCCCGTTCATCCCAGCGCCACTCGGCTTCCCTGCCCTCCAAGTGCACACCTCCAAGCCAGCGGTCGATCCCGTTCAGACGCACCGCGTCCTCGGCGCCGGCCCAGACCTTGCGCCCCAGCGGCGTGACGCGCAGAGCGTCGGTGCCGATCTCAATCAGCGGCGCCGGGCACTCCGCCATGCGATCGAGGTACTGGCGAAACGTGGCGTCGCCCATGAAAACGCGCTCCTCCAGATCCTGGCTGGCCAGAAAGATTTCCTCGAAGCGGCAAAGGCCAGTGGCCAGCACCTCCAGGATCTGGCGCTCGCTGCGCGACAGTCCGTTCGCCACCGAAGGGAACTGCTCCAGATGCCGCGTCAACGCTCCCTTCAGGAATGGGAGCCCGGCCGGCGGCCGGCCGATGACCCACTCGATATCGGCCGGATCGGGCGAGCAGAAGGCCGCCCACGCCGTCGCAGCCGGCTTCAGGTGATCGAGCGTAATGGGCTGCCGCTGGCCAAAGAGGGAAAAAAGCTGTTCCGCGGTGAGCTGTCCCAGCCCGGTAAAGCGCCCGATGCCTGGGAATTGCGAGATGCAAATCAGGCTCAGCGTTACATTCGCCCGGTCATGCGTTAGCAGCCAGTCGAGGATCTGGATTATCTGGAGCTGATCGTAGAGGTCATGCTCGAACCAGAGCACGACTTCCTCATGATCCCGGAGGCGCGCCAGCGAGGCATCCCGCCGCTTGAATCCGGCCCACACGTCCTCGAACGCGCCCCAGCCGCAACCGGCAATGAAACGGGCGCGAACTTCGCTCATCTGCTCCAGGGTGAGCCCCGCCGGCACGGGACCCTCATGCAGCACGTCCTCCCAACACACCACCTCCCCGGGAAGCCCGGTGTGCTGGATGCCGACCGACTGGCCGTTGGTGATGTGGAGCATGGGAGCGCGGCTACCTGACCGCTATCGTCACGGTGTTCGATCCGACATTGGCGATGGTCAAGGAGACCGGCACCGAATCGCCTGCCGGGACGCCCTCCGGCACTTGCACGGTGACCTGATAGATCCCGACCCGTCCCGGCGTCAGGCCCGAGAAGGCGACCGTAGCGGGAACGCCGCCGATCGTCACTTCGGGCAGTCGCGTGATCGCCAGCGGAGGTCCAGGCGACAGATTCCCGTCGCCGGGGGTGCGCGAAACGGGCCCCAGGCCGCTGCAAAAAATCTCGACGGATTCGCCCCGCTGCGCCGGGCGCGCCCGTTCTGCCGTGCCTTCCGGAGCCGCCAAGGCGCCGTCGGTCCCGGCGACGTTGATCAGTCCCTGGCCGCCGCCGCTCCAGTCGAGAGTAAAAATCGCTGGCAGGTAGGGCACGATGTCCACCGGAACCGAGGTCTTGCGAAAGCCGTTGGTCACGGTGAGGATGGCGCGCGAATAGAATCGCAGGAACCAGGGCGCTTGGAAATTGATCTGCGTGGGCGAGACAAACAGGAGCGGCGCCGGGTCGCCATCCACATTGACCACCACGCCTCCCAGCGAGGAGGGAAGCGCCGTGGTGGGCATCGCCGTGTTGTCCGCCGCCAGCACCGTCTCCGCGGCCAGGTTGGTACCGTAGAGCGAAGAAAAGCTCCCCGGAACCAGCACGCCGGAAACGCCTCGGCTGGCGGCGCTGACCAATCCGGAGGCGGCGAACCCGGGCGCCGGCCCGACATCGAAACTCACCAGGTTGGAGTTGCCCTGCCCGCCGGCCCGGTTGAACACCAGCAGGGCATTGCGGCCGGCTTTGGAGAGGTCCACCGCCGAAAGCGTCATCAGCAGTGTGCGGCTGCTGACGAACGCCGTGGGACGGTCATATCCGTTCCAGCGCGCAATCGAGCCGGGAAAGAAATTCGCTCCGTTCACGGTGACGGTCAGAGCGGGCGGTGAAACCGAGTCGATGACGGGCGCCCGCGAGGCTTCCAGCAGCGGTAGTTGCAGGTCCCAGACGCCGCGCCCGTGCGTGGCGGCGCGCAGTGTGCGGGAGGGCCGGTGGAAGGCCAGCCCTTCTACCGTGACGCGCGGCAACCCGCTCGACAGCGTGGACCAGGAGTCCCCGCCGCTGGCGGTGCGGAACACACCGATGTCGGTGGCGGCATAGATGTTGTCGATCAGATCCGGATCGATCAGGACGTCGTTGACTGGGTTGTTCGGCAGGTTGGTGCTGATGTCGGTCCAGGTCTGGCCGAAATCGACGGTCTTGAAGATATGGCACTGGTTGTCGGTTCCAAACCCGAAGAAACCGGAAAAGGCCACGTAGGCGATCGCGGCGTTCACGGGATCCACCGCCTCGCGCGTCACGGCGCGGAGCGGCAG
>JACOSH010000159.1 GCA_016178945.1 Acidobacteriota bacterium
CGGCGCGCCGCGAATGGCGGCTGGCAGGACGTGACCGAGCGCGCCGGAGTCGGAGTTCTGGACGATACGGCGTCCGCCTTGTTCCTCGATCTGCGCAACCAGGGAGTGCAAGACCTGATTGTGCTGACCACGTCGATGCCGATGCTGTTCCTGAACGACGGACGCGGCCGCTACCGGTATGGAGCCGATGCTTTCCGTTTTGCTCGCCCGCCCTCGGGCTCCTTTGCCGGCATGGCGGCGGCCGACTTTGACCGCGACGGGAAGCTGGATCTGTACCTGTGCTCGTACCTTTATTTTCAGGGCGAGGATCAGTACCGCTACCCCTCGCCCTATCACGATGCCGAAACCGGCCCCCCGAACTTTCTGTTCCGCAACCGGCTCAACGCGGATGGCAGCGGCTCTTTCGAAGACGTCACCGCCGAGGCAGGTCTCGACCAGAACAACAGCCGTTACAGCTTTGCCGCCTCCTGGTGCGATTACGACGGCGACGGCTGGCCGGATCTCTATGTGGCCAACGACTTCGGCCGCAATAACCTCTACCAGAACGACGGCGGCAAGTTTCGCGACGTCGCCCGGGAGGCGGGGGTCGAAGACCTGGGCCCGGGAATGAGCGCGGCCTGGTTCGACTACGACCGGGACGGCCGCCCCGACCTGTATGTCGCCAACATGTGGACTCCCGCGGGACAGCGTGTCGCGGCGGACCCGGCGTTCGGCCCAGTCAAGGCGGGCCTGGACCCGAAGGCCTACCACGGCCACACCAAAGGCAATTCCCTCTTTCGCAACCTTGGCGGCGGCGCCTTCGAGTACACCGCCGGCCGCGAGGGAGTGGAGATGGGCCGCTGGGCGTGGTCGGCGGACGGAATCGATTTCGACCTCGACGGGACGCCCGAGATCTACATCGCGTCGGGAATGATCACCCATTCGCCGGGCAAGGACCTGATGAGCTTTTTCTGGCGGCAGGTCGTCGCCAAGTCGCCCGCGGAACGCAAGGCGGCGCCTGACTATGAGAACGGGTGGAACTGCCTCAATCAGCTCATCCGTGAAGACTGGAGCTGGAACGGCAATGAGCCCAACGTGTTCTATGTTCGCAAGGGGGACCGCTTCTACGATTACTCCGGTGTTTCCGGACTGGATGTTGCCGCCGACAGCCGGGCCTTCGCGGCGACGGACTTCGATGGCGATGGGGCGCTGGACCTGTTTGTGAAGAACCGGCTGGGGCCGCAAATACTGGCCCTGCGGAATCGCTCCTGGGAGGGCCGGAAAGTGATCGTGCTCGAGCTGGAGGGCAAGCGCTCCAATCGCGATGGTATCGGTGCGCGAGTCGAGGTCGAGCACGAGTCCGGGCGAGTCGCTCAGTGGCTCGCCGCCGGTTCCGGATACATCTCGCAGCACACCAAGCGCCTGCATTTCGGCTTGGATCGATCCTCCGTGGCGCACGCCGTGAAGGTCCGGTGGCCCTCCGGGCTCGAACAGGAGTTTCGCGGTCTGGCCGCGGGATTCCGCTACCGGATCGTCGAGGGCTCCAGCCAGCTTCGCCGGGTTCCCTTATCCGCGCCGGCGCCGGTCTCGAAGCCTGTGGCGCCGGTCGAGCCCGTCAACGACCTGGTGGTCGAGCCCACATGGCTGCTCGATCCGGCGCCACTCCCGGAAGAGCGAAGAGGAACCGGTTTTCTCTGTCTGACCAGCGGCGATCCAGGCGCAAGGCCGGCCGGCGTGCCGTTGGAAGTGCTCGACTTGCAAAAGGCGCCGCCCGAGACGGCCGCTGCCTACGCGCTGCTTCGCCGGTACCTGTTCGACTATCGCGCCCCCTTGCGGCTCCCATGGCTGCTGCTCATCGACGAGCAGGGCCAGATTCACAAGGTCTACCCTTCCATCCCTGACGCGGCGGTGCTTCGGCGCGACCTGGCCCTGATGCGCGGGCCGGACCGGACTTCGCTGGCGCTGCCTTTCGCCGGGCAATACTACTCGCGGCCGGGGCGAAACTACCTGCGGCTGGGCTCGCCGTTTCTGGAGGCCGGGTATCCGGAACAGGCGCTCTTTTACCTGAAAGCGGCCATCCGTCGCGAACCCGGCAACTTCAAAGCCCAACTGGCCGTGGGACAAATCCATCTCGAAGCGGGACGCTACGCCGACGCTCGCGCGCACCTGGAGATCGCGGCGCGGCTCAATCCGGACTCGCCCGAGCTTTGGAACAATTTCGGCGGCCTGGAAATGGCCAAGGAGGATTACGCCGCGGCGCTTCGCTACTTCGAGAAAGCGCTCTCCATCCGTCCGGATCTGCATTTTGTGCTGGCCAACGCCGGACAGGCGCAAGCCCGTCTCGGGAATACCGACGCCGCGGAGAAGATGCTCCTCCGCGCGCTGGAGCTGGAGCCCACGGACGCCGACACGGCCAATCAACTTGGCCTCCTGCTGGCTCGACGCGGCGAGTTCGACAGCGCCGCGCGGCTCTTCCAGCAGGCCATCACCCATCAGCGGGATCACTCCGCGGCGATCAATAATCTGGCGGTCCTCTACGTGCGAACGCGCAAGATGGACGACGCGGCGGCGGCCTTGCGCTATGGGATTCAGGTGGCTCCGGACTCCGAGACGTTCTACTTCAACCTCGCGCGGCTGCATGCCGATCGAGGCGACCTGCCCCGCGCGCGACAGGTCATCGAGGAGCTGTTGGCGCGCAAGCCCGGACACGCCGGCGCGCGGAAGGCCCTGGCTGAGTTGGAGCAGAGATGAACGCGGGCTAAAACTCCAGGCGTAGGCCGAGCTGGTGGATGCGCGCACCCTTGGCGGTGCTGATGGTGGCTCCATTCCGCACGTCCACGTTGGTCTGCGGGAGATTGAAATTGGCGCGGTTGGACAGGTTGAACGTTTCCCAGCGCAACTGGAAGGCCGCGTTCTCGCCGATGGGGAAGCGCCGGGATAGACCCAGGTCAAAAGTAAAAAGTCCGGGGCCATCCAGGATGTTGCGACCGGAGCTGCCGAAACGGTAGGAACCGCGTGGCACGGAAGGGAAGGCCCCGCGATCGAACCAGGCGTCCACGGATGGGCTGGCCGGCGTCCCCTTGGCGATGCGGTCGGGGCGTACGGCGTCGCCCAGGTCCAGAGAGTAGTTGGACACCTTGGGTGTGAAGGGCTGGCCGGTGTAAGCGCGCGTGGTCCCCGAAAGCTGCCACTTTCGCCACAGCAGGCCGCGGGAGAACGCCGGCTCCCAGATAAAGGCGGCGACAAACGAGTGGCCGATATCGAAATCGGAGCGGCCTCGCTCGCCGTGGAGGTTGCGTGAGTCCTGCGCCGAGGGGAAGCCCGCGGCGATCACGCCCCCCGTATTCGAGGTTTCATCGAGAGACTTGGCGAAGGTGTAGGCGGCCCGGACGAACAACGTCCGGCTGAACCGCCGGCGGAGACTGACCGAGCCGGAATTGTAGATAGAGTTGGAGCCGAGCGAGATGTAGTTGATGGTTTGAAATTGCGGAAACGGTCGCGGAAAACTCCCGTCGGGCTGGCGGAGCGCGAGCTGCCGGAGCGGCTGGTTGATGTCATACCGGCGAGGAAGGTGCGTGCCCTTCGAGCCGGCATAGGCGACTTCCAGGACCGAGCCGCGGCCCAGCTCATGCTCCACGGTCAGGTTCCACGACTGCAGGTACTGGCTGCGCTGGTGGACGTCCTGACCGCTGGTGGAGGTGATGCCGCCGACGCGCCGGCGGGCTTCCGGAAAAGGGTTGGAGACCGTAAGCGTCAGGGGATTGGACGTGGTGGCCGAGTACGACTCGTTGATCGAGAACGGATAGGTATCGCTGTATTCGTCCAGGCGGTAGAGGGAACTGGTCCCGTAGAAGATCCCGTAGCCGCCGCGAAGGACCAGGCCCGTTCCGCCTCGCGGTCTAAAAGCGAACCCGAGCCGGGGGGCGAAATCGTTGTAGTCTGGCGAGACCAGCGTTTTCGGAAGCCCCGCGTCCGCCGCCAGGGCGACGTATTGTGCCGAACCGGACTGCTGGATCCGGTCGTTGTACTCGGGGGAGGAAAGCGTGCCCGTTCCGGCGATGACGATCTTGCCGAGACTGGGCACGAAGGTGGACCATGCGCCAAACTTCTCGCGCGGAGGCAGCATCAGCTCATAGCGGAGGCCGATGTTCAGCGTCAGCTTGGGAGTGATCTTGAAGTCGTCCTGGACGAAGGCGGAATAGTTGGATACCAGGTGATAAGGGCCGGCCGCATCGAGCTGGCGGCGGGAGGTCTGGGCGTAGCCCAACATGAAATCGGCAAACGCCTCATTGGTGAACCGGCCGAGGAAGGTGAGCCGGCCGCGCGTGTCGCCGTAGTTGCGCGAGAAGTACTGATAACGGAGGAAGTCCCCACCGAACTTGAGGGTGTGGCGGCCGGTGATCCAGGTGACATTCCCGGAATACTGGTAATTGTTGTAGGACCAGATCTTGGGGAGATCGTAAGCGTGGCCCAGGAGGATGTAGCCGCTCAGATCCATGTACGGCAGTCCCAGCGCGACCGGGTTCTTGGCGCCCCCGGGGAAGCCGGCTTCGGCTGACCAATCGCGTCCCGTCACGGGCCAGCCCTGGTTGTTGGTCTTCCGGGAGAAGGAGCCGCTGCCTTCGGCGATCAGCGAGGGGGTGATGGTCCGGGTATAGCGGAAACCGCCGAGGATCTCGAAGGGGGTGTTGCTGGAGCCGAAGACGGGTATGAACGAGCGCGTGAAGGGATCGAATGACCGGGTGGGACGCCAGATGGCGATCAGGCTGAGCTGATCGCGCGGGCCGATCGAGTGGTCGCCTTTCAAGCTGAAGTTGCTCCATTCGCTGGTGGCGTTGGCCTGCGAGACGAAGTTGTTGGCGCCCTCGGGCAGGTTCGGCGGCGGATAGTAGGCTGCCAGCTTGCGCGAAACCGGGTCGAGCCGGGCGGCTGGAATCCGGTTGCCCGGAAAGGGCGCCTTGGCCAAGGGATCCATCAAGGAGAGCGGCTTGCCGAAGGCGTCGACCGCGCCGGAAAAGTCGCCGTCGATCATCCCGGGCAGCGGCACCAGGCCGCGGCGGGTCGCGCCCGAGATCTGCCGCAGCGATTCCCAACTGGCCAGGAAGAAGGTGCGGTTGCGGCCATCGTAGAGCTTGGGGATGATGACCGGGCCGGACACGGTTGCGCCGAACTGGTTGCGCCGCAGCTTGGACTTGCCCAGGTCGAAGAAGTTGCGGGCATCCAGGAGGTCGTTGCGCATGAACTCGTAGAGCGCGCCCCGCAGTCGGTTGCCGCCGCTCTTGAGCACCACGCTCAGGACGCCGCCGGCGTAGCGCCCGTATTCGGCGGCAAACCCGGAGGTGATCATCTTGAACTCTTGCACGCCCTCCAGTGGAGGACTCACCATGGCGCCAGTATTGCGGCGCTGCGTGTTATTCATGCCGTCGATGAGGAATCCGGTGTTGTCGGCGCGAGCGCCGTTGATGGCGAAAGCGCCATCCCCGTCCTCGCCCTTGGGAATCACGCCGCCGGTAAGATAGGCCAGGTCGCTGAAGTTGCGCCCGGCCAGGGGGATTTCGGTGATCTCCCGATTGGTGGTGACGTCCCCGCGCGCGCCGTTCTCGGTATTGAGGACGGAGGCGGTTTCGTTGACGGTCACGCTCTCGGTAACGGCCCCGACCTCCATCTGAAAGTCGAGACGCAGAATCTGATCCACTGCCAGGGTAAACTCGGTGCGGCGATGGAGGCGGAAGCCTTCGCGCCGGGCCTCGAGCGAATACCGGCCGGGCGGCAGGTTGGGCGCGGTGTAGTCGCCCAGCTCATTGCTGGAGACTTCGCGGGACTGGTTGGTTTCCAGGTTGGTCACCTTCACCTCGATGCCGGGGATGACCGCGCCGGCCGGATCGGTGACCCGGCCCACCACGCTGGCCGACGGGGTCTGGGCGGTCGCCGCTAGCCCCGCGAGAAGGGTCAGGATGAATGAATTCGAGAGCCGCTGGGGAAACCTCGGAGGCATTGGAATACCCACCTGTGAGGAAGTGTAACACGGGAGGCCACGGCGACCGGTTGTCTATTCGTCCCGCAGCGTCTCGAGGGGCTTGTGATCCAGTGTCCGGCGGGTAGCCAGCCAGCCGGCCATGATCGCAAGGACTGGCGTCGCGACGCAGGCCGCCCCGAGCACACGCCATTCGATCGCGATGACGGTCCGGCGCAGCACCGCCGACACGGCCACGGTCGCCAATGCGCTCCCCAGCAAACCGCCCAGCGTTCCGGCCAGGACTCCTTGAAGGCCGAACTCGCCCAACAAAAGGCGGATGAGCTTCGCCCGGCGCGCGCCGAGCGACTTCAGGATCGAGGTTTCCCGTAGCCGAATCCGATTGGACGCCGCCGCTATCAACGACATGAGGATGCCTCCGCTCAGCAGCACGAGCAACGACAGGTAGCGCATCATGGCCATCCCCCGCCCGGCGACTCCTTCGATCACCGCCAGCAGCTCTCCCCGGTTGATGATCCCGACCGTGGGAAACTCCTCACTGACCGCCCGGCGCACTTCCGGCACGCGATCGGACCCGACCGCAACGCCGGTATGATAGAAGACGTTCAGCCCCTCGAAGGCCCCGCAATTGAAGGTGAGCCCCAACCAAATGTTCTCCGTGGCGTTGAGATGGCGGATTCCGGCTACCCGCGCGTGAATGGCGCGGCCCGGCGCCGCGAGCTCCAGCTCGTCGCCGGGCGAGACATTGAGTTCCTGGGCGGTGTCATTCGAAGCGATGACCATCGGAGCCGGAGGAGGCGAGGTCCACCATCGGCCATCGGCCATTCGCGCGCCCGGAGGCTCGCGGTCTCCGCAGGTCGCCAGGCGCATGCGGTGAATCCGGCCGGGCAGCCGCTCTATCGGGACGCCGTTGATTTTCGCCAGGCGTAACCAGACTACTGGCGCCGTCTCCACGTGCCCAGTGACGCCCGGCTGGCTCCCGAGAAGCTTCTTCAGTCCCTCGATTTGCGGCGCGCCCGCGCCAATCAGATACAGATCCGAGCCCGGCATAGGGAGGGAACGGGCTACGGCGTCGCTGATCGAGACCTGGGCCATGCGAGTTGCCGAGAGCAAGGCAACGCCAGCCGCCAACGCCGCAACCATCGTGCGGGACTCATGACCCCGGCGGTTGAGGCTCAACCTGGCCAAAGGCGCGTGGCGGGGAGAGGCCCAACGGGTCAGCGCCAGCAAGCCCCGCGCTCCGGCCAGTAGAATCGCGGCGCCCGTGGTCAGGCAGAGCATCGCCATCGCGCCGCCCCGCCAGGACTGCATCAGCCGTGCCGCCATCCATCCAAATCCCGTCACGGCGAAGCCGGCCGCGATCCATGCCGCGCGTCGAGCCGGCGCCGCCGGACCATCCCAGGACTGCCGGCGCAGCAACACGCCCGGTGGAATGGTCCGCGCGTTCAGCAGTGGGACCGCCGTCGCCAGCAAGGTCGCGATCACGCTCAACGCGATGGCCTCCAGGGCGATCGTCCAGTCCCAGCGGATGGCGAGATGGAAATAAAGATAGCGCTCCAGTAGGGCGGCGAAACTCCGCTCGAGGACGCGCCCCAGTCCCGAACCGAGTACGCCGCCGGCCAAGGCCAGCCCGGTGGCCTGGAAAGCATAGGCGGCCACGATCTGCTCCGAGCGGCCGCCGACAGCCTTCATGATGGCGACCGAGTCGAGCCGGCTGCGAAGATGCAGATACATCGCCATTCCGGCCCCCAGGGATCCGGCCACCAGCGCAACCCATGCCCCGAGATTCATGAACGCCACTGACGCGTCCAGCGAGGCGATCGCGCGCGGGTCGGGATCGCGGTAATCCACCACATCGGCCTGCGGGAACAGCTCCTCCATGCGCGCGCGATAATCCGAGGGCTCGATGCCCGGGGGCAGCCGAAAAGCCAGGCGGTGGCCCACGGAGTTGCCTAGTCTCACGATGCGAGTCCGATCGAGCCCCTTTCGTGAAAGAATTACGCGCATAAGGGGGTCCGGCGCCAGGGCGAAGCGATCCGGCTCGACCGCGATGGCGGCGGCGATCCGGAACACCGTCCGGCCGACGCGGAGGCTATCGCCAATGCGCGCCTGCATGCGGTCGAGCAAGTCCGGCGAGACCACGGCCGTGCCCTCGTTGAGCGCCTCGCCCAAGGCGATCGGCGGTGAGAGTTCCACTTCTCCGTACAACGGATATCGATCCGGTTCGACGGCCTTGATCGAAGCGATGGCCGGATCGGGAGTGGAATCCGAACTGACCATGCTGATCGATTCGGTGATCAGGGTCCGCTCGACGCCCTGCCGAGCGAAACCTTCCAGGACCGCGGCCTGGCGCTCGTCCGGCAACTCTTTCACGTTCACCGACACGTCGCCGGTGATCCACTGGCGAGCGTCTCCGCGCATGCGGGAGCGGAAATCGGCGGCCGTCGATCTCACGCCGTTCATCGCGCCCGTCCCCGCGGCGATCACCAGGATAGCGGCCAGGGAGTGGCCAGGCGAGGCGCGTAGATCGCGCCACGCCATCCGAACCGCCCACCGCCACTCCATGAGGACTATTCTAGGAGGTTGCCCAGGTTCCTGGCAGTCATGATCGCCGCGGTCTGCGCGGCTCTGGCGCAGCCGCCGGCGATCGGTAAGAACGGCGTGGTGAACTCGGCCAGCTTTATTCCCACGGCGCTGGCGGGCAGGGAGATCGCGCGCGGCGCCCGTTTCCTGATTCGGGGAGTCCGCCTGGGAACGAGCCGCGAGACGACGGCCGTCCACGCGGGATCGCTGCGTGTCCCGCTGCTGTCCGTCAATCCGAAGCAGGTCGAAGCGTTGATGCCGGCAAACGCCCCGCTCGGCGAGGCTAGCCTGGTGGTCACCGTGGATGGGCAGTCGAGCGCGCCGTTTCGAATGCGGATCGCACGCGCGGGATTCGGCATCTACAGCCTCAACCGCCAGGGATGGGGTCCCGCGCAGGCCACTCCTTTGAAGCCGGGACAAGCGGCGTCGATCACCGGCACCGGGCTGGGGGGATTGACCCCTGTGGTCGAGACCGGCGGGCAGCGCGCCCGAGTCCTGGCGATTCGCAAGCTACGCGATGGGGACGAGGAGATCCGCTTCACAGTACCCGGCTCGGCCCCCGAGGGTTGCTACGTACCGATTCTGGTGCGTCTGCCGGATCGGCCTCCGAGCAACGTGGTGACCCTGCCGATCCGCTCTTCCGGCGGTCCGTGTGAAGCTGCCTGGTACTTTCCGTTCCCGCATTGGACGGGGCGCAGGTCCGCCGTCGTCGCACTCTCGCGCACGGTTCGTCATGAGGGTCCGGAAGAATCCATCGTGGACGAAGCCACCGCCTCCTTCGTCACACCGGAACCCGGCGGCGAGTTCCCAGGTCCGATGCTGCTCGTTCCCCCGGTCGGCGCCTGCACTACCTACGCCGGCGGACATGAGCGCGGCGACGAATTCTCCTCCTCGCTTGTCTCAAGCCTGGTAGCGAGTCTCAGCGGCGCTCCGCTCGATGCCGGACCCCACATCGCCGTGGCCGGGAACGGAATCCTGCGCCGGATCCCGCACGTGACTGGCGCTCGCGGTTTGTATCGAAGTAAGCTGGGTGACAGCCACGATCCGCGGTCGCTAGCGCCCTATTTTTCCGCGGGGATGTACCAGGTGGCGGGTTACGGCGGGAGCGATGTGGGCTCGTTCGCGCTATCTCTGCCGGCGCCGGCGCCTTTCTCATGGATCGGGCGCGACGAGCTCGCCGCCATCGACCGCCGCCGTCCGCTGACCGTGAAGTGGCAGGGCGCGGGCGCGGATCGCGTCATGTCGATCGTCGCGGTCAACACGAATCTGGAATCGGGCGCAATCGGAGTGTGCCATTGCCTGGCGCCCTTCGCCCAGGGGCATTTTGCAATTCCCGCCGGGATGCTCAGCCACCTGCCGGCCACGGGACGGGAGACTCCACAGGGATGGTTGTTCCTCGCCTCGTGGCCTCTCCAACTCGCGAGAATTCGAGCGAAGGGACTGGAGGAGGGAGTCGCTCTCAGCGCCTTTGCCCAGGTCTTGTCCGTACGGTACAATTAGTGCCCATGAGGGGGTGGCTCGCGCTCGCGATCCCGTTGATTGCGTGGCCGCAGGTCTGCCCTCCGATCCGCTTCGTCAGCGCGGCCGAGGCGCCGGCTAGCGGGCGAGCCGCCGTCTCCTTTGTCTCCGCGCTGCAACGCCTGGCGGACGGCTCCTACAATGAGCTCCGTTACCAAACGTTCGCGCCTTTCACCAAGCTCAGCACCACGTCAAACGCCCAGGAATTGTTCTACAAGTGCAGCGCCCGGCCGCGTCCGGCCGCGCCGCAGCCGGGCCCGCAGCCCAGGATCGGCGACACCCTGGGGCTGCCCTCCACCGAGATCCTCGTCACCGACTTGGCCGGGGACGGAACCAGCGCGATCCTCAGCACCTACGCCGGACGCTTCCGGCAATTGTTCGTGGCGCTCGGCGCCCCCGATCTTTCCCCTCGCGGATCCACCTTTTACGACGCCGGTCAGGACCCGGAAGGGGTGCTGAGCGCGGATTTCAACGGTGACGGCAAGCGCGACGTGGGCGTAGTGTATTTTGGAGACCAGCGGCAGACATTTGGCGGCATCGCCATCCTGCTGGGCAACGGCGACGGCACGCTGCGTCCGGCGGTGTTGTATCGCAATCCCGTCAACGCGGCTCCAATATCCGGCGCGGCCGGGGACTTCAATGGTGATGGACGCGCCGACGTAGCCCTCGGAAATTACACGGGTGACATTGCCGTCTATCTGGCCCAGAGCGACGGAAGCCTGCGCGCACCTGTGGTTTACAAAGCCGGGACCACGATAGGGGCGATTGCCGTCGCCGATGTAAACGGCGACTCTCGCGGAGATCTGATCGCCGTCGGGGACGGCGGCAGGCTGGCGATCCTGCTCGGCAATGGCGACGGAACCTTCCGGGACCCGATCCTCAGTCCCGCTCCATTCCGCGGCAGTTACATCGCCGTCGGCGATTTCAACAAGGACCGGCGCGTCGATCTGGTCATCGCCGATCGCCTTGGCGGCGCGATGTGGGTCTTGCTGGGAAACGGCGTTGGGTCTTTCCAGGTCATGGGCGGGTACCTGACCGGCAACTCGCCCGGCTTCGCGTATGCGACCGATTTCGATTCGGACGGCAACCTTGACGTATCCATCGCCACCGGCGATCCGAACGGGCTGACGGCCAACACCTATTCCGGCAATATCTCGATCCTGTTCGGGAAAGGCGATGGCTCTTTCTGGGGAGCGCCGGCCTACAGCGTCGGCCAGTTTCCCGCGACCATCTCGGCGGCGGATCTGAATGGCGACGGCAAACCCGATCTGTTTACACCGAGTTTTTCCGGGACTATCCATATCTTGCTCGGACAGGGCGGCGAGCGCTTCCAAGCCTTGGCTCCCCTGCGGATACCAGCTCCCTTTCAAGCCATTCTGACCTCCGTAATTGCCGCTGACTTCAATCGCGATGGCCGTGCCGATCTGGTGGCCGCGGACGAATCGAACAACAGCATCTGGGTACTCACCGGCAACGGCGACGGAACCTTTCAAGCCGCGGTTCGCCATGCGACTGGACCCAATCCCGGCCACACCGTCGCGGCCGACTTTAACGGAGACGGCCGGCTCGATCTCGCGGTCGCCAACAACGGGCTGCGAACGTCCGGCTCTTCGGGCAGCGTCTCCATCTTGCTGGCCACCGCCGCGAACACGTTTCAGCCGGCCGTCAATCTCACCGTGGGCCCCAACCCTGTGCGGCTGGCGACCGCCGACCTCAACGGCGACGGGCGCACGGACCTGATCGTGCTCAACCGCGGGATGTTGGGCTCGACCACCGTCGTCGGCAATCTGGCGGTCCTGCTGGGAAACGGCAACGGCACGTTCCAAGCGCCGGTGACCTATGCCGCAGGCCGCAACCCCGCCAGCTTCGCTCTCGGAGACGTCAACGGAGACCGGCGGAATGACGTGGTGGTCTACACCGGCACGCCGGGACAGCAGTTCGGGTATAGCATTGCGACATTGATTGGCCGGCCGGATGGCACGTTTTCGCCGCCGTCCTACATGAACAGTGACTTTGGTCCCTCGGGCATCGCGATCGCCGACTTCAGCGGCGACGCAAAGGCCGATCTCGTAGTGGCCCACTGTTGCGGCGACACCGACATGACCTTCCATATCGGCAATGGCGACGGCACGTTTCAGCCGGAGGTTCACTTTCCCGCCGGCGATTCGCCGGACGAAGTAGTTGTCGCGGACTTCAACCTGGATGGGAAGCCTGACCTGGCGGTCTCTCATACCTCGTCGTCTCAGAGCGGCCTGGTTTCGATCTTTCTGAACGCCTCTTCGCGGGCGGGACCCTTGACCAGCGTCTCGGGCGCGAGTTTCATGCCTGGTCCCGTGGCGCCGGAGTCGATTGTCGCCGCGTTTGGTTCTGGTCTGGCCACTGAGACTCGCTCCAACGAGGACGCGATTCCGCCCACGCGCCTCGCCGGAACCTCCGTGAGCGTCCGCGATTCGGCTGGGACGGAACGCGCCGCGCCGCTGTTTTCCGTCTCGCCTGGGTTGGTGAACTACTTGATGCCCGCCGGAACCGCGACGGGGACCGCTACGGCAACGGTCACCTCGGGAGACGGCGCTGTCTCATCGGGCACAGTTCAAGTGGCTCCGGTGGCCCCGGGCGTCTTCCCGCTCAATAGCGACCGGCTGGCCGCGGCCGTTGTCCTGCGTGTCACCGAGGACGGCGCTCAAAAGGTGGAGCAGGTCTACGAAGTCGACGCCGGCGGTCAGATCGTGTCCCTACCAGTCGATCTGGGGCCCGAGACCGACCAGGTCTTTCTGCTGCTCTACGCCACCGGTCTGCACTTTCGCTCCGGGTTGAGCGCGGTGCGCGTGACGATGGGTGGCCAAGAGGCCGAAGTCTCCTACGCCGGAGCTCAAGGCAGTGTCCTCGGTCTTGACCAGGTCAACCTGCGGATTCCCCGGACTCTAGTGGGACGCGGCGATGTCGACATTGAGCTGGTGGCGGACGGGAAGGCCGCCAACACCACGCGCATTCGGGTGAAATAAGAGACCTCATTTGACACCGGCGGCGGCTTGTGGTTGAGTGTGTACGATGCTGGTCCCACGCCGTACTGTACTCCTCTCACCGGCCGCTCTCGCGGCGCCGGCTCCGTTGGCTGCCGCCCAGGCCGGGATCTCTCTGGCTGCCTGGTCGTTCAGCGGCAGCTTTCGCTTGGGCCGGTGGAAGCTTCTGGATCTGCCCGGCATCCTCCATGACAAGCTGAATATTCAGGCGCTTGAACACGTCAACCAGTTTTTTGAGAACCCCACGCTCAGCTACCTCCAGAAACTGAAGCGCGCCTGTGACGAGAGCGGCGTCCGGTCCACTGTCCTGATGGTGGACTCGGAAGGCGCCACGGCGTCCCCGGATAAGGCCGAACGCCGGCAGTCCGCCATCGCTCACCGGAAATGGATCGATATCGCGCACTACCTCGGCTGCCTCTCGGTTCGCTGCAACGTGTACGGCGGCGCGGCGGATTGGAAGCAGGATCGGGACCTGGCCGACCGCGCGGCGGAAACCATCCTGACGATGCTCGAGTACGCCAGCGGCACGGGCCTCAATATTCTGGTGGAGAATCACGGCGGCGCCTCATCGGACCCGGACGTGCTGGTAGCGATAGTCAAGA
>JACOSH010000314.1 GCA_016178945.1 Acidobacteriota bacterium
GTGGTTGCCGCCATCGTCCTTTGGAACACGGTCTACCTGGAGCGCGCGGTCGCCGCGATCCGGGAAACCGGGCAGGCAGTGTCCGACGAGACGCTTGCCCACCTCTCACCCCTCAAGTGGGAGCACATCAACCTGACAGGCGATTACCACTGGCGCAAGGACGCCGGGCTCTCAAACCGCAAATCGCGCCCGCTCAGAACCGGCAGACCGGGCCTCACGCCTTAACGTGCAATATTTGACCAATGGAGGAGTGACCCCCTATACGGTAGAGAACGGCACCCTGCGCGTTTCCTAGCCTCGGTATCAACGCGGAGCCCATAGAGGCACTAGGGACGTGCTGCGGCAGGCACTGGGGCAAGTGTCCGACTGCGTGCCAGCTGAGACGCATATCCTTTCTGTGATCTTGTACGGGAATAGCGCAAATGGCCGTCGCGGCTGGGGGATCCGCACCTTTTGGCGGCTCTGACCGATAACTTGGTGTGAGGTAATCCATCCAGTGTTGATTCAACGAGCAGCCTACAGTACTGAACCCAAACGTGTGGACCCGTCCAGCCGGGTTGTTTCCAGCCTCACCCAAAAACCTGCTTCCGGCAATCAGGGCACACAGATCGACAGGGCGATGCGGGGGCTCTTCAACGAAGTGAATAAGAAGAGGAAAACCGCCAGGGAAGAATCGGGCCATAGCTTCTTCGGTACCATTTTCGGGGGTCCGATCATGGGAACTCTGATCGGGCAGGCTATCGGCAATTCCGCGAACGACTCGGACCAGGACGCAGCAAGAGAGCAAAAGAAACAAAATGGGGCGACAAGTCTTGCGCCACTTCTGGCACAATCCTTTACATCGGTGGCGTACACCGGCGACAGGCTGGCGGGAAAAGGCAATTCGCTCCTGGAAGACCCCTTAGCTGGCAGGCGAAAACCGCCTGCCCCACGGCTTAGCAAACTGCTGAAACCAGGTGATACCATGCCCGGACACGGCACTATGACCCCCGGCTCCACCATCGCCCACTACAAGATCACCGCCCAAGCTTGGCGCCGGCGGCACAGGCGCGCCGTCTATCGCGCCACCGACACCAAGCTGGATCGCGATGTCGTGGTTGGTTAGCGCGCCCCCCGAACCAGCGCTGTCCGCCATTTATGTCGATTCTGGCCGGCAAGTGGGCTTCTCGTAGACTGGCCCCAGACGCTGGCACGCTACTCCTTCGTCGATGGCGGAGGCTTCGGGATTCTTGGGAGTTGCTCGCTCCGTCGAGATTCTTCCTGATATCATCGTGGTCCCTGACGCGGATTCAGAATTACTGAATCACCGCCGATTGAGAAGTCACCGCAGCCGCCTGTTGCCGTTCGGCTTCCGCTTTGCGCTTTTCGTCTGCGCCGCGCTGGCGCGCGGCAATCTCGTCGAGGGCGCGCCGCTTCGCTTCCATACGAACGTGGGAGTAACGCGAGAGCATGGCGCGCGAGACGTGCCCTGCGATGCTCATGATGACCTCGTCGCCTGCGCCCGATTCCGCGAGCTCCGTTACCAAGGTGTGGCGGTTATCGTGCCACCGGCCCTTCACCCCGGCCTTCTCGCGGACCTTGGTCCACGCCGTCTTGAACGACGTGATTGGGCGCGTCGGATCTTTGGGGAGAGGCTTCCCGAAGGCGAACACAAACCACTCCGGCCTGCACTCTCCGAACCGCCGCGTGTACCAGGAGGCGTGCGCCTCCAGCGCGGCGATGGCCGTGTCGTTCAGCGGGATCACCCGGCCCGTACCAGCGTCGGTCTTTGACTTGCCCACCGTGAGCTGCTTCTTATGGACGAGGTCGATCTGCTGCCACCGGAGTTCGCGCAGTTCCTTGTCGCGCAGTCCGCAGTTCAGATCCACCACCAGGGCGGGGTACATGTTCCTGCTCCGCAACTTCGCAGCTTCCGCCAGCATGCGCGCCTTCTCGTCGGCGGTGTAGGCGCGTCCCGGCGATGGCGGGGTTGGGAGTTTCATCGCCTTCTCGCGGCGCAACTTCGCGCGGATCAGATCTCCCTGGTCGCCGCATAGCCGCAACAGCACCAGCACTTCGTCGTTGACGGTCTTCGGTCCGGCCTTCTCCGCTAACCGATCCGTCTGGTAGCGTTTCACGACCGTCGGCGTAATCTCCACGACGAGCTTCCCGCCGAGGTGGTCAGTCACGTGTCCGAGGGCGTAGACCGCGAATGTCGCTGATTCGTGTTTTAATTTGTAATCGAGAAGGAATTCATCTGCTGCTTGCTGGATCGTTTTCCGCTGCTGTTCGCGGGCTTCCTGTTCGACGACCTGGCTGTAGCTTGTCTCTAATCGCTCGCGCTGGCGGCGCTCCTCCGCGATAGCGTGGGGCTTGCTGGCGGTGCCGGTGGAACCCCGGTGCCGCCGCCCGTCCAGTTGGAACTCGTAATGGTAGAACCTGCCGTTTTTGAAGACGCTCATCAGTGCGTTGGAGGTTGGTCTTCCGGACCAACCGTCCCCTAGCCACCATTCGTCACTTCAGTGGCCCCCAACAGTCAAGTCGAAGCTCACCGTGGCCGACCCGCCCCACGACTCGGTTGATTACTCGGCTTTGCGGCGCCACCACCGCCTGGTTGCGATTCCAGAAAGGCCGTAATATCCCCGATTTTGTATCTGATCGTCGTTCCGTTGATTCGCCGGAACGTACAGCCGATGTTCAACCGTCGTTCGTTCTGGAGCACTTTCACGCTGCAGCCGCGGATGGCGGCGTACACATGCTCATCAACCCACGCCCACGGGACCGTAGGAACCTGCGTCAGATCGACAAGCCGGGGGACGCTGATCATATTCGTCACCGCCATGCCGGTTTGTCGCTGGCAGCTCTTCGCGCTCACAGGCTTCTCTCCTGCTCACCAGCCAAAACCGCCAGCACCTCGTCCCAGGCCAGCGTTGGATCTTTGGCCAGCCTCTTGGCCACTGTCGCCCTCAGAGTTTTGGGTACAGTTAATCCCTTGGCGTAGGTAGCGATCTCCTCGCCGGCTTCGTCGATGATCTTCTGGTATCGGCGAATTGCGGCTGCGCGACGATAGGCTTGCTCGAGGATCCCATCGTCGGGGATCACCTTCTCCACGCCGTGTTCGACCAGCTTGGAATCCAGCCACGCGACAAACTGATCGCTGGTGAAGGCGTTCAACTCCACACGCTTGCCGTGGCGGGAACCACGGTGAAGGAACGCGATCTCTTCTACCGTGGCGCCGTTCTCTTCGAGGTTGCAGGTCGGATCGGACTTGTATTGGACCGACTCGCTCTGGAGTCCCCACTCCTCCACATCGGCCAGCCGCAGTCCGAGATCGACGACATCCGGGTCACGGGTGAATTCGTAGCGCCTGGTGTCGCGGGTTAATGTCCCCGCGATGCTGAAGCCGCTCTTGTCGAAGTCGTGTAGGACGAAGATGGTGACCGTCTCCGACAGGTTCTCAATCAGCCTTCGGGAGGCCACCGTCCCCATCCCCTTGCTGGACATGATGGCAAAGTCGTACTGTTCGGCGAAGCGCGCCCGTTCCAGCAACGGCATGAAACCCTCTTTTTCGATATAGAGCACGGCATTGTAGCGGTTGCGCGGTCCGGAAGTCGGGAACGTTCCATTGAGGCGCGGGGACTCGATGCCTAGTTCGAGCGGTCCTTCGATGTCCCGGAGGTACTTCCTGACTTCCAGGGTGCCCACGCCGATCTGTTCGCCGGTATGCGGCTCCCACAGGTGGCCGCGCGCATCGTACACCACATCCCAGCCGGCGGTTTCGTCCGCGTGTTCGCGGATGTAGTCGGGCAGCAACACCTGGGTGAAGTAGACGTCGCTCAAGGTTTGCTCCGTCCGCTCCTGGATGGCTGGCCGCGCGGCGTACATGATCTGCCGCGCGTTGGCTGGGTAGCGGCCGGAGCCGCTCGCCTTCTCGTAGGCTTCGCTCATGACTTCATAGGCCGCAGCTTTCGCGGTGACGCGAAAACTATAACCTCGCCAGTACCGTTCTCGCGTGGATTCGGCCTGCCGGCGATCGCGGTCCTCTTTCTTCTTGATCGCGGCCCAGTCCTTGGTGACGGCCAGCACACCCTCCGCCAGAAGACCGCGGATGCTTTCACTCATCGTCGCCCCCGAGACTAATGCTGCCCTTGCCCCGATCGAGGTAGCGGAACCGGGGGCAGGTCAGGTGGATCGCCAGGCAAACCGGATCGCAATGCAGGTTGATACGCTGGTTCGCCAGCAGCGCCATCAGCCCGGAGACCAGGTGCTCGTCGTCGATGCGGAAGGCGTCATCCTGAAACGGGTTCCCGAGCGGGACGCTCCAATTGATCCCGGCACGGAGCCCGCGAGGACCGCCATCAGGAGTGACGGCGAAAGCACACTCGATCAGG
This sequence comes from Acidobacteriota bacterium, assembly GCA_016178945.1. Classification (GTDB taxonomy): domain Bacteria; phylum Acidobacteriota; class Terriglobia; order Bryobacterales; family Bryobacteraceae; genus JACOSH01. Next base: position 4,371 of record JACOSH010000314.1, read on the forward strand.
TAGGGTAGACCGCGCTGGTCGATCGCTTTCTTGCAGGTGTAACGTAAGGTCTCGCCTACAGGTTGGAGACGCTGCGCGAAGTGCTCTTTGCCGAGCAGGCCCAGCATCTCAGGCTTCACCGGCGCGGATAATTCCTGCATGGCGGCCAGCAGGTCGGCCACGCGGTGCTGGTCGAACTTGCCGTTGTTCGCCAGGTCGTGCAGATACGCCCGCTCCAAGCCGGCCCGCTCGCTCACCCGCTTCTGCTTCGCCGTGGCGGACAAGCCTCTGAACTCGGAGATGAACTCGCGCACGGTGCGGACTCTCCCGCCGGCGCGCTCGGCTCCGATGCAGCAGCCGATCAGGGTCTCCAGCCGCTCGTGGTTGTACCAGTGCGCCGAGGTCGGGTCGGTCGGCAGCCACTTCCGCCACTCCGGGGTGGTGGCCTCCACGGCCGTGCGCTCCCCGTGGATCAGCAGGTCGAACGTGGCGTGGGGGTTGAACAGGCAGAAGTCCCGCACCAGGTTTTGTAAGAATCCGGGGTCCGCCTCAGCCGCTTTTGAGCTAGCTGCATCCACCGTCACCCGGGTCAGCGTTCCGCGGTTCCTTACAATTGACTCCTGCCGGTGGTTAACCTGGGGCCGCTGGAGGACGTGGTCGGTCGAGACCACGATGGTATGCCGGATGCCCCCGCACTCCACCTCCACCTGGCCGGCCTTCCCGCCGCCGAACACGTAGGGGATCGCCAACACGGTTTTGAATGCGTTGCCCTGGGCACCCCGAGTTGGCGAGACGTAGGCAGACTTGTCGCTGGTCCGGCTGCCGAAGTCCAGGATGCGCTCAAGCACATCCGGATGAAGCCCGGGACCGTTGTCGACCACCGTCAGCGAATCCCCCTGGAAGTCCACCTCGATGCGCGGCGGCGTTCCCGCTTGCTCACACGCATCGAGGGAATTGTCGACCAGTTCCTTCGCGACGACGCCGGGCCACCAGTTTTCCTTACCGTAGCCGGTCTGCGTCGTGAGCTCATGTTGTCGCTCTACCCTCCCGCACGCGCGCGTTAAACGTCCGCTTCCATTCGTGAATCTCAAGCACGATGGCGGGATCTCCGATCTGAACCACCCGGCGCAGTTCGTCCGCCGTGTACACGGTGCCCCTCGGCTCCCCCAGGCGACGGGCATCCTCTTCGTCGGCCACGATGAAAAGGCAGCCGGCGCGGTCGCTCCAAAGTTCGATGGCCAGGCCTTTCAGAACGCCGTCCAGAGGTTCAGGTTCCTTCGGTCGATCTGAGGCCCGACCAATCGTCACTCGTTCGTCTGAGGAGTCCTCCCGCGACTCCGGAAAATACGTATGCAAAAGGTGCAAAAGGCCAGGGTCGGCTGTCACCAAGGAGGCTTTTGCATCTTTTGCAGATGTTCCTTGACGAATCGCGATGAGGAGTGATTCGCGCCAGTTCATGCTGATGCCTCCAGCAACTTGGGATTGACGTCGTACGCCTCACTCGGCCGGTGCGAGACCACCTCCTTGGGGCGCGGGCGTATGCAGTAGTGCTGCTCCAGAATGCTGATCGCCAGCCTAATACCATCCATCGTCTTGAATCGTGATTGGTGAGCGCAGAAGCAATCCCGCGCGGTGAAACTCGGTTCCCCTTGCTTCCGAATCCAGTCCAAGATTTTCTGGGCGTCCTCGGAAACCTTGTCACGCTCCATCAGGTTGAAGACGGCCAGTGTGTGATCCATGAGGGGGGTAACCAGATTGAGGGCTCGCTCTACGGTTCCCTCGCTGATGACGGTGCTTTCAGTGGGGTCCACCAACACGCAATGAAGTACGCCCGCTATTCTTGCCGCGGCGCCCGGCAGTTTTGAACCCCAGTCCTTTAGGTAGTACAGCTTGCCGCCTTCACGCATCAAGATCTCGATTGCGCGCTGGAAAACCTTCCACGCATCGTAAGCCTGTGGAGAGAACCTTAGGCGCCAGGGCAGCCAGAGGCCAGCTTCATCGTTTGGGGGTGCAAGCTTCAATAGCCGATCGATGCCATCGCCGTAGGCTTGTTCGACTGCCGAGGGGCATGGGGCGGGCTTGAGTTCGCGAAACCCGATCGGAGAGGCGGGCAACCCGTACAGGATTCGGGCAATCAGTCCACGGCCCCGAAAGCCAGGCTTGTCCGAGAGGCTCTCCAGCACGTCCGGTTGCGGTGAGATTGCCACGGTCAATGCCGGGTTGCGCAACATCACGGGCGGCCTGGAGCCTCTATCCACCCTGACCGCAGCGCCGGCGTGGGCCTGAAGGAATAGATCCAGGTTCGGCACGCCCTTGCTGTACCGGCCGGCCAGCACATCAAAGATGCCACCCTCATCGGATAGAAGGGCGATTCGCTCGCCCTGCTCTGCCATAAGCGCACCCAATCGCTCAGGCGTTACGTCTTGAGTCCATAGCCGTGGAGCAATCGGTACTTGAGGGAGCGACAACTCCATCTCCGCTACCTGTGCCATCAGCTCGGTGTGGTTGGATGACTTCGCAGCCTGCTTCCTGAGCGACTCAATGCGCGCCTCTTGGGTCTTACGCTCGCTGGCGATTCGGCTGATTTCAGGCTTCAGGCGATGAGCCTCAGACATCTCCCAGTCAATGAAGGGACGTGTCATCCCATTGAGCACGGCTGTCTTTCGATTGCCGCTCTCCATGGCCACGGCCGTATAGATATTGACGGGCTCGACGTAGCCGGGTTCGGGGCAAACAACCACCTTCTTGGCGACGGATGCTGCCACCACAGCCAAGCCCAGCATTGCGGCCAGTTCCATCGGCGTTTCCGTGGCACGCGCCGTAGCCGAGGCCATATCACCAAGGAATCCCGGCAAAAGGTCAGCAGGTAACGTCGGTGTGTTTCGCCTCCGAAAGGGTACCGGCTCTGGCCAATCCCAATTCTGGGCAGGACCCACAGAGTTCAGCGCGTCTGGTCCGCGGTTGTCGCCGGGCGCATACGCGCCGATGCTCGCGGCGATCCGCTTGATGTTCTGCGCCGGCGCGGGTTCCTCAAGCCGCGTCGCATTCGTAACCTGCAGGGCGGCCTCGATCTCGTCAACTCCCATTCCGCGGCGGCGCATCGAACCGGCCAGGCTCACCAAGGTGTCGTGCTGGCTGCCCTTCCGGATCTTGCCCTCGCCGAGTTTTGAGGGAATCTTCTTCTGGCCGTGGGGCGAGAGCGCGAGCAGCCAGTCGAGATCGGCCTGGTGCTCCTCGACGTCGAGCAACTGGCCACGCCAGTGGTTGCCGGTGACGGTAAAGTAACGAGCCTGGTCGTAAATCTCGACGCGGCCGTCGCCCAAGGGGAATGCGGCGCCCCCGCCCGGCAGCCTCCCCTTTCCCCAAATCTTGATCCCCCGGCCACTCGGGGAGACCTCGGAGTAGGTGTCCGTGAATCGCTCCATGATCGGTTGCGCCCACGGCTTGAGTTGTTCGGCGTCGTCGAGGCACTGGTCCAAGTCGATTCCGAAGAATGGATCGCGGGGCGAAAAAACGAAGCCAATGCCGGACCATCGTCTTGGATGCTCCTGCCAGGCCTTCAGCGCCTCGCCCCAAGAGCACCACGTCTTGGTGTCCGTGCTGCTGGCATGGCTGCCGTTGATCTGATTGGGCACCTTTGTAGGCTTGCCGCTGTCGCGCTGTTCGTATCGCCAGAGGATCCATTGGTCGAGTTCTGCCAGGCTGTCTGGGACGCGGATTATCGCCGCCGTTGTCACAGCAACTCCTCATCGCGGCGCTCCACCACAAGTCTAAAAGGTAGGCTATGACGAACCTCGATATCGACAATGGCATCGCGCAGCCGACTTAGCTGATCAAGGAGAATTTCAAACTCTTTCTTCAGGGTGAGGTCAGCCTGACCGCGGTCAGGCTGACCCAGAGGCTCCGAATCCAACTTGATTGCTTGAACGATGCGAGGTTGTGGTTCATAGCAGGGCGACCCCCCGCGAACCAAAAGGCCCTCGATTTCACCAAAGCCCAACGCTTCGATGATCTCCACCATCCGCTGTTGACCGGGATTCAGACTGGACTTAGTCATTCCAGCCTCCCAGTCCAGCCCATCGCGCCAATCCAAAGGAATACGTACAGCACACCCCCCTCACGGAGGGCTGGTGTAGCGGACGGTGGCGGTTCCGTGAGCGGCCTCGCGGCCGGAGGCCCGGTCATCGGACCTCCCCGAACGGCCACCCAACCGTGGCGGCCGTCTTCTGAATGGCGGCCTTAGCATCAATCAGCTGTTCCAGCGCGCTGGTCAGTCGCTGCAACTCTTCCTCGGTAGGCTGGGCGTATCCACGCTCGAGGTTGGAGAGGCGAGAGCGGTTCACACCCGCCTTGGCGGCAAGTAGCGTGGCGGGGATCTCCGCCGCCACCCTCGCGGATCGAAGTGCTTGTGAGTCTGTCATAGGCTGCGCAACAACAATGTGCTGCTGCCGCCAGTCTAATGCTTGCGCCGAAATCGTCCAGTTTTCGTTTCGGAGGAGAGAAGGAATCTCACTGCAAGTCGCTCACTTGAAACAGGTTGCAGAGCGAGATGAGTACTTACCCAGAGTAGTTACTGCAACTACTTCTTTGGGTTCTTCGGTCCGCGGGGCAAAGGCGTCAGGTCTAACTCCGCCCACCGCTTCGAGAGCCATGCGCGGGCGGCTGCCTCGTCCCGGCGGAATCCCGCGATCCACCCGTGCGCGGTGATAAAAGGCTCGGCCGGTGGAATCACCACGTGTCGCGCGTCGAGCGACTGAAATACCTCTTCTTGTGTGCTGGGATGGCCATCCGAGACCTTTTCGAGTGCTGCGTCAATAACTTTGTATTTCTGGTTCCGCCTCACCGGTTTCTTCCCCTTGCGACCTTCCTTGGGCCCTTGTACTTCCTGGGCGGTAGTGCCGGCGTTCTCCTTGGCAGGTGAGGGCGGCTCTGAGACGCCGGGTGCCGACTGTGACGCGGATTGACTGGCGCTCCCGCCCTTAAGATCTGTGATGGCTCCCGCGAGCACTGCCGCGCGGCCCCGCCATTCGTCCAGATCGTTTTCCGCAAACTTTCGCATGGCGAACAAAAACGCGACGTTAGAGAACCGTTCGGCGTTCTTTCGGCCGAGGAGATCCTCGAGCTTCGGCTTCTTCGCATGCACCCCATCGTGCACGAATATCCTGTTCCAATAGATCCAGTCTGCGACTAACGGAATTAGCTTCGGCAGTACCGCCTCTACTTTCTCTGGCCTGCCAGGAGAATGCTCCCGCCACTCGGTGGCGACATGAGAGACATATTCCGCTCCAGCAACCCACCAAGGGCAATCGGTGGTATCCAGCCGCGGCGTGTCATCCCACGGGTGAATACCGGACCACTCCCCCCAATGTTCTCTAATTTCGCGTTCGCGGAACGCCACTTCAGCTTCCGCTTGTGCCCTCTCAAGAGCCACCAGACTTACGTGAGGAAACACTTCGGGGTGTTCGTCAACCAGCTTCCGAATCGCAGGATCGGAAACGAAAAGTCCTGCTCTTGGCCTTCCCATCGGTTGTCCGGCGGTTCCTAGGACGACGGTCGGCCGATTTGCTTCAGTGCTGTGTGCGGATTCCGTTAGGTCTTCCGCCGCTGAAGGCTCCACTGGGCCAGCCGCGGCCGGCAATACGCTTTCGGTACTAGTGCTCGCCACTCGCTTAGCGGCAATCTGGCTTGTGATGGTCGCTTGCAGTCGCTTCGCGTGGGCGGTACCTCCCGTGCCGCCGCCGTTCGTTATGATTGCCGGTTCCGAAGACTCCTCGCCGCTGTCAATCTGCACGGTTGATTGATCATGCTCCGCCTTCGTGAATGCACTCGCCGCCGCGTCTGGCCTCTTGCTGATCAGGTCGAGCATTCCCACTCCCGGTGCGGATACCCCCTCCGCTTGCAATACCCTAAGTTCGGCGTTGACCACATCGAGAATAGCGGACTCAATGAACGGAATCCGTTGGACGGAGGCATCGATTTGAAGAGGATTGGCATCTCCAGCTACGCGGCAGTCCCTTTCGATCTGGTCCCTGAACGCCCCGCAAGTGGTGTGTACAGTAGTCATGATCCGTTCGCGGAGCCGATCCAGGTGCGCCTTCGAAAGCATCTCGGGGCAGCGCTTCTCGTCGGCCACGCGCTTGTAGATTGCGATTCGCTCCCTTACGTCGCGCTCCAGGAACTCCTGACAGATTCGGCGCCAGTGTATGGCCCTTCCGAGGGAACTCAAACGGAGTCCGGCAATCTCGTTGTGCTTGCGGTGACGTTCGTCGCGAAGACTCAGAAGCCACTTCATGAAGTGGGCTTGCGCAAGCTCTACCAATTCGGCAACTTTGTCTTCCGTGGGACTGTCTGGATTGGCGGGTTCCATTGATCACTACAATCGCCTTGGGTCGGTGTGGCCGCCGGGCACAGGCCAAGGATCCCGCGTTCGCCTCGTCGGGCTAGGCGGCCACCCCATTCTACGCCGAAACAGCCTCGGGGGTCACCCAAAACCGACCATAGAGAATCCGCTGACCCAGAACTGTTGACGACGACGGAAGGGCCCTACCCTCCGTCGATGTGAGCAACGTCTTGAAAGAGGAAAAGAAACAGCAAGTAATTGCATGGTGGCGGTTAGGTTGGTTGCTGCGGCGCATTTAGAAGACGACTTGGCGTCGGGAAACTGCGGCTGCCTACTTGGAGGCTGGCTGGCGCTGCGGACGCCCGGCAGGTGGGGACGGCCGGAGCCGGCCAAACCGGCCCAACCAGGCGACCACCGACCCGGCCCCGGGCAAACTGGCTGAGGGGGTCAGCGGCGATCCAGGATCGGGCAAACCCGGCCAAGGAGGTGACCCTCGACGGGGAGCGGAGCACGGCGGGGGAACCGCGCCGGCCTCCGTCCCTCGGCCAGTGCCTGCGAAGCCCATTCGGGAAGCCATCGAGGTAGGGCCCTCCCCAGGGCCGCAATGCCGTAGCCATCTGTCAGGAGCGGCGACTGGAACTCTTGGCTCGGACTGGAGAATGGGTGGCGAGGCGCAGAAGTCGAGAGTGTAGGCAATACAGGGTGCTGTCGAAAAGGGGCGCCGTACTGAACGTCGTCCAATGGATAGCTCCGAGCTGATCTCGGGCGATCACAAGGAGTTCCGCCTAGCGATCCACCCGCTGCTCGGGTGTTCAGGGCCAGCCCATTCAGCAATTCAGCTACGCCAACCAGGAGTGGGCGACGGGCTCCGTGAAGTGGTATCTTGAGCGGAAGCTTCTCTTAGTTGTGGTCGGTAGACAAGAGAGGCGGGTCGGGTGGCCATCAGAAGTAAACATGGATAATCGCTTCTTCGAACAGCCCGTACTCAACTCTCCCTATGACTACCCGTTACGGCATTGGGAGCTTGATGACCAGGGCCAGCCGACGCAACGGATTATCGAGAGCCGCCGCCGCGCCGAGTTCATCACGCCCATTCCTAAGCCTCGCAAGCGCAAGGGTAAGGCTGAGCAACAACAAATCGTTTTCGACGAAGGCAAGGGGCTCTCGACGCAAGAGCAACAGTACGATCCAACGTCCATCATCAATGAGCTCCGTTATATGGTGGACCGGTGGCGAAGCCTGCCGAATCCAAACGACTGGCTGGTGGAGCCGGAAACCCAGCGTCTTCTCCAACACTGGCGGCACCACAAATTCAGCGGCGTCCGGCCGTTCTTCTGCCAAGTGGAAGCCGTCGAAACGGCCATTTGGCTGACCGAAGTGGCCCCGAAACTTGGCAAGGCCGGCAAGCGCTTCTCGGAACACCTCGCCAACGCCAACAACGACGCCAACCCGGACCTCCTTCGCCTGGCCCTAAAACTGGCTACCGGCGCCGGCAAGACCACCGTCATGGCGATGATCATCGCCTGGCAAACCATCAATGCCGTACGCCGCCCCGGCAGCACGAAATTCACGCGCGGGTTCGTGGTGGTCGCGCCGGGCCTGACCATCCGTGACCGGCTCCGTGTACTCCAGCCCAACGATCCGGACAGCTACTACGGCAGCCGGGAGTTGGTACCCAGCGACATGCTTGCCGATATCGACCGCGCCAAAATCGTGATCACCAATTACCATGCCTTCAAGCTCCGTGAGCGCATGGAGGTTTCCAAGGTCGGCCGCGGACTGCTCCAGGGCCGGGGAGAACCGTTGAAGACACTCGAAACCGAAGGGCAGATGCTCCAGCGGGTGATGCCCGACCTGATGGGCCTGAAGAACATCCTGGTGCTTAACGATGAGGCGCACCACTGTTACCGAGAAAAGCCTGGGGAGGCTAATGAAGTCGACCTGAAGGGAGAGGATAAGGAAGAGGCTGAGCACAACAAAAAGGTCGCGCGGCTCTGGATCTCCGGCCTCGAAATCGTCAAGCGCAAGCTTGGCATCACGCGTATCATCGACCTGTCGGCAACGCCATTCTTCCTCCGCGGTTCGGGCTATGCCGAGGGGACTCTGTTCCCCTGGACGATGAGCGACTTCTCGCTGATGGACGCCATTGAGTGCGGCATCGTCAAGTTGCCCCGCGTGCCGGTGGCTGACAACATCCCCGGAGGCGAGATGCCGAAATTCCGCAACCTCTGGGAACACATTCGCACGAAGATGCCCAAAAAGGGCCGCGGTAAGGCAAGAGTCCTTGACCCTCTCAGCCTCCCCACGACACTGATAACAGCCCTGGACGCTCTCTACGGCCACTACGAGAAGACCTACGAGCTTTGGAGCAGAGCCAGGATTCGGGTCCCGCCTTGCTTCATTGTGGTCTGCAACAACACGTCCACGTCCAAGCTGGTTTACGATTACATCTCGGGCTTCAACCGGGAAAACGAGGACGGTTCAACGACGCTTGAGAGCGGACGCCTCCCGCTGTTTCAGAACTTCGACGAGCACGGCAACCCGCTCGCCCGGCCCCGCACCCTGCTGATCGACAGCGAGCAGATTGAATCCGGCGACGCGCTGGACGACAACTTTCGCGGCATGGCGGCCGACGAGATCGACCGCTTCCGCCGCGAGATCATCGAGCGCACGGGTGACCGCCACCAGGCCGAAAACGTCACCGACCAGGACTTGCTCAGGGAGGTCATGAACACCGTCGGCAAAGAAGCCCGCCTCGGCGAATCGATCCGCTGCGTCGTATCGGTTTCCATGCTCACCGAAGGATGGGACGCTAACACCGTCACCCACGTGCTGGGCGTGCGAGCCTTCGGTACACAACTTCTATGCGAGCAGGTGATTGGAAGGGCGCTGCGCCGCCAGTCGTATGATCTGAATGAAGACGGCCTGTTCAACGTCGAGTACGCGGACGTGCTGGGCGTTCCGTTCGACTTCACAGACAAGCCGGTCGTTGCCCGACCGCAGCCGCCCCGAGAGACCATCCCGGTTAAGGCCATGCGCCCTGACCGTGATCCCCTCGAGATTAGGTTCCCGCGTGTCGCCGGCTACCGGGTGGAACTGCCCGAGGAGCGCCTCACGGCTCGGTTCAACGAAGATTCAGTCTTGGAACTCACGCCCGACTTGGTCGGTCCATCATTCACCAGGAACGAAGGCATCATCGGCGAAGGCATCGAACTCAGCCTGGAACACCTGGGTGACATGCGGCGCTCCACGCTGCTTTTCCACCTGACCAAGCGTCTGGTTTATACGAAGTGGCGCGACGCGGGCGAAGACCCCAAGCTCCACCTGTTCGGACAACTCAAGCGCATCACCAAGCAGTGGCTCGACACCTGCCTGGTGTGCAAGGGTGGTACCTACCCAGCTCAGCTCATGTACCAGGAACTGGCAGACATGGCCTGCGAACGGATCACCGCCGCCATCACCCGCTCCCTGGTGGGCGCCAGCCCCATAAAGGTCGTGCCGGATCCTTACAATCCCGCCGGCTCCACTGCTCACGTCAAGTTCAACACGTCGCGATCGGACCGCTGGGAGACAGACGCGCGCCGGTGCCACATCAACTGGGTAATCCTCGACAGCGACTGGGAAGCCGAGTTTTGTCGTGTGGCGGAATCGCATCCGCAGGTGAGGGCCTACGCCAAGAACCACAACCTGGGTCTGGAAGTTCCGTACCGCTACGGCTCCGAGACGCGGAGGTACCTCCCCGATTTCATTGTGCTGGTGGATGACGGACACGGTAATGATGATTTGCTTCATCTGATCGTGGAGATCAAAGGCTATCGGCGCGAAGACGCCAAGGAGAAGAAGGCCACCATCGAAACCTACTGGGTACCGGGAGTGAACAATAACGGGCAGTATGGCCGCTGGGCATTCGCAGAGTTCACCGATGTCTACAAGATCCAGGCCGATTTCAAAGCCAAGGTAGAATCCGAATTCAACAAGATGATCGAATCCATCTCCGCGCAGGCAACCACGGTGTGAGGCTCCGCATGACGAAGAAAACATTGAGACCAGAGAAAAAGAAGACGGTTAAGACCCTCACCCACGAGGATGCTTCGCGCAAGAACATTCCCACCGCTGAGTTCCAGTCCGTGATGCACAAGGAGGAGCAGAGCCCCATCCGAGTGTCCTATGAGCGCCGGAACCGGGACCTTGACCCGCAACTGGTCTGGCGCGGCAAGGACGAGCAAGATTGGTCAGATCTGGTGACGCACGCGCCGCCGCTCTATATCCAGGAAAAGGTCCACCCCAAGGTGCTGGTTGACGACCTGCTGCGCCGCAGCGCGGTTGATGTGAAAGCGGCCGAGGATCAGTTCGACCTCTTCGCCGACTTCAACGGCCTACCGGACGGGAACGCCAAGACCGAGTTCTACCAGCACGATGCCAACTGGAGCAACCGTATGATCCTCGGGGACAGCCTTCAAGTGATGGCGTCGCTGGCGGAACGGGAGGGACTGCGGGGCCAAGTGCAATGCATCTACATCGACCCACCTTACGGCATCAAGTTCAACTCTAATTTCCAGTGGTCGACCACCAGCAGGGACGTGAAGGACGGCAGCGCAGAACACATCACGCGCGAGCCGGAGCAGGTAAAGGCTTTCCGTGATACCTGGCGGGACGGCATCCACTCATACCTCACCTACCTTCGAGACCGACTTACAGCCATGCGAGATTTGCTCGCGAGCAACGGTTCTATCTTCTTCCAAATAGGTGACGAGAACGCACACGTGGTTCACACGCTGCTTGACGAAGTCTTCGGCAGCGAAAACATGGTTTCCTTTGTGACCTTCAAGAAAACCTCGGGGGCTGGAAGCCCTTCCGGCGGAACAGAGGTTCTTGCATCCGTTTGTGATTATCTGGTGTGGTATGCGAAAGATCGGTCTCAGGTTAAGTATCGGCAATTGTATCGTCAGAAGGCGGTCGGCGGGGATGGCGGAGGGCAGTACACATGGATACGAACCGAGAAGGGCGAGAAACGTCAAGCGTCTGCGGATGAGCTGGCTGACAGCGGCCTGCAGCCGTTGATCTTCTCGCAAAACCCTCTCACATCACAGAGTTCTGGTCAGCCGCAGTTCTTCAGTGTGTTCGTTGATGGCCAAGAATACGTCTGCGGGAAGAGTGGCTGGAAAACTACTCGCGACGGAATGCGAAGACTCGGCCGTGCAGATCGCCTTCTCCCGATCGGTAAGAACGTCAGATACGTCCGTTTCTTCGATGACTTCAATGTGTTTCCATTTAATAACACATGGGAGGACACCGTCGTATCCGGCTTCGGCGACCCGAAAGTCTATGTTGTTCAGACCGTTTCGAAAGTGATTCAACGCTGCATTCTCATGACGACAGACCCTGGCGACCTTGTTCTCGACCCCACATGTGGCTCGGGCACGACCGCATTTGTCGCGGAGCAGTGGGGCCGACGTTGGATCACGATCGACACTTCTCGCGTCGCGCTCGCCCTGGCCCGGGCGCGTATTATCGGCGCTCGCTATCCCTATTACTTGCTGGCCGACAGCAGGGACGGTCAACTGAAAGAAGCCACAGTAACGCAGTCGATTCCATCTGAGGCGCCCACCCACGGCAACATCCGCCAGGGCTTCGTCTATGAACGCGTGCCCCATATCACGCTCAAGTCCATCGCCAACAACACCGAGATCGACGTCATCTGGGACAAGTTTCAGGGTGCAATCGAACCGTTGCGCGGGCAGCTCAACACCGCGCTCAAGCGGACGTGGGAAGAATGGGAAATCTCCCCCGAGGCCGACGCCAAGTGGACTGAAAAGGCAAAGCAGCTGCACACGCAGTGGTTGGAACAGCGTGTTGCCCGCCAGAAGGAAATCGACGCCTCGATCGCCGCCAAGGCGGACTTCGAATACCTGTACGACAAGCCCTACGAGGACAAGCGAAAGGTCCGCGTTGCTGGGCCGTTCACGGTAGAAAGCCTCTCCCCGCACCGCGTGCTGACCGTGGATGAGAACGACGCAGTGATCGACGCCGGGGCGAAATCTCAGGACGGAAAGACACAAGACTTTGTCCAGATGATCCTGGAGAACCTCAAAACTGCTGGTGTTCAGCAGGCGCACAAGGAAGACAAGATCACGTTCTCCTCGATCACCCCTTGGCCAGGCGACTTGGTCTGCGCCGAAGGGAGGTATCAGGAGGGTGCCAGAGACTCCGGTACCAAGAAGCGTGCCGCCATCTTTATTGGGCCGGAGTTCGGTACCGTCTCCCGCCCGGATCTAGTGGCCGCCGCCCGCGAGGCGGGTGACGCCGGTTTCGATGTGCTGATCGCCTGCGCCTTCAACTACGATGCGCACTCAGCGGAATTCGACAAGCTCGGTCGCATCCCGGTGCTTAAAGCGCGGATGAATGCGGACCTGTATATGGCGGACGATCTGAAGAACACCGGCAAGGGCAATCTATTCGTCATTTTCGGTGAGCCGGACATCGACATCCTGAACGCCGCGGACGGGCAGATTCAGGTTAAGGTCAACGGTGTAGATGTGTTTCATCCCAACACCGGCGAGGTCCGCAGCGACGGCGCCGAAGGGATCGCCTGCTGGTTCATCGATACCGACTATAGCGAAGAGAGCTTCTTTGTCCGGCACGCCTACTTCCTGGGCGCGAACGATCCTTACAAATCGCTCAAGACCACGCTGAAGGCCGAAGTCAACGAAGAAGCCTGGGCTAGCCTGAATAGTGACACCTCCCGCCCGTTCGACAAACCCAAGTCCGGGCGGATCGCCGTCAAGGTTATCAACCATCTTGGCGATGAAGTAATGAAAGTGTTCCGGGTGGAGTGATCTCCCAGGTGGACTGATGGAATTCCGAATCGCAGACACGTTCACGGACAGCCTCGCCAAACTCCCCGGCGACGAGCAGAAAGCCGTAAAGACAGCGGCCTTCGATCTCCAGTTGAACCCGGCGCATCCGAGTATGCAATTCCACAAGCTCGACCGGGCCAAGGATCGCAGGTTCTGGTCGATTCGGGTGAACAACGACGTCCGGCTGATCGTGCACCGGACTGAGACCAGCCTGTTGCTGTGCTACGTCGGTCATCACGACAACGCCTATCAATGGGCAGAACGGCGCAAGCTCGAAACCCACCCCAAGACCGGCGCGGCGCAACTGGTGGAGGTACGGGAGACAGTGCAGGAGATCACCGTTCCCAAATATGTGGAAGTGGAACGTGCGTCACTTCCAAAGCCGCGCTTGTTCCCCGACATCTCCGAAGATGAGCTGCTCGGGTACGGCGTTCCGTCCGAATGGCTGGGCGACGTGCGCAAGGCCAACGAGGACACGTTGCTGGAACTGGCGGATCACCTGCCGAGAGAAGCGGCCGAGGCCCTGCTGGACCTCGCGACGGGCGTCACCCCGCAGGTCGCCAAGCCGGTCGCCGCGGGAGCCGATCCGTTCCAGCATCCCGATGCTCAGCGACGCTTCCGGATGATGAGCAACCAGGAGGAACTGGAGCGCGCCCTCGACTATCCTTGGGAGAAGTGGACGATCTTCCTTCATCCTGCACAGCGCACTCTGGTTGAGCGCGAGTACGGCGGCCCGGCCCGGGTTGCGGGTTCGGCGGGGACGGGGAAGACCATCGTCGCGCTGCATCGCGCGGTCTTCCTTACTCGGGCAAATCCGGACGCCAGGGTGTTGCTCACCACCTTCTGCGACACGTTGTCGAATGCCCTGAGAACGAAGCTCCGGCGGTTCATCAGCAACGAACCACGCCTTGCTGAACGGCTGGAGGTACATTCGATGAACGCGATCGGCCGCCGGCTCTACGAAGTGAACTTTGGTCGTCCCCAGATCGCGTCCCGTGAAACGATTCGAGAGCTCCTGGAAGAAGCCGCCCGCACATTGGAAGGAAACCGGTTCTCCCTTCACTTCCTAACGACAGAGTGGGAGCAGGTGGTTGACGCATGGCAGTTGGAAGCCTGGGAGTCCTACCGTGACGTCGCGCGGTTGGGGCGCAAGACACGTTTACAAGAAGCTCAGAGAGTCATGCTCTGGTCGATGTTCGAGCGTGTGCGGTCTGGCCTCCGGGCCCTGGGCCTGGTAACCTACTCAAGCGTGTTCAGTCGGGTGGCGGCGAAGCTTGCAGCAAGCGCGCATCCGCCATTCGACTTCGCGGTCGTAGATGAAGCCCAGGACGTCAGTGTTGCTCAGCTCCGGTTCCTTGCGGCGCTCGGCGCAGGTCGGCCGAATAGCCTCTTCTTTGCCGGCGACCTGGGACAGCGGATCTTTCAACAGCCGTTCTCCTGGAAGGCGCTTGGTGTCGATGTTCGGGGGCGTTCGTCCACACTGAGAATCAATTACCGAACTTCACACCAGATCCGAATGCAGGCCGACCGCCTCCTTGGTCCAGAGGTGTCCGACGTCGACGGCAACACGGAACACCGCAGGGGCACGATCTCCACCTTCAACGGTCCACAGCCGGACATCATGGTTCTGGATACTCCCCAACAAGAGATCAAGGCCGTCAGCAAGTGGTTGGCGGAACGGACCAAGGAGGGCATCGTGCCACACGAAATCGGCGTCTTTGTCCGCTCAGCGGCCGAACTGGACCGAGCTCGTGCGGCGGTCGGGGATGCGAAGCTCCCCTACAAGGTGCTTGAGGACAACGTTGAGACCACCAGTGGCCGGACTTCGATCAGTACCATGCATCTCGCCAAGGGCTTGGAATTCCGCACTGTTGCGGTGATGGCCTGTGACGACGAGGTGATTCCGTTACAGGAACGGATCGAAACCGCCGCGGACGACGCGGATCTCGAAGAGGTCTACAATACGGAGCGACACTTACTCTACGTTGCCTGCACACGTGCCCGGGATCATCTGTTGGTGACGAGCGTCGATCCGGCGTCGGAATTCTTAGATGATTTACGGCAGTGAGCTTCTCAGACTTTTTCAGAGGGCAGGCGTTTGCGAGATTTGAGCTATGACCGCTGAAGCCACTCGCGAGGCCTACAGGTCTTTGTCGGAGACCCTGGTCTCTCTGGGTCTGGGCTGGATCGTTCATCAGGTCGAAGAGAGAGTCCGAGAGGGAAGATCTGTAGAAAAAGAAGCTCGAGTTTTCAGATACGCAAGGCAGAGCAAATCTTGCTTGGAGTTGGGGGTGAGATGCACGGAGCCCGCCGACCGGGGAAACCCACGCTCATGATGACGCTCGATGCCGGGCTGTCGGCCCGCTTGTTAACTATATACGCGGAGCGTGCAGAAAGTGTCCGGCTCGGGTATACCAATGTCTCGCGCGCGTTAACCAACTGCGGGGAATGGCCCGGAGACGCGGAGAAACGGCCTTCGGTAAAGGTTTTCGGCTGGCGGTTTGACAACCCAAGCGAGACACGGCACAAAACGGAGAGAGGCGGAGGGGCGCTAAGTTGTCGTACAGGTGCGGGTTACGGGCGGGAGCGACGCGCTAACAAACTGCTGGTGAGAACTTCGAGGCGGGAACTTTGGCTCCCCGAGCGCTACACGACAGGAACAGAGGGTGTTTGGCAGGGCCCGAGACGACCGTAAGTTGTTGGTTCTCCATAGGGTTCGGTGAATCTTCGGTACAGATGTCTCAGAACCATATTCATCGAAGCGCGCTCTCTGTTTGGTGTTCCACTCGGCCCGCTCAAATGAGACTCAAATTCGGGACGAAGCCAGAATTGGATTCGGGTTAGACATGCCTTTGTCTACCTGGACCCGCGCCCGTGAGGTCGTTCGTATCGCGAAGGAACAGCGCAGTTCTCCGCAGCCAGGTAGGAGAGCGGCATCCGCGAGTCCAGGTGTTCGTCGCGGCGTCGCTTCAAGTCCGCACGCACGCTCCCGGCTGTTGCTGTCATCGGCCGCCATCAGGCCGGTGTCGGCCAAACCGCGCGGATCCAAGATACAAGAACCACGGCGCTGCGGTTGGCCAGATCGACCAGACGCCGCATCGCATCCGTGATCCGCGAATTGGTTCCCTCGGAGTCCAAATGCGGAAGCCGTCGGAGAACAGCAGCACCGCCTTGCGTCCCGGCAACTGGCGTAGCGCCCGGACGACAAAGCTGACCGCGCCGAGAGTTCCCAACGCAAGGACTCATTGCGGCTTCTATTTGACCGCGGGGAAGAGCCGCGATAAGCGCCCGAAACAGCGTGGACGCCGTTCGCACGGCGAATTCACTGTGGTCGCCCAGGCAGGTGAATGATCGAGGCTCCCTGGCCCGTGTAATCTGGCAAGACTTGAGCGTGGCGACAGATCGGCGGCTCGGTCTGCAAGCCCGGTGCTCTGTGGAGACGCGTCTGCGCTTGGCTTTGAACTGGCCGCGAGGCGGCGCCCGAGAAGTTTTTACAGTCACGCGGTAAAGATTACCCGGGACAATCTCACGGTAGGCTTTTCTGCTCAGGGAGTTACCCTAGCGTTGCCTCGGGGGAGATTCTTAGCACCCCTCATTGCGTACCAGGATACTGGCGTCGAGATCTTCAATTACTCGCCTCAGGGGGGCTTTGGACCCGCGGTACAGCAGATCCTGGCATTACACATGCTCCCACCTTCTCATCTTAATCCGCACTGGCGCCTGCGTTACACCGGAGCCTTTGGCGGCGGTTCGTAATGGGAAGAAGACCACCCCAAAGGGCGGTAGCTCATCCAAATACTCATGCTGGAGACTCTCCGGAAACAATCCCGGGCCGAGGAGGATTGCAAGGTGCCGGTTCACACAGATCCCTGGTATGCGATCCGCGTCAAGTCTAATCGAGAACGTGTTACCGCGCAGGCGTTGAGGGGCAAAGGCCTCCAGGTTTGTTATCCCGTTTACAGCCAGCCAGGAACGCATAGCCGGGGTGAGCTGGAACGACCGTTGTTTCCCGGGTACATCTTTTGTAGCTTCGATGTTTCCGTTCGCTTGCCGGTTCTCACGGTTCCGGGCGTGGTGCACATTGTCAGCATCGGCAGGATCCCCCAGCCGGTCGACGAGCGCGAGATGGCGGCGGTGCTGAAGGTGATGCAGTCCGGTCTGCGCCTGGCGCCTTATCCGGCGCTACCTGTCGGGCAGCGGGTTCAACTTGAGCACGGCCCGCTCGCGGGAGTCGAGGGAGTCATTCTGGCTCACAAGAACGGAGAGAGGTTCGTCGTGTCCGTCTCGCTCTTACAGCGATCGGTTGCAGTGGAAGTGGATCGAGCCTGGATCAGGCCTATTCGAACTGCGCGGGTCCCGGAGAGTCAACATCATGTCCCCCCCCAAAGTCCTGACAGACGGCAGAACGGGCAGCTATAGCCTCCTGCTGAGAAACCTGGCGGATCGGCTGTTCCGGCAGAAGAACTTCATCTTGAAGGCCTTCCTCCTGCTGAACCTGGCGGCCGGCGGCTACCTCCTGTGGCTTCCAACCGCCTATGAGGCAGAGATCAAGTTCCTGGTGAACAACATCCGTGCGGACGCGGTAGTGACCCCCGAGTCCAGCAACGGACAGGTGGCGCGCACCTACGTCGACGAAGCCGTGATCGCCACCGAGATCCAGCTTCTCTCCAACCGCGTGCTGCTGCGCGACGTGGTGGTCCGCTGCGGGTTGGCGGAGGACTCCAGCGACATTTCGGTCGAAAGAGCGGTCAGGGAGCTGCAGAAAGCGCTCAAAATCTCGCCGGTCCTGAAAGCCAACATGATCAAGGCCAGTTACTCTTCGCCGAATCCCAAAGAAACGGCCGCGGTACTGCAGGCGATGGCGGACGGATACCTGAACGAACACTTGCGAGTACACAGCAGCTCGGGCGTCTACGAGTTCTTCAACCGGCAGGCGCTCCACTACCAGCGGCAATTACGGGACCTGCAAACCCGCTTGTCGGAGTTCCAACAACCGCGCAACATCGTGCTGCTCGGCCAGCAGAAGGACCTGAACCTGCGGAAAATGGTGGATCTCGAGGGGGCGCTCAAAGAGACCGAGGCGGCCCGTCTGGAGAACGAGCAGCGAATCCGGAAGTTGAGGAGCCAACTGGCGGGCCTAACACCGCGCATCACAACGCAGGCGCGCAAGCTGCCCAATCAATATTCGGTGGAACGGTTGAACACCATGCTCGCCGAACTGCAGAACCGCAGAACCGAGCTGTTGACGAAGTTTCGCCCGGACGACCGGATGATCAAGCAGTTGGACCAGCAGATCGCCGACACCAGGCTGGCCATGGATCGCGCGAACAACCTGTTTTCGGCCGAAGAGGCGACAGACGTAAACCCGCTGCGCCAGTCGCTGGAGGCCGAACTGGCGAAAGCGGAATTGAATGCCACCGGTCTGCGCGCCCGGGCCGCCGGCTTGACCGATCAGGTCGCCGAGTACCGGCGCTCGCTGGGCAGCCTGCAGCATGCCACGCCGGACGACGATCAACTGTTACGCGACATCAAGGAGGCGGAAGACAGCTTTTTTCTTTACTCCAAGAAGCGCGAGGAGGCTCGAATCGCCGAGGCGATGGACCGCCAGAAGATCGCCAATGTGGTGCTGGTGGAGCCGCCAAAGGCGCCGCAGATTCCCAGGCAAAAGCTCACCGGGAGCCTGGCGGCCGGCTATTTGCTGTGCTGCCTGATCATCCTGGGAATTGCCTTTTTCATAGCTATCACCAAGAACACCGTGTACACCCCCTGGGAGCTGGAAGGGCTGACGGGTCTTCCCGTGCTGGCCAGCTTCTGCCTACGTACTTTACCGCCACCTTCGCCGCGTCTGGAGAGCGGCGCGACCCTGGAGTCAATTCGATGAGCAATCAAGCCAGTTTGCTGGGTCATATCGAGCGCACCGCGCGAAAGGTTCTGTCGGGCTCGATCGAGTCCGTGGGGCCTTACTCCGTCCAGGAATTCGTCGAGCGCACGACGCGGCTGGCAAAGAAGGTTCTGGTGGAGCCGGCGAATTTCGCCGATCCTTCCTTGGCCGGATCTTATTTGCCCCTCATCCAGAAACTCGTTCAGATCCGGTATGCGCGAGTCGAGGGAGGTATCTTCGCTTTCACCTCGGTCGCGCCTGGGGATGGAGTCAGCTATGTCGTCGAGACGCTGGCCGGTGAAATCGCCCGCCACACCGGAGAGCATGTCCTGCTGGCACAGGCGTCGAGTCTCAGCGGTCTGGCCCCGGCATACTTCCGGGATGCCGGCAGCCACCCAACCGGCACGAGGGCGAGAGTCTGGCGGTTGATGGACACCTATTCGGACAGCTACCTGCTCCCGGCGAGCCTGCTGGAGCAAAGCGTGGAGATGCTGCGCCAGCGCTTCGGCTATGTTCTGGTGGATTGCCCGGCACTGAAGAGCTCCGGCGCGGTCTTCTCCCTGGCCAAGGCCAGCGACGGCGTGCTCCTAGTGGTCGCCGCCGGCCAGGCGCGGCGTGACCAGATCGAGCATGCCCAAAGGCTGATCGAGGACTCGAACTGCAACTTACTGGGGCTGGTTCTCAACAAACGAACCTACCCGGTCCCCAGGTTTATCTACAAGCATCTTTGACCGGAAGGGGCTAATTCCGATGCCGATAAAAGGACTGGTGTGGGTTCTGTGTCTCGCCTGGGCGGCGAATGCGCAAACGCCCGGATTCACGCCGCGCGAGCCGCGCTACCGGATCCAGCCGAACGACGTGGTGGAGATCCAGTTTCGCTACACGCCGGAGTATAACTTGACAGGCACCGTGCAGCCGGATGGCTTCATCACGATCCAAGTCGTCGGCGACGTCAAGGTCGGTGGACTCACGCTGGCCGAGGCCTCCGCCGCCATTGCGAAGCTAGCCGGCGCACGGCTCAGAGACCCCGAAGTGACCGTGTTGCTCAAGGACTTCGTGAAGCCGCACTTCGTCGTGGCCGGAGAGGTCACGCGTCCGGGTACTTACGAGATTCGGGGAGAGGTCACCGCCATCCAGGCGATCGCGATGAGCGGCGGCTTCAAAGAGAGCTCGAAGCGGACGCAGGTCATCCTTCTGCGGCGCGTGAATCCGGATTACGCGGAAGTCAAGATTCTCGATCTGAAGCGGCTGATGTCGCCCGGCAACATCCGGGAGGATATCCGGATCCGGCCGGATGACATGCTGGTGGTGCCGCAGAACAAGGTCAGCAGAGTGGAGCCGTTGGTGCGCATCGGAAGCATGGGACTGTACGGGCTGGCGCTGGCGTTCCGGTAACTGATCCCATGCGCTATTCCATTCTGCTGGCGACCCTGGGAAGGACCACGGAGCTGGAGCCGCTGTTTCGATCCCTGGCGCAACAAACCTGGCGTGAGTTTGAGGTTCTCGTGATCGACCAGAATCCGGACGACCGGCTGGTTGAAGTACTGGAGCGCCACCGGGCCGCGTTCCCGATGCGACGGATCCGGTCGGCGCCAGGACATTCCAGAGCCTTCAACACGGGACTGGCGCACGCCACCGGCGACATCGTCGCTTTCCCCGATGACGACTGCTGGTACGATCCGGATCTCCTGGAGCGGGTGGCGCGATTCTTCGAGCAGGGCCCCGCTTGCACGGGGCTGACAGGCCGCGAGATTGTGGAGCCGGGCTCATCCTCCGGGGGCCGCTGGGACAGCAGGCCCGGGCTGCTCACGCGCGACAATGTCTGGCGCCGGGCGATCACCTTCTCGATGTTCTTGCGGCGTTCCCTGGTGGAGAGCCTGTCCTTTGACGAGTCGCTGGGTGTCGGCGCGGGCACACCGTGGGGAGCCGGCGAAGAGACCGATTACCTCCTGCGGGCCATCCAGCAGGGGCACTGGATTCACTACGATCCATCGCTGGGCGTGTGGCATCGCGGAAGATCGGGACCCTACACTCCGGAGATCTACGACAAGGCGCGGTACTACGGCAGGGGCGTCGGCCGGGTCTTGCGCAAACACCGCGCTCCGGTCGCGGTCCATCTGATCCGGCCGCTGGGAGGCGCGTTGCTGTCCTTGTGCGCGGGGCGCCCGGAGAAGGCTCGCTATCACTGGTCGATCTTCGCCGGCCGGCTGGGCGGCTGGCTGGCAAGACCGGACGCCCTTCAGCAGGCGCCGGAGGCCCAACTGGTCTCGGGAAGTCAGGCCCATCTCCGATGAAGCAGCTCGTCCGATTGCTCATGCGCGATTCACTCGTGCAGAACGCCGCGGTCCTCTATGGCGTTCAGATCAGCCGCAAGCTGGCGCCGCTGGTTATCGTACCGTATCTGGCGCGAACCTTGGGTCCGGCCGGATGGGGAATGGTTGCGTTCGCGCAATCACTGGGAGAGTTCCTGGTTCTGGTAATCGAGTTCGGATTCAACCTCTCGGCGACTCGTGAGATTGCCCGGAACCGCGAGTCCAAGGAAGCCTGCAGCGAAATCGTTGCCGGGGTAGTGGGCGCGCAGGTGATCCTGGCCCTTACGGCAGGCGCCGCCGCCGTGATCCTGAGCCGCTGGATTCCGCTCCTGTGCGACAACCCGAAGCTTCTGGCGGCGGGCCTGCTGTACGCCGTGGCGCAGGGATTCACGCCGTTGTGGTTCTTCCAAGGGCTGGAGCGGCTTCATCTGGCGGCCGGTCTGGAAATCAGCGGAAAGCTGATGGGGATGGGCGCCATCCTGTGGCTGGTCCGCTCGCCGGAGGACGGCTGGGTCGCCCTGATGGTCCAGGGGCTGGCTCCCGCCCTGTCCACCGCCGCTGGAATCATCCTGGCCTACCGTGCCTTCCCGTTCCGGTGGCCCTCGTGGTACCTGGTGCGCGATGCCGTCCGGTTAGGCTGGCGCATGTTCGTGTTTCGCAGCGGAGAAAGCCTGTACGGAGTCGGAAACGCCTTTGTGCTGGGATTGTTCACGACGCCTACTCTGGTGGGTTACTTCGCTTCAGCGGAGAAAATCAGCAAGGCGGTGTACGGGCTGCTAAACCCGATCCGAGAGGCGCTGTACCCGCGGCTGAGCCACATGGTATCCAACTCGCCGGAAAAAGCGGCGCGGCTGGCGCGGATCGGCGCCATCGTGACGGGCGCGGGCGGCGTGGTGCTGGGCGGGGCGATCTTCGGCTTTGCGCCGCTGCTGGTGTACCTGCTGATGGGGCCAGGCTTTGCGCCCGCGGTTACGGTGCTTCGGATTCTGGCCTTACTCCCGCCCCTGTTGGCCATCACACATTCGGTGGGACTGCAGTGGCTGCTGCCGCACGGCCGCGATAGCGAGGTCAACCGTATCATTCTGAGCGCGGGAGCACTGAATCTGGCGCTGGCGGTAATCCTGGCGCCCCACTTTGCACACCTCGGCATGGCCTGGGCGGTGGTCTGCGCGGAGGCCTTCGTCTGTTTCAGCATGGTGCGCGCGGTGGCGCGGTCCAGAGCCCGGTTTCGCGACCCGGTCCTGGCAGTGAGTTGACATGATCCGACCTACTTCCGCCATCTGGTGGCTGCATCCGGCCTTCCCGTTCGCGGCAGCGGGCGTGGGGATCAGCGTGGCGGCCCACTTGATTCCGGAGTCCACGTACCGAACATACTGGCGGGCGCCCAAGTTCTTCGACTGGAGCACGCTGGAGGTGGCGCTCCTGTGCGTCGCCGTTTTTGTGTTCGGGTCTTGGTGGGGCACACGTCTAACGGCCCGTGGAAGAGGAATCGCCATTCCCGGCCCGGAAGAGCGGGGCTCATGGAACCTGATGGCCTTTTTGTTCCGGCTGAGCTTCTGGCTTTGCCTGTCCGGCTATGCCCTATGGACGGCGCTGGCCATCCGGAGAGGGATCACCTGGAGCGTGGTGATGGGCGTCCTGACGGGCGAAAAAGGCGCCATGTACGATGCGCGATTCACTTACCTGCCGACCGTCGGCGGCATCACGACTCTCACGCAATTCGGCATAGCGGTCATGATTCTTGGCGCGATCATCGGATTCTCCCACGGCTGGCGAACGGTGCGATTCAAGTGCGGGGCCGTGTTTCTGATCGCCGTGTTTCGGGCCTTGCTCAACAGCGAGCGGTTCGCCCTGATCGAGCTGGCCGTGCCGTTCCTGGTCACCGGGCTGGCTGTACGCTATTTCGACTCCCCCAAGGCGAGCCCATCGGTTCGGATCCTGCTGCGCTTCGCTCCGTTCATCGGCGTGGCAACCCTGTTCGTTCTCTTTACCGGGTTTGAGTACTTCCGCTCCTGGACCAATTACTACGCCGGACGCGATCAGACGTTAGTGGAATTCGGGGCCATGCGCCTGCTCGGCTACTACGTGACCTCCTTCAACAACGGAGCCTACCTTCTGCAGCGCCTGGAAACGCTGAGTGCCCCGTACTTCAGCCTGCACTTCCTGTGGGGCTTCCCACTTACGGGTCCGCTGATCAAGCGGCTCTTTCCCAATCCGCTGCTGGATTCCAGCGAGAAGTGGTTTTACTTCCCCTTTCTCGAATCCGAGGCCAATGTCGAGTTCAACAATGCCGGCGGCATGCTATTCCCCCTGTTGGATTTCGGCGTGCCCGGCGGACTCCTGTACTGGCTCTTGCTGGGATTGATCTGCGGTGCAGTTTACCAGATGTTCCGCCGGAAGGAGCTGCCGGGTCTCTTTCTCTACCCGATCGTGTACCTCGGCCTGTTGGAAGTCCCGCTCGCGCTCTACTGGGGTGAGGGCCGGGCCTTCCCCTCGCTCTGCCTGATGGCGGGAGCACCCGCAATGTTCTCGCTCATCCGAGGGCTGCGTCCACGCCCTGCCCGCGCCGCGGCGGACTTCACTCGCGCGGCAAGACTGAGACCATGACTCCCATCGCCCTCAACGCACGCTTCCACGCGCATCGGCCCACCGGCATGCAGCGCTACGCCCTCGAGCTGGCGCGCCGCCTGGGAGACCGGATCCAGACGGTCCGTCCGTCCCAGGCCCTGCGGGGCGCGGCCGGGCATCTGTGGGAGCA
Organism: Acidobacteriota bacterium; assembly: GCA_016178945.1. Taxonomy (GTDB): domain Bacteria; phylum Acidobacteriota; class Terriglobia; order Bryobacterales; family Bryobacteraceae; genus JACOSH01. The sequence continues at coordinate 28,498 of JACOSH010000314.1, forward strand.
ACTGTACCTGCCCGCGGCGGTTCGCGGAAAGCTGCTTTGGAGCCCGAACAACACTGGACCGGTGGCTGTGTCGAGGCAGGTTTGCACGATCCACGATCTGATTCCTCTCGACCGGCCCGAATGGTTCAGCCGGCGCTTTGCCGCCTGGTACGCGTGGCTGCTCCCGCGGCTGGCGAGACAGGTCCGGCATATTATCACGGTCTCGCAGTTCACGAAACGCCGGATCGTGGAGCGCCTGGGGGTCGAACCGGAGAAGATCACGGTCATCCCCAACGGCGTGGACGCCCGCTTCTGTCCGAAGCCGCCGGAGGAAATCCAGGCCGCGCGGCGCTCGCTGGGAATCGAGTCCGCGGAATACCTGCTGTGCGTCGGGTCGCTGGAGCCGAGAAAGAACCTCGGCCGCTTGCTGCGGGCCTGGGCCAGCGTTCAGGAGTCTCTGCCTCGCGAGATTGAACTGGTGGTTGCGGGAGGCACGGGCAGCTCTCTGGTATTTGAGAGCGTGTCGTTCGATTCTTTGCCACCGCGAGTGCATTTCACCGGATACGTCTCCGAAGAGCAGCTCGCCAGCCTGTACACCGGCGCGCTGGCCCTCATTTATCCGTCGCTGTATGAGGGCTTCGGCCTTCCGCCTTTGGAAGCGATGGCCTGCGGCACTCCCGTAGTGACCTCCCACGGCACCTCGCTTCCTGAAGTTGCCGGAGATGCCGTGGTCCCCGTGGATCCGGAGGATGTGGAGTCGATCGCGGAAGGAATTCTGTCGGTGGCATCGAGCGAGGAGCTGCGGCGGACATTGCGCCAGCGCGGGTTCCAACGGATCAGAGGACTCACCTGGGAGCGGGCGGCTCAACAAACCTGGCAGTTGCTGCTGGAGCAAGCGCGGGCCTGAGTCATGGAACGAACCAATCCATCCGGAAGGATCGGCGGGCTCGATGTCTTGCGCGCGCTGGCAATTGTCCTGGTTCTGGTGGCCCATTACCCGAAGCCTGGAACGGGTCTTCTCCAGCGCATGTTGAACTTCGGCTGGACCGGTGTCGACCTGTTCTTCGTGCTGAGCGGCTACTTGATCGGCGGGCAGTTATTCGCCGCACTCGGCCGCGGGCAGCAGATTTCACTCCGGAGTTTCTATCTGCGCCGCTTCCTGCGCACTCTCCCCAACTACTACCTGGTCCTCTCGGTATACGCACTGCTGCCGGGTGTGATCGGGACAACCCCGCCGGCGCCGCTGTGGAAGTTCTTGAGTTTCATCCAGAACTTCGGCGTCCCCAGCGTCTTTACTCCGTCCTGGTCGCTTTGCGTGGAAGAACATTTCTACTTGCTGTTTCCGATCATCGTTCTCCTGATTGCCCGCAGCAACTTGCCGGGACTGGCCCTGTCGGCGTTCGCCAGCATTCTTATCTTCGGAGTGGTCCTCCGCACCGGGATCTGGCTCAGCACCCGTCCCGATCTGCTGCCCCCGGCCGAGGGGCTGCAGGTATTCATGGGCAGCCTTTTCTTCCCCTCCTACTGCCGGTTGGACGGCATCACGCTCGGCGTGGGGTTGGCCGCGCTCAAACATCTTCGCCCGGCGATCTGGCGCCAGGCGATGCTGCACGGGAATCATTTGCTGGCTGCCAGCCTGGTTTGTTTGCTGGCGGCCGTAGTCGTTTTGTGGAAACGCTACTCGCTGCTAGGTGCGGCTCTTGGCTTCACCCTGATGTCGGTTTCTTTCGCGCTTCTGACCGCTTCCGTTCTCAGCGAGCGGGTCCGGCTCGCAGGATTCCGCATGCCCGGAGCACGGTATGTCGCGCTGCTGTCCTACTCGATTTACCTGACGCACTCGCTGGCCCTGGATTGCGCGGCTGGAATTGCCGGTCGCCTGAATCTCACGCTTCAATCCCTGCCGGGAGCGGCGATCGCGGTCCTGCTCATTCTGCTGTTCTCCAATCTTCTATATCACGTGGTCGAGAAGCCCTGCCTTTCGCTGCGAGACCGCTACTTTGGCTCAACCCGGCCAACGCGGCGTCTCGAAGCGTTGTGCCCGGTTCCCGAACCGCAGTAACCGGAGGTGCGTGTGAGGATTCTCTATCTGATTACTCGATCCGACGTTGGAGGCGCTCAGGTCCACCTGCTGGATCTGCTCAGCCGGCTGGGCGGCCGGGTCGACCCGGTCGTCGGCGCCGGCGAAGTAGGCTACCTGACCGATGCCGTCCGGGATCTTGGAATCCCCTGCCACATCGTCCCGGACCTGGTGCAGCGCATCGCACCAGCCCATGACATGCGCGCCTTGTTCCAGCTCCTCCGCCTGATCCGCAAGGTCCGGCCAGACCTAGTCCACGCCCACACCTCCAAGGCCGGCTTGCTGGGAAGGTGCGCCGCTCGCATTGCCGGGGTCCCGTCCGTCTTCACGGCTCATACCTGGTCCTTCGCGGACGGCGCCTGCCTGAAGTGGAAAATCGCCGGGATTCCCAGCGAGCGGCTCGCCGCCGCTTGGAGTTCCGCTCTAATCAACGTGTCGCGGGCCAACCGGGATCTGGCGCTGCGGTACCGGATTGCGAGCCGGAAACGGCTGCTGGTGATCCACAACGGAATTGGCGACACGTTGCATCGCGCGGCTCCGGCCCGCGCCGATGTGCCGGTGATCGCCGTCGTGGCGCGGTGCTGCGTGCAGAAGGACCAAAGCCTGCTGCTTCGCGCGCTGTCCAGGATCACTCTGCCGGTGCGCGCGGTTTTTGTCGGCGATGGTCCGACTCGTCCCGCGCTCGAAGCGGAGACCCGGCAACTCGGCCTCCGTGACCGGGTCGCGTTCCTGGGGCAACGTTTGGATGTTCCAGAGATTCTCGCGGCCGCCCACCTCTTCGCTCTGCCCACGAAGTGGGAAGGGTTCCCCCTCGGCATCCTCGAAGCGATGCGCGCTGGACTTCCCGTTGTGGCCTCCGATACCGGCGGCGTCGCCGAGGCGGTGGTCGACCAGGAAACCGGCTTTCTGGTTCCTCGCGGGGACCTGGACTCCCTTCGCGCGCGGCTGGAACAGCTTCTCGACAGCCCGGCCCTTCGCCGGCGGATGGGCGACGCCGGACGCAAGCGATACGAAGCCGAGTTTACCCTGGACGCCATGCTGCGGAAGACCCTCTCGGTTTACCGGCACGTCCTTTACGGCTGCGAAATACCTGTAGTGGACGCCGTGACCGCTCCATCCGGCCACCTGTAAGACCTCTGGAAATCGAACAGCTTCAACAGAACCATGACACCGATCAGTGCCATTCAAAAGCTGAACCTGCCGTTTGCGCTGCCAGGACGCCCTGTCAACATGGTCGCCTATCTGGTGATCACCGACATCGTCACCTTGCTCCTTTCGGTAGCGCTCGGCGTGGCCTGTAAACTCGCGGTGAACGGTCAGGTGAACCTGGCCAGCTATCTGCGATTGTGGCCCTTCCTATTCGTCTTCATCGCAGTGTACGCGGCCGTAGGGCTCTATTCCGGAGTGGCCCTCAGCCCGCCGGACGAGCTGCGCCGGGCCACGCTATCCTCCGCAGTGGTTTTCATCCTGCTGGCGGCGACGACTGTCTCGCTGCGAGGCGCGAGCAACTATTTCACCTGGACGCTTTTTCTGGTGATGGGATTGAGCGTGGCCCTGCTCCCCCTCATGCGCGCTTTGGTCCGGCAGGCGTGCGCGGGAGAAAGCTGGTGGGGCAGCCCGGCGGTGGTCTTTGGCGCCGGGCCGGAGGGGCGGCGCATCGTCCAGGCCCTGCTCGCCGATCCCGGCCTTGGGCTGAAACCCATCGCGGTGGTGGATGACAACCCGGAAAGCCCGGCCGCGATCCAGGGCGTTCCCGTGATCGGCAGCTATGACCTCGCCGGGGAGGTCATCGGATCGCAGAGGTCGGCGTACGCCGTGGTCGCCATGCGCGGATGGCGAAGCTCGCGCTTCTTATCCGCCATCGAGCGGCATGGCCTGCGCTTCGCCCGCATCCTAGTGGTTCCCGATCTGGTGGGTTTCTCCACGGTGGGGGTGAATCCGAGGAGCCTGGGCGGGATGCTCGGCCTGGAAGTTTGTCCGCAGATCTTTGCCCCGGAGAAGCAATGGGCCAAGCGGCTGCTCGATCTGGCCCTCACGATGGCCGGCGGGATCCTGTGCCTTCCGCTCTTCGCCGCCATCGCTTTCTGGATCAAGTGGGACTCGCCGGGTCCCGTGTTTTTTTGCCAACGCCGGATCGGCTTCGGCAGCCGTCCGTTTCGCGCATGGAAATTCCGTTCCATGATCTGGAACGCCGACCGGGTCCTGCGGGAGCACTTGGCCAAGGACCCGCGGTTGCGCGAAGAATGGGAACTCGATCACAAGCTGCGCAACGATCCGCGACTGACCCGCGCTGGGCGGTTTCTACGCCGGACCAGTCTCGATGAGCTCCCGCAGCTCTGGAATGTGTTGAAAGGCGAGATGAGTCTGGTCGGCCCCCGTCCCATCGTCGAGGACGAAGTCTCGCGTTACGGCGACAGTTTCAATCTCTATACCAAGGTCCAGAGCGGCCTGACCGGTCTCTGGCAGGTCTCCGGACGCAATGATACCTCCTACGAGGAGCGCGTGCGACTGGACACCTATTATGTCCGCAACTGGTCGGTTTGGCTGGATCTGTGCATCCTGTTCCGGACTATTGGAACGGTGCTGATGCGGAAGGGGGCCTATTGAAGGAGATCAAGACCGTTCAACTGTTGCGCCCGTTTCTCAGGATGTACCCTTGGGGGCTCCCCGCGATGGTGGTTCTGGGAACCCTGTCGTCGCTGGCGGAGGGCATCGGTATCAGTCTGTTTGTCCCGCTGTTGGAGAGTCTGGATCCGCAGCGGCGCCCTTCGCCCGCCGTGGGCTGGTTCCAGGGAGTGCCCGCCGGTCACCGCCTATTTGCGATTGTGGCCTCGATCCTGGCCCTGACGATCTGCAAGGGTTTGCTGGCCTATTCCGACTCGGTGCTGGCCGCCAGCATCAATTCGCGGATCACTCACGCCATCCGATCGCGCACATTCGCCAAGATGATCGGCATGAGCCAGTCGGCATTGGATCGAATGCAGCCAGGCCGCCTACTGAACCTTCTGGGCACGGACACGTGGCATACCAGCGATGCCATCTCGCTGTTCGTCAACCTGGTGATTAACCTCTGCTCCATCGCTGTCTTTTTCGCGCTGCTGGTGGCGTTGTCGTGGCGTCTCACCCTGCTGGTCGTATTGGGCGTGGCTCTCGTATCGCTGCTGTTGCGGACGGTTTCAGCGGGAGCCCGCGGTCTCGGACGACAGGGAGTGGAGGCTAACGCAGCCATGAGCGAGCAGATGCTGGACGGGCTGGAAGGTATCCAGGTCATCCAGATGTTCGGGCTCCAGGCCCATCGCCAGAAACTGTTCGACACCGTGTCGGAGAAGCTGCGCTCGATCTATTTCCGTCTTGACCTGCTTCACCGCGCCGTTCATCCTCTGTCGGAGATCTTGTATATCGGGCTGCTGCTGGGAATCCTGCTGGCCGGCGTGAGCCTCCGCAACTCGGTCCCGACCGTGGTCGTGTTCCTGCTGCTGCTCTACCGCTTGCAGCCCCAGATCCGGCAGCTCGACAGCGCCCGGCTCAGCCTGACCTCGCTGGCTCCCTCGGTCGAGGACGTGATGCGCTTCCTCGCGGCCGACCCGGGCCCCTTCCCGGCGGCGTCTCGGTTCGCCGGCTTCAACCGCGAGATCCGATTCAACGGGGTCACATTCTTTTACGAATCCGGGGACGGGTTCTCCTTGGATAACCTGTCATTCCACGTTCCCCACGGCAAGACCACCGCCATCGTGGGTCCCTCCGGCTCGGGAAAAACGACGATTGTGAGCCTGCTCTGCCGGTTCCGCGATCCTGTGCTGGGTGAGATTCACGTGGATGGCGTCCCGCTCGCCGGGATAGACGTCGTGTCGTGGCGCAGCCAGATCGCCTGGGCCGGCCAGGATACGTATCTGTTCAGCGCAACCGTCCGGGAGAACATCCGCTACGGCAACCTCGCGGCGAGCGACGAAGAAGTGGCTCGGGCGGCGGTTGAGGCGGATGCGGACCACTTCATTCGCTCGTTGCCTGAAGGATACGGCACGAAGATCGGCCCCGGCGGCTTGGCGCTATCGGGCGGCCAGACACAGCGTCTGGCTCTGGCCCGAGCTCTTCTCCGTAAGCCGGCTATCCTCATTCTGGATGAGGCGACGAGCGCCCTGGACAGCGTGTCTGAAGACACGATTCAACGTTACCTGCAGCGGAGGAAGGGCAACCCAACAGTGGTGGTCATTTCCCACCGGCTCTCCACCATGCGGTACGCAGACCACGTAGTGGTCTTGCACGAGGGACGGATAAGCGAACAAGGCAGCCCGAAGGAACTCTTCGCCCGCCGCGGGTTCCTTTTCCGGCTCCGCGAGTTGCAGAATGCCGGATAACCGCGAACTCTCGTACAAGATTCTGGAACTGGAGGTCGAGCGCCCTCTTCCGGAGGTGACGGTTCCGCCGGGCTACTCCGGCCTGGCGTTCGTGATCCGGCATCGCGACATGGTCGTGGGTTTCTGTATGGAAGCGCTGGCGGAAGGCACGGCGCTCAGCCCGGATGAGCTGGCCGCGCGCGTCATGAAGCACGCTGCCGCTCACATCTTGAGCGAGAGGATCTACGAGGAGCTGCGAGGACTGCTCCTTCCCTTGAATGCGCCGTCGCTCGACATTGCCATCTGCACTCACAATCGCGCGGACGTCCTGAAGCGCTGCCTGGAGAGCTTGACGGTCGCACAGGGCTTCTCGTCTGTTCGTGTTCTGGTCGTCGACAACGCGCCATCCGACGACCGGACCAGGCAAGTTGTCGCCGATTTCCCCAAGGTCGATTACGTTGTGGAACGTACGCCTGGACTCGACTTCGCGCGCAATCGCGCGCTGCGGGAATCCACCGCGGAGCTGATCGCCTTTCTGGACGACGACGTCGTCGTGGACCGCAGGTGGCTGCAGGGCCTAGGCGAAGCCTGGGCCGGAAATCCCGATGCCGGAGCGTTCACGGGCCCGGTCCTTCCATTCGAGCTGGAAACCCGGGCCCAGATCCTCTTTGAACAGATGGGCGGATTCGGGCGGAGCTTTGACCGCGCACGTTTCGGCCCCCTCCATCCGGAGCTGCCCACCTATCCGTGCGGGGCCGGCATGTTTGGGGCGGGGTGCAACATGGTCTTCCGGCGCCGCGTCCTGGTGGAGCTCGGCGGTTTCGACGACGCGCTCGACACCGGCGCTCCGCTGCCCGGCGGCGGCGATCTGGACATGTTCTATCGAGTCGTCCGCGCTGGTTACCCGCTGGTTCGGGAACCTAAGTTAGTCGTGTACCACCAGCACCGGCGGGAGTACGCGAAGCTCCGCCACCAGATGTGGACTTGGGGGCTGGGATCGATGGCCTACGTCAGCAAGTCCTGGCGAACCGATCCCTCGGAGCGCCCCAAGATCCGGCGCTGGATCCTGTGGTGGTTCGCTTATCAGCTTAGCAAGATCTTCGTTCCCTTCCTACGGCGGAATCGGCGACCCTTGCCCTGGGACCTGGTTGCGGCCGAGATCGCCGGCGGCATCGTCGGGCTGTTGGGCGAGTACGACCGCTCCCGGAGCCGCGTCGACTTACTGCGGCGGGAGTACGCATGAAGGCCCGCAACTGTTGGAAAACGCTCTCCATCGAGCTCAGCGATCCCTTTCCGGAGCTTGGCTGCGAACCCGGCTACGCAGGCCTGCGCGCTGTCTTTCTCTGGAAAGGCGTTCCGCTCGGCCACCGGCGGCTTTCCGCGGCACAACTGCCCATTTGCCCGCGGCAACTGGCGGCTTGCGCGGCCCAGGCCATCGCGACCGCCGCCGGAGACCGGCTGCTGGAGGCAGGATTCCGGTCGGCCTTGCCCGGTCTTCCCGAGCCGGTTCTGAGAGAGCCGGAGCAGGCTCTGCGGCGGCTGATCGCCATGGATAAGCCCCTGGATACGCTGAGTGCCCGGCTGTCCGAGCCGGCTTCAACTCCGCGCACAACCATCTCGGTGGGGGTGTGCACGCGGGAGCGTCCCGTCGAGTTGGCGCGCTGCCTGGCGTCCCTGCTTGCCTCTTCGCCGCAGCCGAAGGAGATCGTCGTAATTGACAATGCACCGGTTTCGTGCGCCACGCGCGACGTGGTGGCCGGATTCCCCGGCGTGCGATACCACTGCGAGGCGCAGCGGGGCTTGAGTGCGGCCCGCAACGCCGCCTTGGCGCATGCGTCGGGCGATATCGTGGCGTTCGCCGACGACGATGTGGTTGTCCATTCCGAGTGGCTCGCCCGGATCCATCGTTGCTTCGCCGATCCCGCGGTGATGGCGGCCACCGGCCTGATCCTTCCTGGAGAACTCGAGACACCCGCCCAGTTGATGTTCGAGGAAAGCTTTCAGTTCTTCCACCAGGGCTATCGGGCCAGGCGCTTTGGCGCCGCCTACTTTGCCGCCCTGCGCCGAAAGGGCGTTCCGGTCTGGGACATCGGAGCCGGCGCCAACATGGCTATTCGCCGCGAGGCATTCCAACGAGGATACCGGTTCGACACCCGGCTCGGACCGGGAGTGTTCGGAGGATGCGGGGAAGATTCCGAGTTCTGGTATCGCCTGCTGGCGGATGGATGGTCTTGTGTCTATGAGCCTTCCGCTTTCGTTTTTCACTACCATCGCCGCGAATTGAGCGCGCTTCGCGGGCAGGTTCACCAGTACATGCAGGGGCATGTTGCCGCACTGCTCCTCCAATTCGCCAGGTACGGGCATTTCGGCAACTTGCGGCGGCTATTGCTCGCCTTGCCCTTGGAGTACGGCCTGCTCCTATTGCGACTGGTAGTAACAGGCTTCGGTCCGGAGAACCGGATTCTTTTCTCCGGAGCGCTGGGATGCCTTGCGGGACTGCGGTTCGCGCTGTCCTTGAAGAAGGCTCCTGCTCGTTAACAGTATGAACCAGACCACCGACTGGCCGCTGCTGACGCAACACCTGGTCGAACTGGACCGGCCGCTCGTTTCGGTGGTGATCGCATGCTACAACCAGGGCCGTTACCTAAGGGATGCGATCGAAAGCGCACTGGCCCAAACCCATCCGAATCTGGAAATCCTGGTCGTGGACGACGGCTCCACCGATGAGACTGCCCAGGTCGCCCGGGCATTCCCGCGGGTCGGCTATATTCGCCAAGACAATCGCGGTCTACCGGCCGCCCGGAACACGGGACTCCGCGAGAGCGCCGGTCGTTACCTGGTGTTTCTGGACGCCGACGACCGGCTGCTGCCGCACGCCGTGCAGTCGGGTCTGGACTGTTTCCGGCGGTATCCGGACAGCGGCTTCGTATTCGGCGCCTACCGCAACATCCATGACGACGGGACTCCGGCGCCCACCGACTCGATACCGAACGTGGAGCGGGATCACTACTGGCGCCTGCTTCAAGGCAATTTCATCGGGATGCACGCGACCGTCATGTATTCGCGTCAGGTGCTGGAGGCGGCGGAGGGCTTCGATGAGCGCCTGCGGGCCTGCGAAGACTACGAGCTCTACCTGCGCCTTGCGCGCTCCTGCAAGATCCGCCAGCACGGTTCCCTGGTGGCCGAGTACCGCCAGCATGACGCCAATATGAGCCGGGACTACGAGTTTATGCTGAAATCCGTGCTGGCGGTGCTGCGGATGCAGGAGCCCTGGCTTCCTGACCTGCGGCTTCGCCAGGCGCTCCGGTCTGGAATTCGGGTTTGGAGGGAATACTACGGAGCTCTGCTGGTTGAGCAGTGGAAGGGGCAAAGAAGCCTGAGGGGCCTCCTGCGGCTTCTCCTCTGCTATCCCAGCGGCGTGCTGCGGCGGATTGCCAAGTCGTTGTGGAGACGGTTTCTCGGGACTGGGCGCATCCGCTTTGGAAGTCTGCGCCGCCTGGATCCAGTCTGCGACCGATTCGGTCTCGGACGGGGCCAGCCGATTGATCGCCGCTACATTGAGTCCTTCCTGGCCATGCACGCGGACTCGGTGAGCGGGCGTGTGCTGGAGATTGGAGACGACGCCTACTCACGGAGGTTCGGCGGGGACCGCGTTATCCGTCAGGACATCCTGCACGTGCTGCCCGGCCTCCCCGGGATCACCATCGTCGCCGATCTGGCGAACGCTCCGCACATCCCGTTGAATACGTTCGACTGCATCATCCTGACCCAGACTCTGCATTACATCTACGATCTACGTGCAGCGGTCAGGACCCTGGAGCGAATCCTGAAGCCGGGCGGTGTCTTGTTGGCTACCCTCCCGGGGATCAGCCGGATTTGCCGTGACCAATTGGACCCGGAGAGCGATTGCTGGCGTTTCACAGCTTCGTCCGCCCGGCGTCTTTTCGCGGAGTGCTTGCCCGCCGCGGACCTGCGGGTGAATACCTACGGCAACGTGCTCGCGGCGGCGGCGTTTCTTTATGGCCTGGCTTCCCACGAGCTGTCGCCTCACGAATTGGATCACCACGATCCGGATTATCCAGTGATCGTCGCCGTGGCGGCCAAGAAGCGGGAGTTCGGATGAGACTCATCATCCCGAGGCGCCGTTCGCGCGAAATAATCCTGCTCTATCACCGTATCGCGCGAGTCGAGCCCGATCCATGGGGATTGTGCGTCACGCCGGAACACTTCGTTGAGCATCTGGAAGTGCTGAGCAAGTACCGGCGGATCCGCCTCGATCAGGTCCGGCCACCTGGGTGGAGCGTGAGCCGAGGAGGCCTTTCGGTCGCCATCACTTTCGACGACGGCTACGCCGACAATCTCCACGAGGCCAGGCGCCTGCTGGAGCGCTACAACACTCCCGCTACCTTCTTTCTGGCCGCAGGCTATGTCGGCGGCGCTCGTGAATTCTGGTGGGACGAGCTCGAGAAGATTCTCCTTCCCGATCGGGCTTCGGACTCCTTGGAACAGCAGCTTGACGCGTATTTTGCTCTCTACCAACGGCTTCAGCCGCTTCCCCACGGAAGACGGCGAGAAATCCTCGACAAAATGCTCGAGTGGTGCGGCCAGGAGGCAGCCGTTCGGCGTTCCCACCGGATGCTGACCGCGGAAGAGGTCTGCCGGCTCGCAGCCGGGGAGTTGTTTGAAATCGGAGCCCACTCGATGACCCATTCGGTGCTCGCCGCGCAGCCGTTAAGCGATCAGTCTTGGGAAGTGCGCGAGAGCAAGGCATGTCTGGAAAATCTCCTGAGCCGCCCCGTGACTAGCTTTTCATATCCTTTTGGCGGGAGGGATCACTATACGGCGGAAACGGTCCAGGTGGTCCGGGACGCCGGATTCTCGCGCGCCTGCTCCACCGCCGGACACGCAGTCAGCCGGACGGACGGCCCGTTCGAGCTTCCTCGCCTCAACGTCACGGATATGGATGGCGACCAGTTCGAGAGATTCCTCTCTTCCTGAGAGACTGCATGCGTATCCTGGTGACTGGCGGCGCCGGTTTCATCGGCGGACATCTTGTGGAGCGGCTTGCGCGGGAGCGCGCGGGCGCTATTGTTGTGGCGGACAATTTGCGCCGCGGCGACACGAGCAGGCTGCATCGGCTTGGCCGCGACGTGACCTTTGCGGCAGCCGATGTCCGCGACCGCGCCGCTCTGATTCAGGTCATGCGCGGCTGCGATCTCGTCTTCCACCTGGCCGCCCAGTCGAACGTCATGGGCGCGGTGAAGGACCCGGCTTACTCTTTTATGGCGAATGTCGGTGGCACCTTCAACGTGTTATTCGCCGCGCGTGCCGCGGGCGTGAAGCGTGTGGTGTTCACTTCCTCACGCGAGATCTATGGCGATCCCGAATGCCTCCCCGTGACCGAGGAGGCGCCGGTCCGCCCGAAGAACGCGTACGGCGCAAGCAAGGCGGCCGGCGAGATCTATTGCCGTGCATTCGGCGGAAATGGCACTGAGACTGTCATCCTGCGGCTCACCAACGTGTACGGAACCGGAGACCGGGACCGGGTCATTCCGGTCTTCGTCGAGCGGGCGCTCCGCGGGGATCCGCTCGTCTTGTACGGCGGTCATCAAGTGCTGGATTTCGTTTGGATTGACATCGTCGTGGAGGCGCTCTGGAAGGCCGCTTGCGGCCGGCTCATCCCGGGTCCTGTCAACGTAGGCAGCGGAAAGGGCGTAACGATTGCGGAACTCGCCAGCCGGATTCTGCACCTGACCGGCTCCCGGTCTCCCCTGCGGGTCGAGCCCGGCCGGGATCCAGAAGTGGGGCGCTTTATCGCTGACACTGCCAGAGCACGGGAGTTGCTGGGAATCCCGGCGCCCCACGACCCGTTGGACCGCCTGGCCGATGTAGTCGATTGGACACGCCAGCGCCTGCGCATGGCCTGAGCCGGACCGCCGGCGTGGCCAGCGCCCTTTACCGTTGCTGAAGGCCGGCCGGTTTGTCCGCCGGCGCCGCCGGGGGCACATTCGATGCCAGTTCCGACTTCTTATACTTTGGTTCGCTCACGTAACCCTTGACTTGATCTTTGTGAATAGCATTGACGACCAGCACCACGGGCTCCGGTTTGTCGGACAGGGTGATCAGGACCGGCTCGTAAAGGTTAACGCGTTTTTTTTGAAGCTGGCGATCATCCACTATCATCGCCACATCATAGGAGCCGCGTTTGCGGTCGGCTTTGCGAAGAGACAGGCTGACCGGCCCGAACCGCTGGAACCGCTTGGACTTGTCGAGCTGGAACTCGTAGTAGTTGCGCTCGCCCCGTCTTTGCAGCGTCACCAGCTCCTCATGGGTGCGCGCGATGGAGCCGCTCAATTCATCCCGTGCGGAGCTCAACCGGCCTTCGAGATCCGCGCGCGTGCTGGTGATCTCCCGCTGCTGCTCGTTCAACCGGGCTTGCATCTGGTCCAGACGCGAATCACTCGCGGGGGTCTGGCGCGCCACGGCCCGCTTGCCGGCGCGGGGGCGAGCCGGCGCTGAGGCAGAGCGGTGAGCCGGTCTGGGCGACTCCGCCGCGGCGCTTAGGGCATTGAGCCGCTCGGAGACGGTTTGAAGCTGGTTCTGAACCTGACTAAGCGATGCATTCAGCGCTTGGTTTCCCGCGGCCAGTTGCTTGGTTTGCTGGCGTTCCTTCGCCAGTTGCACCAGGCTAAGAACCGAGATACCCCCGAAGAGCGCCGCCAGGACGGGCAAGCCCCACTTGGCGAGCACGGGCAATCCGCGTCGCAATGAATCTTCCGGACTGTGCATGTTTCAGTAACCTCCAGACACTATCTCGAAAAAGATGCTACCGCCGCGCGACCGTTACCTTCGGCGTGGCCAGGTATCCCGTGATCTGGCCTTTCTTCACCTCGTTGACCACGATCTCGTAAGGCAGGCGGTTGCCGGAGACATAGAGTTGCACCGGCTCGTTGATGGTCCGGTCCCTCTTCTCCACTCGTTTGTCGTCTGCAAGAATTTCGACCGTGTAGCGGTTTCGCTTGGGATCGGCCTTCTTCAACACCAGATTGATGTCGGCGATTCTCTGGGGCGTCCCGGTCTTCTGCACGTCGAATTCGATATAGTTGCGCTCGCCCAGCTCCCGCAGGGCGGTCAACTGCCTGGAGTTGGTTGCGATCAATCCGCTCATGACGCCCAGGTCACCCATCACTCTTTTCAGGTCGGCCCCGGTCTTCTGCAGCTCGGAGTGCGCCGAGGCGACTTCCGACTTCACCTGGCTCACGTCGCCGCCGACTTCCGTAAGTTTCGAACTAGTCGCGCTGGCGGTCTCCTTCACTTCCGCCAAATCAACCGCCACCTGCTGCTGCTCCTTCTTCTGCTCTTCAAGCTTGGTGTCGAATTCCTTTACGTGCCTGCGAACCTCGGATCTGGCCCGCTCGACAGCCTTGATTGCCGTGCGGTTCGCGCCTTGAATCTGGTCCTTGACCTCCTGGCTCAGCAGGTCCAGGCGCTGGTGGCCATCCTGGGCGCTCGCCGACGCGGCCTGGGAAAGCGCCGCTATCTGGGTCTGGGTTTTCTCCTGGAGCTGCGCCAGGTCCGTGGAGACACTGTTGTCCCGCATCAACAGGTAGCCGTTGCCCATAAGCGAAAGCACGGTGCCGGCTGCCCAGATAAAGTGTGGACGCGACCGGCCCAGTGGCGTGTCTGACTGCGTGTCTGACTGCGTGTTAAAGTCGTTCGAAGACATAGTTGGTTCTCCGTTCTCGTTGGACTCGGGAGCCGGGCGGGGTGCCCGGGCTCGGCCCTCTCCCTGAGATGAGCAAGTTCCATTCCATTTCGGCGCGGACCGGGAGCGTCAAGGCTGGCAAGCAGTTAGCCGCGGGCATCGGTATCAAGCCGCCGGAGACACCTGGTAAGATTTGCCTGGACACTAGTCCCTGGAGTCTTTTCCCGCGCCTCCGAGGCTGCGGTCCAGATTGAAGGCGGCGCTAATGAGGGCCAGGTGAGTCAGCGCCTGCGGAAAATTCCCGAGGGCCTCGCCCCGCGGGCCGATCTGCTCGGCGTAGAGCCCCAGGTGGTTGGCGTAGCCCAGCATCCGCTCGAACAACAGGCGGGCTTCCTGAAGCCACCCCGCATCGTGCTGGCCGGCGCGGGTGAGCGCCTCTACCAGCCAGAAGGTGCAGATGTTGAAGGTGCCCTCCGCGCCTTGCAAACCGTCGGGTGTCTTCTCGACGTCGTAACGGAACACCAGGCCGTCGGAGACCAGGCCGCCTTGCTGGGGCGACCGGTTGACGGCGTCAATGGTCTGCAGCATGCGCGGATCGGTGGGTGAGACGAAGAACATCAGGGGCATCAACAGGGCCGAGGCGTCGAGAGCGTCGCCGTCGTAGTACTGCACGAAGGCTCGCCGCTCCGGATTCCAGCCGCGCTTCATGATGGTCTCGTAGATCTGATCGCGCACGCGAACCCATCGCTGGCGGTCGGCCGGAAACGAGCGCTTATCCGCCAGGCGCAGCGCGCGGTCGACAGCCACCCAGCACATCAGCTTCGAGTGGACGAAGTCGCGCCGGCCGCCGCGCACCTCCCAGATGGCTTCGTCCTTCAGCCGCCAGTGCTCGCAGACCCAGTTGGTCAGGCGCCGCAGATAGAACCATAGGTCGTAGGAAATCGGCGTGGCGTACTTGTTGTAGAGGTACAACGCATCCATCAATTCCCCGTAGATATCCAGTTGAAGCTGCTGGTAGGCGGCGTTCCCGACGCGGACCGGATAGGAGCCTTTGTAGCCCTCCAGGTGGTCGAGGATCACTTCGTCCAGGGTGTGCCGCCCATCGATGCCGTACATCACTTGCAGAGCGCCGTCGGGCGCCATCTCGTGGCATCGCGAGTCGAGAAAAGTCATGAACTGCGTGGCTTCCTCGGTAAAGCCGATGCGCAGCAGGCTGTAGAGCATGAAGGCCGAGTCGCGGATCCAGGTGTAGCGATAATCCCAGTTGCGCGAGCCCCCCAGCCCCTCGGGAAGGCTGCAGGTGGGCGCGGCCACCATCGCGCCGGTGGGCTCGTAGGTCAGCAGCTTCAGCGTCAGAGCCGAACGGTTGACCATCTCGCGCCAACGGCCACGATAGGTGCTCTTGGCAATCCAGTGACGCCAGTACCCGACTGTGCTCCGGAAAAGCTGGTCGGCCTCCTGGTCGCTCAGGCCGATCCTTTCGCGGCTGCCGTCCTCCTTGAGCCCGTGCAACTCAAAGCTGGTAGTCTGGCCCTCGTGCAGAACGAATTCCGCAAAAACGCCCGAGCCATCCCGCTGGAGGGGAACATCGGACGCCAGCGCCAGGTGGAGCGGGCCGGAGTGAAACTGGGCTCCTCCGTCCGCGATCTCGGTGCGATGCTCGTCGCGCCCATAGTTGAAGGCCGGATGGCACTGCACGTGAAACGCCATGCTGCCGCGCACGGCTTTCACCAGACGTATCAGCCCATGATAGCCTTGGCTCCCTCGAGGCGCGCCGATGGGCATGTAGTCGATAATCTCGCCCACGCCTTCGGGAGAAAGGAAGCGCGTGATCAGGACGTTGGTGTCCGGCCAATAGAGCTGCTTGCGAGTCACCTCTTCGCTGGTTGGACAGATCCGGAAGCAGCCGCCCTTGCGCGCGTCGAGAATGGCGGCGAACACGCTCGGGGAGTCGAAATGGGGGAAGCAGAACCAGTCGATAGAGCCGTTCTTGCCGACCAGCGCCACCGTGCGCAGGTTTCCAACGATCCCATAGTCTTCGATGGGCTGATACGGCATGTTCAGACCGGCATCCGGTCGGGCCGCGACAGCCAGCGGAGAAAGTCCCGGATTTGAGCGGGGTCCCGGGCCCAGTATCTGGCCGTGGTGCGGCCCGCGCGTCCCACGTGAACGGTGACTGCGTCCGGCAGCACCGCAAAGGCTGCCTCGTCGCTGGCTTCGTCGCCGGCGTAGATGACCAATTCCTGGGGCTCGCCCAGAGCGTTGCGGATCCAGTTCACGGCGCAGCCTTTATTCCAACTGGCGGACGGAAGAATTTCGAGCCCGCCTGTATCCTCCGCCACTGCAAGACGGGAGGTTGACTCCACGGCGGCGCGCACGATGCGGCGGACCTCGTGGCGTTGAGCGCGGGAAACACGACGGAAGTGAACGCATGCCGTGAGGCCTTTGTCTTCCACCGCCGCTCCTCGCAGGTGACGCAGGCGCACGGTCAGCTCCGGGCACAGGCGCGCCACCGCGCGGGCGGCACGGGCTCCCGCGGGCTCGCGAAAGCAAAGGCTCAACCCGCGCACCTCCAGGCCGAAGTTGCCGGCGTAGATCAGGCGTCTCAATCGGATGCCCGTGCGCAGGTCGGCAACTGACCGTCCGCTGATGATGGTCACCACGAATCGCCGGCTGGCGGTTAGCGCCCGCAAGATCTCCCAGACGCCGGCGGGTAGAGCCGCGGCCGAGGGTATCGGCGACAGCGGCGCGAGGGTTCCGTCGAAGTCCAGAAACAGCAGGATGCGCCGCGCCCCGCGAACCCGCTCCCCGATTTCGGCCAGGTTGTCCAAGAGCGGTCGCGCTCCTCCCCTTCCGAATTTAGCTACCATGCGGATGCCGCCGCGGAGACGACGCTCTCGGCGAAGTCGAACTTCAGCAAGGCCGACAAGAACTTTCCCGCCCATCGGTAGACGTTGCTGCCGGCGACGGTGCTTCGCATCTTCTGCATCCGCCGGCGGCGCTCCTCGCGCGGCATGGTCAGCGCCTGCCGCATGGCGTGAGCGCCCGGCCCTATGGCGAAGGGATTGACCAGCAGAGCGTCTCCCAGCTCCTGCGCGGCGCCGGTGAACTGGCTCAGGATCAGGACGCCGTCTTCGTCGTCGCGGCTGGCGACAAACTCCTTGGCCACCAGGTTCATTCCGTCGTGAAGCGAGCTGACGAAGCAGAAGCGCGCCAGGCGGTGCAGCGCCATCATCTGGATCTCCGAGCAGTGATGCTTCACAAACACCACGGGCCGCCACGCACGCGTGCCCCACTTCCGATTAATGTGCGCAACCAGCGCGTCCAGTTCCTGGTCCAGCCCCCGGTACGCGGCGACGCCCAGACGGCTGGGCACGCCGATCTGCACGAAGATCAGGCGCTGGCGATACTCCGGATACTGCTCCAGCAGACGGTCGATTGCGCGAAGCCGCTCGGGAATGCCCTTGGTGTAATCGATGCGATCGATGCCGATGCCAAGCAGGTGATCGTCCTTCAGGTCCAGCCGGCGCCGCCAGACGCGGGTTTCCCGCTCGACGCCCTCACCTTGAGCGGTGGCGCCGTGTTGATTGAAGTCAATGCTGATCGGGAACGGGCGCACCAGCGTCGTCTTGCCGCGACGCGTGGCCTCGAAACCGACATGATCGGTCCGCGCCTCGATGGAACGGTCCACGGTCTCGATAAAATTCTGACAGTCGTGCCGGAGGTGGAAGCCGAGCAGATCGTTTCCCAGTAACCCTTCCAGCAACTCTTTCAGCCACGGGAAGGCGCGAAAGATTTCCGGATTGGGCCAGGGAATGTGCCAGAACTGAGCCACAATCAGGTTGGCGTTGGAGTCCTTGAGCATCCGCGGCACGAGAGCCAGGTGGTAGTCCTGCAGGAAGACGAAGGTGGGGTTGTCGCCGGCTTCCTCGAGGATGGCGGCGGCGAATTTCTTGTTCACCTGCCGGTAGGTTTCCCAGTGCTGCTCCTCAAAAACCGGACGGGTGAACGAAACGTGACAAAGCGGCCACAGGCAGCCGTTGCTGAGCCCATAGTAGTAGCCCTGTTCCTCTTCCTTGCTCAGCCAGAGCCGCCGCAGCATGTACTGCGGATTGCAGGGCGGCACACGGACATGGCCATACTGGTCCACCGTCTCCCGGTCTCCATCGCCGCTGCCGTGCGCGACCCACACGCCTCCGCACGCGCGCATAATGGGATCCAGCGCCGCCACCATGCCGCTGGCCGGCTCCATGCACTCGATGCGGCTGCCCACGAAACGGTGGATGTAGGGTTCGCGATTCGACGCGACAATAAACTGGTATCCCTGGAGCCGCTGCTGGATCAGTTCGTGTAGTGCCTCTCTTGTCCACATGGGTTCCTCCCCGGTTCACCGCCGCGATTGGGCCACCCTCGAGTTATAGCGACCCGCGTCTGCGGGTCGCTGGCCATGGGAAGAAGACTCGGGATGGCGGCCAGTCATTCGTCGCCGCTCGGAACAGCCTGATCCCGCCCTTCAACAACCGGTGTGCGCGCGCTGCTTCGTGTGTCGTCGGGCAGCACCAGGTAGCCGATCACGGAGTACTTTGTGACCCGCGTAAGGACCAACTCGCGCGGCCGTCCGTCGGCGGCGCTGTAGAACGTCAGCGGCTGCTGGAGACCCCGGCCCCGCAGCCACAGTGTGCGGCGGTCGGGCATCAACCATACCCAGCCGTTGGCGGTCTGATGGCTCACGTCCGTATGGCTCACGGTCAGGGAAACTCCCGGAGCCAGCTCCCGTCGATGATTCAGGCCCGCTTCGAAACCGATCCGTTGCCGGTCGAACCTCTTGGCGAAGGTGTCGAAGTCACGCCGGCCGTTGTCGATCCTCTGATCAAGGCGCGTCATCTGCTGGCCGGCATTGGCGAGGTCACCCGCCCGATCCTGCTCCAATCGGGCAACTTGGCGGCTGAGCTGTCCACGCACACCCGCCACTTCCTCCTCGAGTTTCGCCGTGCGCGCCTGTTCAACCTGTTGGCCGGCTTCGATGCGCTCCAGGCGCGTGCGGAGTTTCTCCATGTGCTGGTCGAGCTCCGCCTGCGCGCGCTGCTGACTCCGGGTAGCCGCCTCTTGCATCTCCTTCTTCGCCGCCCGGAGGCCGCTGCCTAACCTGGCATCAAGTCCGGCCACGCGTTGCCGCAGGCTATCCAAGTCGAGGTTCCAGGACCGCAGGTTTTCTTCCGCCGCTTCAATTTTTTTCCCGGCGGCGTTCAGGGCGTCCTGCAAGCCCGGTATCTGGGTGAGCATCACGCCGTGTTTTTGAAGCTCGGGATATCCAAGTGTGACGGCGCCGGCCAATGCCAGCGCTATCAAAGCCATGACTACCCATTGACCCTTCGACGAGGACTTGAAACGACGTTCCTGTTGGTACGTGTCATCCGGACGACCAGAGTGTAGATTCCAACCAGTCTCGCTTTTCATACGGGTCCTCCTGGTGTCCGTAGGGCAATTGGTTCGCCAAAACTCGGGCTGGAGAAGTAAGGTCTCGACATGTTGTTGAGAACTGGGCGCGAATCAGCCGTCCGGCCAGGCAGGGACGTGGAAGCAAGCTGGAGCCAGCCCACGGTGTAATTCCTTCCGGGGTCAGTAGAAATTTCGCCTGTCGAGACGGATTGGGAACCGGTACGTGCCGGAAGCGCCCATGGTTTCACGAGGGCCCCACATGAAGAGGGTTTTCATGCGCAACCGCGGCGGCACTCAACGCCGTCTATGAGCCAGGAGGTCGAACCGATGCGACGAATACTTTCAATTCCAATGATTGCTTTCTTGGCGGCGGCCACGCTGACGAGCCAGATTGCGTCCGCGCGGCCAGAGGACACCTCGCAAGCTACCTACGCGAATTCATCGGAGAACTCGCGCAGCGTGCAGTCGCTCAATGCGGACAGGCCGAACTATGCGGCGTCGAAGACACCGTGGTATAAGTCACGCTCGATGAAAAACGTGGGGATCGGCGCCCTGGGCGGAGCCGCTTTCGGCGGTCTGACCGGGGGACGCAAGGGCGCCGGCATCGGCGCGGTGATTGGCGCGGGAGGCGGTTACGTGTATGATCGCGCCACGAAGAAACGGCGGTGAACCATTGGAAGACGGCAGATTCCGGCGGAAGGGTTGGAACGCGTGAATGAGTAACGTTGTCGTCACGGGCCCAGTCCGATCCGCCTGAGCAGGTCTTGCACGCGCAGTAGTTGATTAGCGGGTGCCTTGCAGCAGGCAGGGCCGCGCAAAGTTGTCGAGTCCCTGCTTCCATGAAGGATGAGACTGAGTTTCCTGGAGAGGGGTTGAGTTTTGGCGTGACGGGAGAGGATCAGCCGTAGTCGCTGCCGGTCACCACGCGAATCTAACCGCCTAAGGGGGCCCTATGCAGCTAAACCGGGCCACC
>JACOSH010000315.1 GCA_016178945.1 Acidobacteriota bacterium
CCGCCGCCGGCGCAAGGCGCGCCAGGCGTTGCGCCAGACCGCGGCCGAAGGAACCGTGCAGGACTTCGCGCTGCTCGAAGCCCTGGAGTCCTCCCGCGCCTCGCCGTTGGAGCTGTTGCTCCCGCGGGCCCTGGGCCGGCTCCTGTTTCCGCGCGGCATCCACGCACTCGGTTTGCGAACGGGAGCCTCTCTGGTCGTAGCCGCCCTCATCAGTCTCGGCATCGCGAGCGCCATCTCGTACCGCCGGAATCAAGACCTTCGCGCCAACTCACGGCTTATCACTCAAACGCTAACCGGACTGAGCGAGCAGTCGAAGCCTGAGCAGTGGCTGCCCCATCTGGAGGCTCTCCGACAACACCTCGATACGCTGGAGCGGTACGCGCGGCTGGGCCCTCCACTGGACATGTGTTGGGGATTCTACAGCGGAAACGAGCTTGTTGGCCCGGTCAGTCGAGTTTACTGGGGAGCGTTTCGCCGTCGATTGCTCGAACCCGCGCACGCCAGCCTGCTCCGAGAGCTGCGGGGCCTTCCGGACAGCCTCGCGCCGAACCAGGTCCATGACTTCGACTACAACGCACTCAAGGCCTATCTCATCCTGACTGCGCATCCCGAGCACAACAAGGGCGCATTTCTGGCCTCGGTGCTCATGGAACGCTGGCTTTTTCACAGGGATCTCGATGCAAAACTCACGAACCTGGCGCGGAGACAGTTTGATTTCTACTGCGACCGCTTGCGAGGCAACAAGCCCTTTTCCATTCCCGCCGACGACGCTGCGATCCAGCGCGCGCGACGGCACCTGCGACAGCTCCCCAAAGGCGAAGGCGTCTACCAGTCCATGCTCAAAGATACTTCGCTCGCCGTTCCC
The DNA here is from genome assembly GCA_016178945.1 of Acidobacteriota bacterium. GTDB lineage: Bacteria > Acidobacteriota > Terriglobia > Bryobacterales > Bryobacteraceae > JACOSH01. The sequence goes on from JACOSH010000315.1 coordinate 866, forward strand.
TCGGTGAACTTCAACCGCATGTTTCCTGGCTCTGACGAAGTCATTGTCAACAGCCTGGAAGTTCCCGGCGCTTTCACCAAGGCCGGGTGGACCCTCATGACGCGCGTGATGGATCGCGCTGATCTATATGCGTCCGAGGATCGCTGGGTCGTTGGCGAAACCGTCAACATCGACCAGGAATGGCTCCGCGCTCGGTATACGGCAGAGTACATCTCTTGGTGGACAACCTTCCTGGGGGGCACCCTCATGGTTGGCTTCACTTCGTTGGCCGACGCTTCCGCGAAACTGGAGAAGTTGTCCTGGCGTGACTCTCCGCTTCGCGACCTCATGTGGCTCGTTGCGGCGAATACCAGCGTGGATTCGGGAGAGCTCGCACGTGTTTTCCGGACATTCCTACTCTTGAAACATCCGGAAGCTGCCAGGAATGAGGGAGCCTTGTTTCTTTACATGCCAACTTTGTTGAGTCTTTCTTCCGTGGCAGGCAGTTATGGTTTTTGGAAAGAGCCAGGTTTCACCGTAGAGCTCACCAAAGCAAGGAAGAGAGTTCAGTCGGTCTTCAACCTCCTGAGAATCGACAAGTTTAGCGAAGTGGACTGGAATATCCGGCGGTTGTTGGAGGCGCCGATCATGTATCTTGACGCAGTACTCCGGTCGATGCCCGTCAAGGTTTTCATAACCTCTGATCCTCCAGGTACGAAAGTCTTCCCGTCGGCTGATCCAGGCCAGTCCTGCCTTACTCCTTGTGTGCTGACTGTTCCGACAGGAAAGGTGAGCCTCGTAGCCCTGCCACAGCGGAGGCCGCCCTTTGCTCAGACGGTCGAGGCTGCGGAAGGCGCGCGAGTTGAACTAAGGTTTCCACCCGATATCGAAGCGGTGTTTGAAATCAGGGAGGACCCTCTCGTCCGCCTGAGCAAAGTCGCCCAAGAACGTCAGCGAGTATGGGATCAGAAGCAGGCTGACTTAACGAAGTTCATCACAACCGTGACAAATCCGTGCAGCCCACAGATCAACGAAAGGATAGCCGCGACCAAAGCCGCAGCGACGCAGTACTTTAGAGCCGAATATGAATATCAAGAACGTCGCGGCGACAAAAATAAGGAATCCCTGCGTACCGTCATGGCCTTAAGCGCCGTGCTGACCAAGGCCAGCGAACGTTATCGGAACGAAATCGAGGAGGCCGAGAATAATCTGGCGGCCGTTAGGAGTATCCTGAAGACCAATGCTAGCGAGGCGTTGAGACAAGACGCCGAGGCGCTTGCATTAAGAGCGCAGGCCAACACCGATAGACTCCGCGGACTTCTAAAGAACGTAGAAGCCCAGGAGAAGGAAGTCAAAGATACGCAGGCCAGCCATGAGTCAGAGGCGAACCTAAGTACCTCGGCACAAAAAGAGGTTCAGGTTCGAGAGCATGAATGGAACGCTTACTATGACGCGCAAAGGAGGGCGTTCGCGGCTAAGTGTGCGTCGTCCGCGGGTCGATAGCGGGTTCCTCCGCCAATTACCTTGAAAGTCGTACACCCCTAGTACGTCGATACCGTCCTTGCAGTCAAGGTGAAAGAATCGCCCAAGTCATCCTCCCTCGTTGACCCTTGACCGCAGCACGCCCCAGCCCCGCCCCCCTTCCTTGATACAATGTCCACGATCCCCATGAACGCCCTAAGTAAATCCCTCGGGTCTCTCCTGCTGCTGGCGCTAGGGCTGGCGGCCCAGCGCACGCCCTCGGGCAGCGACTGGCCGGAGTGGCGCGGGCCGGCCCGCGACGGCCGCTCGCTCGAAAAGAATCTGCCCACCCGCTGGTCGCCCTCCGGCGAGAACCTGGCTTGGAAAGCCCCCTACGGATCGCGCTCCGGCCCCATCGTGCTGGGCGACCGCCTGTACCTGCAGAACGCCGCCGGCGCGCGCGAGACCCTGCAGGAGCGCATCCTGTGCTTCAACGCCGACGCCGGCAAGCTCCTCTGGGAGTACAAATTCAATGTCTACCAGAGCGATGTGCCGCCGCATCGGGTCGGCTGGGCCGCGCCCGCGGGCGATCCGGCTACCGGCATCGTCTACGCCATGAATGTCGGCGGGCACTTGATCGCGCTGTCGGCGGAAGGCAAGCTGGTCTGGGAGCGCTCCCTGGGCGAGGACTTCGGCCTGGTCACCACGCACGGCGGGCGCACCGTCTCCCCGGTCCTGGACGGCGATCTCGTGATCGTCAGCGGCGTCACCTCCGGGTGGGGCGCCAACGCCCGCGCCTCGCATCGTTTCATGGCCTTCGACAAGAAGACCGGCGAGACCGTGTGGATCAACAACCCCGGCGGCCGGCCCTTCGACACCACCTATTCCCCGCCCATCGTCGCCACCGTCAACGGCATGCGCCTGTTCATCGCCGGCGGCAGCGACGGCGCGGTCCACGCCATGAAGCCGCAAACCGGCGAGCCGGTCTGGAAGTTCGACATGAGCAAGCGCGGCATCAACACCGGCGTGGTGGTGAACGGCGCGACCGCCTACGTCTCCCACAGCGAGGAGAATTACGACACCAATGAAATGGGGCTGCTGGCCGCCATCGACGCCTCGGCCACGGGCGCTCTCGGCAAGCAGCACGTCAAGTGGGCCATCAAGGGATTCCAGGGCAGCTTCTCCTCCCCGATCATCGACGGCGACCGCATCATCCAGGTCGACTCCGGCGCCAACGTCTTCGCCTTCGACCTGGTGACCGGCAAGGAGCTGTGGAAGCAGAATCTCGGCACCATCCAGAAGGCCTCGCCCGTCTACGCCGACGGCAAGCTGTACGTCGGAACCGAGAACGGCAAGTTCTTCGTCCTCCGGCCGCACACCGACCGCTGCGAGATCCTCCACGAGGTGGCGTTCAAGGACACCATCGTCGACGGTCAGGAGGTTCCCACTACCATCCTGGGGGCCGCGGCCGTTTCGCGCGGGCGCGTCTTCTTCGCCACCAACGTCGAGCTGTTCGCCATCGGCAAGAAGTCCGCGGCGCTGCCCTACCAACCCGAGCCCAAGAATACCCCGCCCGCCGATGCCCCCGCGGCGTTCCTGCAAGTGAGGCCGACCGAGCTGCTCCTCACGCCCGGCGGCAAGGTAAGGTTCCACGCGCGGCTCTTCGACGCCAAGGGGCGATTCCTGCGCGAGGCGGATGCCGCCTGGACGCTGGAGCAGTTGAAGGGCGCGATCGCCGGCGGCGAGTTCACGGCGGTTTCCGACCCCGTGGCTCAGGCCGGGCAGGTCAAGGCTACCGCGGGCGGCCTGGCGGGAATCGCCACCGCGCGAGTGATCCCGCCTCTGCCGTGGAACGAAACCTTCGACAGCGGCCAGCTTCCGCGCCAATGGGTCAACGCCACCGGCAAGTTCGTGGTGCGCGAAGTCGACGGCAACAAGGTGCTGGTCAAGCTGGCCGACAATCCGTTCACCAAGCGCGCGCGCGTGTTCATGGGCCCGGCCACCTGGTCCAATTACACGGTGCAAGTGGACGTGGTCGCCACCGAGAAACGCCGCCAGATGGGCGACGGAGGCGTGGTGGCGCAGCGCTACGCGCTGGTCCTGTTCGGGAACCACGAGCGGCTGGAGCTGCAGCCCTGGCAGCCCGAGACCGCG
>JACOSH010000184.1 GCA_016178945.1 Acidobacteriota bacterium
AAGCGCGGCAGATGGAGCTCCACATGGCTGGTCCGCGCGATCTGGTGCGACAGCGTCGCCTGGTTCAGCCTGACGGCGGCGTTGGACTCCGTGAACACCTGGTTGAAGTCGCCGCGCAGACAGGCGGCGAGCAAGCGCCCGGCGCCGGCACTCGGCATCCACCAGCGCCGTGCCGGTCACGGTCTTCTGATACGTTGCGGCGAAGGCCGCCTCGTACTTCTGGGTCAGCGCCTTTCGGGCCTTCTCGTAGAACTCCTGGCGCTTGCCGAGCAGGAAGTGGATGGTCTTTCTCGCTTCGTCCAATTCCGTGCCGGACTGGATGGCCTTGTCCAGGAAGTGCGACAGTTTTTTCTTCAGCCACGCATCCACCCGCGCGGCATCCGGGATTGGCTGCTGGAGCAGGATATCGAGGTTCAGCCGCTTGGCCAGCTCGGCCTGAAGCCGGCGCAGCGTGTCTTCCAGCGTGTGCGGGTCGAGGATGGCGTGAGTGACGGCCGCGACCGCTTGCAGCTTCTTGAATTCCGCGCTGTTGTTGAGAACGCCGAGCACGCCGGAGGTGGCCACCGATTCCAGCCATTGGCCTTCCGGCGTGGTGAAAAAATCGATTCCGGCCAGGGCGCCCTGGAGTTGGCTCCGCAAGGCCGCGGCATCTCCGGCGGCGATCGCCCCAGCGACCTGCCGCAAACCGTCCAATTGGCCGCCGGTGTGGTTTTCCACCAGAGTGAACAGTGTGCTCGCGGCCCGGTGCGGCAGCTTGTCCCACTCGGACAGGAAGTCCAGCAGCTTCTTCCGCGCCTGGCTGAAGGCGGCCTCTGCGTCGACTCCGGTCAGGCTGGTGAGGAGCTCCTTGCCATAGTCGACCGTCAGGCCGGCCAGAGCGTCGGAGAGACTCATGTTGGGGTCGGTCCACTTCTCGATGGCGTGCAGATCGTCGATAATCTGGCCGCCGTGGACGTCGAAGACGGCTTTGATGAAATCGTCGGCCTTGACCGGCAGGTTGGAGAAGTTCGCCTGCACGGTGGCGCCGGCGTTGAAGGCGAAGCTCAAGCCGCGCTTGGAGAGTTTCAAGAGCTGAACGCGGACCTTCTGTTGCCCGGGGTCGAGCGACTCGCGGCCGACCACGACCGCGTATTTCCCGCTGGCCTCCAGGCCGAGAGCGGCGCTGACGGCCAGTTGCAGCTTGAGCCCGATATCCTCCTTGAGGCCGCCCAACTTGGTTTCGCGCGACCAGTTGAAGTCGTATCCGAACTGCGCGCCGAGTTTCACCCCGATGCCGCCGTCCACCTCCGCCACCAGCCAGGCGCCCGGCGGCAGATCGTCCGGAGTACGCACCTGGCGGGGCAGCCGCAAGCTGACAACCGCGCTCGCGACCGCGGTCAGCGCGCAGGTAGTCTTGGGAACCCGCCGCACGACGGCCAGCAGTCCTTCGGAGCGCGCATCCAATCCGAAGGTGGCGCTGGCGCCGAAGCCCAAGGCGAGCGAACCTTTGACCGCGGCCTTGGCATCGTAGCCCCACTGGAGCAGCAGATACTGGTGCTCCGGAGTCCGCTCCAGGCGTAGACCCTGTTCAATCGAGTCCTCGAGGGGCAGGGCCTTGAGCAACTCAGCCGGGTCAGGGTAGACGCCCAAACCGGCGAAGGCGCTGGCGCTCCCGCTGAAGGCGACCTGGCCCATCCCGTCCCCTAACGCAAAGTCCTGGCCTGCCTCCGCGCGAACATGGAAGGAGCCCAGCTCGAGCTGACGGTCGGGAAAGGGCGTGTCGGCGGCCAGCGCCGCGGCCACCAGCGGGTCGGAAGCGGCGGGGAGGTCGATCCCCACAGCGCCGGTCCCTCCGGGAAACGTTACGTCCTTGCCGAAATGCAGCAATGTCGCCGGGGTTGGCACGGAAGTCTCCTCATTTACGCTCCGAACATCTGGGATTATACGCTACTCGAACAGGGGGCGTGGCCCGCGGCCTGTCACGACTCACCTGTTGTATCGTGAAGAGTCCACATGAAGCTTCAGGGAATCTTCGCCGATCTGACGACACCCTTCGACCACACCGGCGCCCTCTACCGCGGCAAGATCCAACCTAACCTCGCCAAGTGGAATCTCACGATGCTGGCCGGTTATGTGGTGTGCGGTTTCAGCGGCGAGGGCGCGCTGCTGAGCGCGGACGAGCGCGTGGAGATGTGGGCGCAGGCGGCTGCGCACGCGGGCCAGGACCGCCTGCTCATCGGGGGATTGGATTCGCCGGGTGTCCACGAATCGGTCGCGCTGGCCGGACGCGCGGCCGAGCTGGGCTATGCCGCGGTGCTGGCGGAGACTCCCCACTACGACCCCGCGGCGCCGGCCGGCCTGCCGCTTCTCTACTACCGGGCGCTAGCCGACCGCTCGCCGGTTCCCGTCCTGGTGGCCAACCGGCCGCGGGTGACGGGGATCGATCTCACGGCCGGGCAATTGGTGGAGCTCTCGCAGCATCCCAACATCCGGGGAGTGGCGGACTTCTCGGGCGACGTGGAGAAGGTCCAGCGGGTCAGCCGTCAAACCAGCCTGCTGGCCGGCTGCGAGCAGACGCTGTGGCGGTCGCTCCGCGCCGGGGCTTCCGGCGCGGTCCTGGCCATGGCCGCCGCGGCCCCTTACGCGACGATCGCGTTGTGGGAGGCCTTCCGCACGCGAGAGGAGGAGGCCGGTCTGGACTGGCAGGCCCGCATTGCGAATCCCGCCGCGCTGATCACCACCAGTCACGGCGTGCCCGGGCTGAAGTGCGCCTTGGATACCAACGGCTACTACGGCGGTCCGCCACGGCTGCCCTCGAGCGTTCCTTCGCCCGCTGTCCGTACCGAGATCGCCGAAGCGTTCCGCGATCTGAAAGGGTAACGCCGTTGCCCGAGGTCACCGTCGTGGTCCCGGTCTGGAACGGCCGTGAACGCCTGCTGCGCCTTCTGGACAAACTCGCCGGGCAGAGCCACCCGATCGCCGAAATCCTGGTGATCGACAACGGCTCCACCGACGGCGCGCCGGAGGGGGCCGGGCAGCAGGGAGCGCGCGTGCTGGAGATGGGCTTCAACGCCGGCTTCAGCCGGGCCGTGAATCGCGGCGTCGAGGCCTGCCGGACGGAGCTGGTGGCGATCGTGAACTCCGATGTCGAGCCCGCGCCGGACTGGCTGGCGCGGCTGGTCGAGGCGATGCGGGACCGCGAGGTCTGGTTTGCGACCGGCAAGACGATGCAGGCCGCCGATCCCCATCGCGTGGATGGCGCGTACGACACGATTTGCCGGGGCGCGTGTCCCTGGCGGGCGGGCAGCGGCCGACGGGATGGGCCGGCCTTTTCGTCCCGCCGGAAGATCCGGCTGGCTTCCGCGACCGCCACGGTCTACCGTACCGAACTGTTCCGGCTGGTGGGCGGATTCGATCCGGTCTTCGAATCCTACCTGGAAGACGTCGATTTCAGCTTGCGCTGCGCCTGCCGCGGTCTGGGGGGCGTGTATGTGCCGGAAGCCAAGGCGCTGCATGAGGGCAGCGCGAGCCTGGGCCGCTGGCATGCCGACTCGGTCCGCCGCATGGCGCGCAATCAGCTTTACCTGGTCGCCAAACATTATCCGCCCCCGCTGTTGTTACGCTTCGCATGGCCCATCCTGGTAGCGCAGGGTCTGTGGGGGTTGGTGACGCTGCGCCACGGCGCTCTCCAGGCCTGCCTCAAGGGCAAGTGGGAGGGCGCAAGGAATTTCTCCGCTCTCCGTCCGCGCTCCTATCCTGAATGCAATTTGTCACAATTGTTACGCGAGAGCGAGCGGGAGATTCGCGAGGTTCAGCGACAGACCGGGTTCGATTGGTACTGGCGATTGTACTTCCTGCTGACAACCGGTGGGGCGAATTGACACATGAGCGCCTCGATCGTCATCGTCACGTTCAATTCCGAAGGCCACATCGGGGCCTGCCTCGACGCCTGCCTGGCCCACTGCGCGCCGGACGAAACGGTCCTGGTGGTGGATAACGCCTCCCAGGATGCCACGCTGGAGGAAGTACGACGGCGCGGGGTGGCGCTGATCGCCAACCCGGAGAACCGGGGCTTCGCCGGCGCGGTCAATCAAGGGGTGCGAGCCTCCAGTAGCGATCTGATTCTGCTGCTCAATCCCGACGCGGTGCTGGAAACCGGCCTCGACCCGCTGCGCCGGGCCTGCGCCCAGTCCGGAGTCGCTGGGGCGGGAGGAAAGCTGGTGGATGCGAACGGCGCGGTCCAGGCTGGATTCACCGTGCGCCGGCTGCCTACTGCCACGGCGCTGCTGTTCGAAGTGCTGGGGATCAACAGGCTCTGGCCCGGCAATCGGGCCAATTGGCACTACCGTTGCAGTGATCTGGACTTGGATAGACCAGGACGGGTAGAACAGCCGGCCGGCGCGCTGCTGATGTTCCGGCGCGAGGTCTGGCAGGAGATCGGAGGCTTTGACGAAACCTTTTTCCCTCTATGGTTTGAAGACGTTGATTTCTGCCGCCGGGCCAGCGATCGGGGGTATTCCTGGTCTTACATCCCCTCGGTCGTGGCACGGCACGCGGGCGGCCACTCCCTAGTAAAAATTTCCCTGGAGCAACGTCAGCTTTACTGGTATGGTAGTCTACTTAGGTACTCTTCGAAGCACTTCCGCCCGTGGTCCCACTGGGTGGTGTGCTTCGGTATACTAGTAGGCTCTGTTGCGCGGATGGTAGCGGGGATGTTCGCGGAGCGGAGCCTCAAGCCCATTGCAGTGTTCGGCGGGGTAATGCAGCTCGCGGGCCGGGGGTGTTTGTTCGGCCGGTGAGGGCGGGAAGTTCGCGATTGTTGTACACGGATAGGTAGCTCTCGAACCAGGTTCAATACTTCATGTCCCAAACCGACTTTGTGTCCGTCACGGTCGTCACGTACAACAGCGGCCGTTTCATCAAGAGGTGCCTGGAATCGGTTCTCGCTCAGAAGTACGCGCTCACGGAAATCATCGTCATCGACAACAACTCCACCGACGGCACCATCGACATCCTGGAGCAGTTCGAGGATCGCTGCAACATCGTCTACAACGAAGAGAACATCGGCTTCGCGGCGGCGCAGAATCAGGCCATCCGGATGTCCAACGGAGACTGGGTCCTGACGCTGAACCCGGACGTCCTGCTGCTGCCGAATTTCATTCAGGCGCTGGTCGACGCCGGGCGCATCGACGAACGCATCGGGACGGTGTGCGGCAAGCTCCTGACCATGACCTCGACCTTCGATATCCCGCCCAAGCCCCTGGTCGATTCCACCGGCATCTACTTCAACCCCATGCTGCGCCACCTGGACCGCGGGAGCCAGGAAGTCGACAACGGACACTACTTGAAGTACGAATACGTCTTCGGGGCCACCGCCGCCGCGGCGCTTTACCGCCGCAAGATGATCGACCATATCTCCTTTGACGGCGAGTTCTTCGATTCCGATTTCTTCGTTTACCGCGAGGACGCCGACGTAGCCTGGCGCGCCCAGTTGATGGGCTGGCAGTGCATCTACGCTCCCTACGCGCGCGGCTACCACGTGCGCAACGTACTGCCCGGGAACCGGCGCGCGCTGCCTCCCGAGATCAACATGCACTCGGTGAAGAACCGCTTCCTGATGCGCATCAAGAACATCTCCTGGCCGCTGTACCGGCGAAACTTCGTCTCCATCACGGCCCGGGACGTGGCGGTGATCGGGTGCTGCCTGCTGTGGGAGCATAGCTCGCTGCGGGCCTTCTGGTTTCTGGCCCGGAACTGGAAGCGGGTGATGGCCAAGCGGCGCGAAATCCAGGCACGCCGCCTGGTGAAGCCGGAAGAGATGGCCACCTGGTTCCGCTACAAGCCGGTCAGCAAACCGGCTCCGCAGCCCGCCGTCGAGGCCCCGGTACGCGCGCCCGTGCGCGCCAAGGCGAACGGTAAGGCGGTTAGGGCCGGCAAGAGGTAGTTCTGCGCATCGCCATCCTGGGGACGCGCGGCATTCCAGCCCAGTACGGCGGCTTCGAAACCTTCGCGGAAGAACTGTCCACGCGGCTGGTCCAGCTCGGGCACCAGGTCACGGTCTATTGCCGGCAGCCGGGCGGAACGGTCTACCGGGGCGTGGCTCTCCGCTACTTGCCCACCATCCGGCACAAGTACTTCGACACGATCGCCCACACTTTCCTCTCCACGCTGGATCTTCTCGAACATCGCGCCGAAGTGGCCCTCTACTGCAACGGCGCCAACGCCCTGTTTACCCTTTTGCCGCGCGTGTCCGGCCTGCCGGTGGCCCTCAACGTGGACGGGCTGGAGCGCCGCCGCAAGAAGTGGAACCGGCTGGCACGGGCCTGGTACCTGCTGTCCGAGTGGCTCGCCACGTTCTGCCCCAACGCCGTCGTGACCGATGCCCGCAGTATTCAAGAGTATTACCGCGAGCGCTACGGCAAGCACACCGAGTTCATTCCCTACGGGGCCGGCACGGGACGGATCGCCGACGACTCGATGGTGCGCTCGCTGGGGCTGGAACCGGGACGCTATTTCCTCTACGTCAGCCGGATGGAGCCGGAAAACAATCCCCTGGAGGTGCGGCAGGCCTTCGAGAAAGTGGCCACGGACTTCAAGCTGGCGCTGGTAGGCGACGCCCCGTATGCGCAGGACTACATCCGGCGGGTGCGCGACACGCGCGATCCGCGCATCGTGATTCCGGGCGCGATTTTCGGCGATGGCTACCGGCAGCTCGGCTCGCACTGCTTTGCCTATATCCACGCCACCGAAGTCGGCGGCACGCACCCGGCGCTGATCGAAGCGATGGGCCGCGGCGCCCTGGTCCTGTATCTGGATACGAAAGAGAACGCGGAAGTCGCCGCGGGCGCTGGGATCCCGTTTCGCGACGATCTGGCGGAAAAGCTGGAGTTTGCGCTCGCCATGGGCGAAGCCGAACGGTACCGCTACCGGCGCCTGGCCGAGGAACGAGTGAAGGAGCGCTACTCCTGGGATCAGGTGACCGCGGCCTATGAGCGCCTGTTCCAGCAACTGGTTTCGCGAGTAGAATGAGATCAGCACGGAAGATCCGTCCCATGGCCAGCAAGACAATCATGACAGTCGAGCAATTGGATCAGTTGCCGGTTGGGAACACGTATGAGTTGGACGAAGGAGAGCTGGTGGTAAAGCCCCGGTCCCGCCGGCGGCACGAGCGAGTCAAGACGAACATCGTCGTATGTTTGGCGCCCTACGCCCGGCGGCACAAGGCCGGCGAAGTCTTCTGCGAGACCGAGTTCATCCTGCACGACGAGCCGGCAACGATGCGCCGTCCCGACGTGTCCTTTGTCACTTCGGACCGGCTCGCGGAACCGGACGAGACGCTCAAGGCTCCCGATCTTTGCATCGAGGTCGCCTCCTCGGAATCAGCCGAGGAACTGAACCGCAAGATTAACCAGTACTTCGCGTTTCAAGCCCTGGCGGTATGGGTGGCCTATCCGGAGTCGGAAACCGTGCACGTGTACACTTCGCCCACGCAAGTCCGGATCCTGACCGCCGCCGACACCCTGGAGATGCCCGATCTCTTACCCGGTTTCTCCGCGCCAGTGACCGAGTTCTTCGCCCAATAGCGGCTACGCGGCCAGCTCTTCCCAAGTCACCTCGCGGCCCGTGTCGATGGCCAGCCTGCCCAGCAGGGAGGTCAACGTGCTCTCGCAGGCGCTGAGGGCCTCGTTGACGGGTTTGCCCGTGAGTATCCGCTCCAGGAAAACCTCCACGGCGTCGATGGTGATCTCGCGCTTGGACTCCACTCTGACGGCATCGTTCTCGCCGCGATGCCAGCGATAGTACTTGCGCTCGGTTTCCAGCACCCCTTCGCTTCCGAAGAATTGCTCTTTGACATCCCAGTAACGCTTGACCGCCAGTTGTGTCGCCGCCAGGAAGCCGCGCAACCCGTTGGGGTATTCGAAGGTGACGTTCAAGTGATCCAGGTTGTCGCCGAAGGCCCGCTTCCGCCGGCCTCCGGTCCCGTGAGCCTTCAGCGGATGCGACTGCGCGAACCAGTTCAGCACGTCCAGCCCGTGGCAATCCTGCTCGACAATGAAATCGCCCGAAGTCTCGCGCCAGGCGCCCCAGTGCCGGATTCTCTGCTCTTCCGGTGGATAGGGCGAGGTGAAGGACTTCCAGGCCGCGCCGCCCAGAAGCCAGTCGCTGCGCATCAGTACCACCTCACCGAGCTGGCCGGAACGTAGGATGCGCTCCGCCGCCAGATACTCGGGGCTGTGGCGCTGTTGGAAGCCGAAGGAGATGGCCTTGGCCGGGTCGGCCGCGCGCGCCGCGCGTTCCAGGCGCTTGACGCCGGCTACGTCGGCGCCCGCCGGTTTCTCGCAGTAGATGTGCTTGCGGGCCCTGGCGGCGGCCTCGAAATGTTCCGGATGGAGGAACGCGGGCGTAGCGATCAGCACGGCATCCACATCGGAAGCGAGAATGTCCTGGAACTTGGTGAACGACTTGGCGCCGGAGTACTTGGCCCCGGCGGCATCGAGCTTGTCCTGATAGATGTCGCAGTAGGCGGCAACGCGGGCAAACTCGTTCTTGGCGAAGATGCCGCTGACGTACATACCGCGGTTGCCGCAGCCGATGAGTCCGATGGATAAGGCGGAATTTGCTTGTGAACCGAGCGCAGTCGAAGCGCTCATAATGGAGAACGCAGCCGCGCTCTTGACGGCGTCGCGGCGCGTGATGG
>JACOSH010000185.1 GCA_016178945.1 Acidobacteriota bacterium
CGACCAGCCCCACGCCCGCGAGCACCCCTCACAGAGGGTCTCCCGGTCGCCGCCGGCGGCTGAGACCAGATAGCTGGCCGAGCGACCGCCGGCCTGCTCGGAATAGACGATGCGGGATCCGCTGGGGCTGATGCGCGGATAGCGCTTGGGAAGGCCGCCCGCCGCCACGGAGGTTTCTACGCCGCTGCGAAGATCCTTTAGCCAGACGTCGAGACTTCCGCTCCGGTCGGAGAGAAACGCCAGGCGGTTCCCGTCCGCCGACACGGAAGGGAAGATCTCATTGGCCGGCCCTTCCGTGAGACGCTGCATTTCCCCTGCCACGACCCCTTCGTGCGGCTCGACCGGCTGGCTCCACAAGTCGCTATTGTGAGTCACCGAGGCGAAGGCGATCCGGCCGTCGAGGGCCGCGGAAGGATACATTTCCAACGCCGTGCCGAAGGTGATTCGGGCCGCCGGCCCGACGACCCGCCGGCGGGAGGAGGAAAAACGAACCTGCCACAGATTGGTGCTGTCGCCGCCGCGAGCGGTGAACAGGAGTGCATCAGCGGTCCACTCTGGGGGGCCGCCGTTGGGCAACATGGCCAATCCCTGGCGCTGGAGAAGATCGCCCAGGCCGGCCTTCTCCGGTCTGCCGGAAGCCACCGGGGCGGTCCACCAGTCAAACCTGCGCTCCGGAGCGGTGTCGGTATCCAGAGTCCCTAGAAAGAGGAGATACCTGCCGTCCGGCGACCAGACCGGGTAGACCGCCGAGGGGAATTCCGGCTGGATGGGCTGCGCCGCACCGCCATTGGCGGGGACGATGAAGACTCTACCGGCCGGGGAGAGCAAGTCCCCGCCCAGCGAGCCGACCCAGTAGGCGATCCACTTCCCATCCGGGGAAAAACGGGGATTGCGGCCGTAGGGAGCGACGGCTCGCACTTCGCCCCCCAGGGCCGGAACCACGTAGATGCCGCCGCCCAGCCGATCGGAACGGAAGGCGATCCGGGTGGCATCCGGGGAGAAGGCGGGCTCGTAATCGTCGGAGGGGTGATGGGTCAGCCGGAGGGGATCGCCGCCCGCCGACGGTTGCACCCATATCTCCAGGTTGTTCTCGCCGCCCCGATCCGAGGCGAAGGCCACCCGCGTGCCGTCGCGGGAAATCGCCGGGTGAGTGGTGAGGCCGCTGTCGGCGGTCAGCCGCTTGAGGACCCACTCGCGCGGAACGACAGGTTTTTCCCGGAAGCCGTAGAAACTGGCGATCCCAATGGCGGCCATCAGGGCCGTGCTCGCGATGGCCGGCGCTCTCCAGCGGGTCTTGCGGGAAGGCGGCGCCGCCGGAAGGAAGGCGGGAGCGTAGCTGCCCTTGGGCAATTCGATCCGCAGGGGATCCTTCCGGCCATCGGTTTCGTAGTACTCCTTCAGCCTGGCTCGCAGACGTCGCGCCTCGACGCGCACGATGGGATCCTGCGAGGTGTCGTGGCTCTCGTCTTTGTCGAAGACGGCCAGCGCCAGCGTGTACTCCTTGAGGTTCTCGCCCCGCCCGGCCAGCCCCTCCTCCACGACATAGCGGAGGAATCGCTTCAGACGCTCGGAATGAACGAAGCGCGGGCTGGCCAGGATCTTCTCGAGCTGAGATCGCACGCCGTCCGGGGAGGTCGTCACGGTTCCCTCACGACCACCACACGGTTGACGCTCAGATCGCGCCGCACTTGCCGCACTCCGCTCGGCCAGTCGATCTCGAGCCGCTCGATCCGGGACGCGCGACCCAGCCCGAAGTGCAGCCGCGGATCGTTCTGGGAAAGATAGCTCCCGCCGCTGCGGACTTCGTCGATCTGGGTCCGCCCCCCGGCCGTCACGCGTACCCGGGCGCCGACTGCGCCGCGGTTGGAGCGCACGCCCTCCAGCTTCAGGAGGATCCAGTTGTTCCCGGAAAGGCCGCTGCGCTTCAGCAGCGTGGGAGGCTCGTTCTGGTTGTTGATCAACACTTCCACCGCGCCGTCGTTGTCGATGTCGCCAAAGGCCGCGCCGCGAGCCGGGTGCCGCTCCAGGAGGCCCGGCCCCGATCGTTCGGAGATGTCCGCGAACACGCCGCCGCCCTGGTTCCGGTACAGGATCGCACGATCCTTGTACCGGATATCCAGACGGAGGCGGTCCACCTCCGGGAAGGCGTGGCCGTTCACCAGCAGCAGGTCCTTCCAGCCGTCGTTGTCGAAATCGAAGAAACCGCAGCCCCACCCTACAAAGCGCGTATTCCGGAACAGGCCGGCGGCTCGTGTCGCGTCCTCGAAGTTCCCTTTTCCCAGGTTGCGATACAGCGTTTCGCGCTCGTCTGAAAAGTTGGTGCGAAAGATGTCGAGCCAGCCGTCGCCATGGGTGTCGCCCGCCGCCGCGCCCATCCCGGACAGCGCCTTGCCGTTCTCGTCCAGGGCGACGCCCCGCAGCAGCGCCTCTTCGCTGAACGTCCCATCCCCCCGGTTGATGTAGAGCAGCGAGGGCGTCTGATCGCAGGCCACGTAGATATCGGTCCGGCCGTCGCCGTTGAAGTCTCCGGTCAGGACGCTCAGCGAATAGTTCTGCGACGGGGCGGCCGCGCCGCTCGACTCCGAGACGTCGCGAAACGTGCCGTCTCCGTTGTTGTGGTAGAGAATGTTGCGATCGAACGGCAGGCCCCGCGGGCCGCAGTTGACCGGGATATTGCGATACCAGCAGTAGGGATTCTCGCCCGGCTTGGGGGTGACCGCGGGATCGAACTGCGCATAGTTGGCGACAAACAGATCCACATGCCCGTCGTTGTCGTAATCGAGAAACGCGCAGCCCGTATTGTAGCGGACGCGGTCCTGGCGCAGGCCCGCCTGGGCGGTCACGTCCTCAAACCGCTTGCCCCCCACGTTCCGGTAGAGGACATTCGCGCCCCAGTACGTCACAAAGAGATCGGTAAAGCCGTCGTTGTCAAAGTCGGCGGCGCAGACGCCTTGTCCCCATCCGGTGCGAGTGATTCCGAACTGGCTAGTGACGTCGTCAAACCGGCCCCTGCCGTTGTTATGGTACAGCCGGCTGAGGCCGCCCTCGCCCGAAACCAGAAACACGTCCAGGAACCCGTCGTTGTCGTAATCGAGGAAAGCGGCGCCGCTGCCGGTGGTTTCGATGATGAATTGCTTCGATTGCGCGCCGCCGTTCGGGAACGAATGCGCCAGGCCGGCCTGCTTGGCGATGTTGCTGAATTCGACGTTGACTTCTCCGGCCAACAACAACACCAGGCCAAGGGCGGAGAGAGTTAGGCGCATTTCTTCACAGCTTGGGCTGCTGGGGCGCCTTCTCGCCGAGTTTCTTGAGGAACTCCGTGAACTCCCCCTGAGGCGGCTTCTGCAGCTTGTCCAGCTCTGTCTTCTGCAGCAGGGCATCCTCGGCGCGCCCCGCGTTCCGGTACGCCAGCATAAGGCTGTACCGCGCCGCCTCATTCTTGGGCTGCAACTGGACCGCGCGCTCCAGCAGGCCGATGGCTTCTTCCAGCCGCTTGTCCTCCAGGCGGATCTTGCCCAGCGCCACCAGCGCCTCGGCAAACTCGGGACTCAGCTTCACCGCCCGCTCCAGACGCGTGGCCGCCTCTCTGTTGTTCTGCTCCGAAAGCAGGATCTGCGCGACCTGGTACTCCGCCACGGCGTCGTTCGGATTGATTTGCAGCTCGGCCTCGAATTCCTTGCGGGCCCGCGACAGGGCTTCTGGTTCGTGCGACTCCATCAGCAGCGCGCGGCCCAGCCGGTAGTGCAAATTCACCGCCGCCGGGTTCTTGGCGATGGCCTTGCGGTACTCGGCCACGGCCTCGGAGTAGCGCCCCTGGATCTCGAAGATCTCCGCCGACAACTGGTTTACGCGGTAGGAGGCGGGGGTCTTCTGATACATCTGAAAAACCGCCTCGTTCCAGGCCTTCAGGTGCAGCTTGGCCGCTTGATACAGCACGTCGGCGTCGGCGGGATAGAGTGCCTGCAACCGCCGGATAACCGGATAGGCCTCCTCGAATCGGCCCTCGGCCAAGTAGCATTGCGAGAGGCCGATCCCGGCCAGCCGGCTCAGATCCCCCGGCGGGCCTGAGAACTGCGCGGCCAGGTCCGCGATGGCTTCGCGACAGCCCCCGGTCGCTGCGCGCGACAGCGCCAGAAAAGTGGTCGCGTGCGCCTGGCCGGGCGACTGTCGCAGGGCCATTTCAAGCGTCTGGCGCGCTTCGAGGTAGCGGCCCTTGTGGAATTGCTCCACCCCGCTGCGCACCAACTCCTCGGGGGTTTGAGCCAGCAGGCAGAGGCAGAACCAGCTAGTGGCTCGCATCGTCCAACACCAGATCGAGGCTGCCGAAGCGATGCCGCTGGCTTCCTTCAAAGAAGCGGAAGCTGAGCAGCGGGGGCGCGCCCGGCGCAATGCGTTCGGTGGGCGCCAGCCGTTCCGCCGACGGCGTAGCCAGCTCGATCACCCTCCCCGATTCGGCGACCGCCTTAGTCAGCCGCTCCAATTCGCCGCTGGCCGCCAGCAGCAGAAACAGCACGCCCGCCATGGCTTCCAGTATAGCTCCCGCACCGGGGAAATCGAACTTTTCAGCTCCAATTCCGTATGCGCTAAAGACCGCTGACCTTCGGCGTCCTCCTTGAGGGATCGATGAACCTGTTTCAAGATGTACGATTCGGCCTCCGGATGCTGGCCAAGCATCCGGGATTCACGGCGGTGGTCGTTCTGGCCCTTTCGTTGGGGATTGGCGCCAACACCACCGTGTTCACGTTGGTGAATGCCGTTCTGTTCAAAGGTCTGCCTTTCGCCGAGGCGGATCGGGTGATGCATCTGACCAGCAATCAGCCCTCAAAAGGCAGGGACAACATCGGGGCGTCGTACCCGGACTTCCGGGACTGGCGGGCACAGAGCAAGGCGTTCAAGGACCTGGCGGCCTTTACCGGCGCGACCATGAATCTCAGCGACGGCGCCGGCGTGCCGGAGCGCTATACCGGGTTCCGGCTTTCCGCCAATAGTTTCGCGCTGATCGGGCAGAAGCCGCTGCTGGGACGCGATTTCTCGCCTCGGGACGACCAACCCGGGGCCGCCGCGGTCGCCATCCTGGGACACGGCATCTGGAAAGACCGCTACGGCAAGAACCCGGACGTCCTGGGGCGTTCCATCCGCATCAACGAAGTTCCCACCGTGGTGATCGGTGTGATGCCGGAAGGCATGAAGTTCCCGCTGAGCGCGGATCTGTGGACGCCCATGATTCCGACCGCCGCCTGGGAGAAGCGCGACCACCGCGATCTGGCCGTGTTTGGACGCCTGGCGGATCGGGCCGCCTTGTCCGACGCCCGCGCGGAGATGGATCTGCTGGCCAAACGGCTGCAGAAAGACCACGCCAAGACCAACCAAGGCGTCGGCATCGTCGTCAAGCCGTACAACGATGAGTTCAACGGGGGCGGCATTCGGATCCTTTTCCTGGCGCTGTTGGGCTCGGTCGGATTCGTGCTGTTGATCGCCTGCGCCAACGTGGCGAACCTGCTGCTGGCGCGATCGGTTTCGCGGGCTCGGGAGATCTCGATCCGGTCGGCGCTCGGCGCCACGCGCTTCCGGGTGGTGCGGCAACTGCTGATGGAGAGTATTCTCCTGGGCCTGCTGGGAGGCGCGCTCGGACTGCTGCTGGCGATCTGGGGGGTGAAGATGTTCAGCCTGGCCGTCGCCGGTGTCGGCAAGCCTTACTGGATCGACTTCTCGATGGACTACCGCGTGTTCGCCTACCTGGCGGTGATCTGCCTGGCCACGGGAGTGCTCTTCGGTCTGGCGCCCGCGCTGCGGGCATCCCGGCTGGACTTGAGTGAAAGCCTGAAGGAAGGGGGGCGCGGCCACAGCGGGGGCGGACGCACCAAGTATCTGACCGGATTCCTGGTGGTGAGCGAGTTGGCGCTGTCGCTGGTGCTGTTGGTGGGCGCCGGGCTGATGGTCCGCAGCTTCCTCAAGATGTATGGGATGAATTCGGGGATCGATGCCGCGCAGGTGCTGACCATGCGGCTGAACCTGGCGGAGGCGAAGTACCCAACGCCGGAGGCGCGGAGAGCCTTCCACGAGAGACTGAAGCCGCGGCTGGCTGCGGTGCCCGGGGTCGAAGGGCTGGCGGTCGCCTCCCATCTTCCCCACAGGGGTTCGTTTCACTGGCCATTCGAGATCGAAGGCAGGCCGCCCGCGCAGGGCGAGAAGCCCACGGTATCCGGATTAGTGGTAAGTCCGGAGTATTTCCAAATAATCGGCGCCCGCCTGGTGCGTGGACGCGGTCTTGAGGAATCCGATGGCCTCCCCGGACGGATCGTGACGATCGCCAACCAGCGGTTTGCCGCCAAGTATTGGCCGGGGGAGGATCCGCTGGGCAAGCGGCTGCGATTGCTTCGAGACGGGGAGCAGCCCTGGCTTACCGTGGTGGGCGTCTGCCCGGACATCCGGCAGAACGACCCGCAGCAGGCCGAGCTGGACCCGCTGATCTACGTTCCCTACCGGCAGGATCCGATTGGATCGGTGGCGATCCTGGCGCGCAGCCGGACCCATGCGGCTTCACTGACGGCCGCGCTGCGGAAGGAAGTGCAGTCCGTGGATCCAGACCTGCCGGTGTACGCGGTCATGAGCCTGCGGGAAGCCTTTGAGCAGCAGCGCTGGGGATTCCGGGTCTTCGGGACGCTGTTCGCCATTTTCGCGCTGATCGCCCTGGCGCTGTCGACGGTGGGGATCTACGCCGTGATGGCCTACGCGGTCAGCCGGCAAACGCCGGAGTTCGGCGTGAGGCTCGCACTGGGCGCCTCGCCAGGCCACATCCTGTCTCTCGTTTTCCGGCAGGGCCTCAAGCAACTGGGCATCGGACTGGCGGTCGGACTGGCGGCGGCCTTCGGCCTCACGCGCGTGCTGGCTTCGCTGCTGGTCCAGGTCACGCCCACCGATCCGGTGACCTTCGTCTCGATCACACTGGTGCTGAGCGCGGCGGGCCTGCTGGCCACCTGGTTCCCCGCGCGGCGGGCGATGAAGGTCGACCCGGTGGTGGCCCTGCGGTACGAATGATAGACCTTTACAGGTTCAACCAGTCCTTGGCCTGCTCGACGATCCGGGCCATCTTCAACGGCTCATTGGCCGAACCCAGGGAAAAATCCGGAGGCGCGATGACGAACATCCCGTCCATCCCCTCGCCCAGGAACAGGTACACGGTGTTGCGGCGATACTCGGCGTACTTCTCGAACTCCTGCCAGACGTACTGGTAGAAGACCTCCAGATCTACATAGGAGCCGAGCGTGTCCATCTGGGTGGGGATGGGGTTGCTCTGCTCCTGGTCGGCATAGATGAGCAGGCTCGAGAACGGCTTCACCTTGTTGCGGATGCCGAACCAGACCAGGACCACCGACGGCCGCGCGCGCCGCACGGCCTGCACCGTGGCCCACTCCGCGAAAGTGTTGTTGACCAGCAGCGTGCCGTTGCCGGCCAACAGGATCGCGCGCACAAACTCGGCCAGCACCGGGTCTCGGGCCACTTCGCCCTCCGCGGCCGAGAGCTTCAGTTCTTTCAGCTTCGCGGCAAGCTGCCGGGGGCCCCGAATCTGCTCGCTGTTCACCAGCCGGTTCACTTCCTGCATCAACCGGCTCCGGTACCTGGCCAGGCGCGCGTAGCTCACGCTCACCGCGCCCGCGACCGCCGCCGGGAGCGACTCGCCTGCGTCAATCAGCCACGTTTCGTAGCGCGAGGCGGCGTTCTTTGCGCTGTACAACTCCGCGACCGGCGTCAGCCGCGCCAGCGCGCTCTCCTGCCCCTCCAGGGCCACCACCCGCCCGTATTCCCGCAGCCGCGTCCACATCCGGTCCGGGCCCACCGGCAGCTCGGCGGGCGAGCTCACCACCACCAGCCGCGGCCGGCCCTTTCGCGCGATCTCCTCTTCCAGCAGCGGATCGAGCCGGCCGAACAGATCGGCCACCGCCTTGCGCCACTCCGGATAGTGGGCGTTCCGGTTCAGGAAGTCCACCTGGTCGAGACTGAATTGACGCTTGGGCCATACTTTCTCATTGACGCCCATCTTCTGCTCGATCTGGCGCAAGGGCGCGAATAGCTCCTCCACTCGCTTCGCCTCCGAGCGGTCGAGCAGACCGAACAGCCGCTCGAAGTAGCTCTGCTCGGCCGGGAACAGCAGGTCCCACTCCTTGATCTGATCGAAGGCGTAGGTTCCGAAGGTCACGGGCAGCCGGTCGAAGAGGCCGCCGTCGATGACGCGCTGCAGCAGCGGGGATACCTTGCCAGACATTACGACAGCAATTCCCGTATTGGGCGGCCGGCCATCTCGCCGCCCTTGATGCCGAGCAGTTCGGCCGCGGTCGCCGCGACGTCCACGTGCCGGATGGGCCGCTCGGTCTCTCCCTTGGCCACGCTCGCCCCCATGGCCAACAGCCACATGTCGCGGCAGGAGGCGTCGCCGCTGCGATGGTTGAGAAAACCGTTGGCGGTGTTCTGGTCGCCGTCCCGGCCCAGCTCCGGCAACACCAGCAGCGTGGTCTGATCCTTGTACTTGGGGTTGGCCTGGATCTCCTCCCAGAGCATCCCGGTCAGCCGGTCGGTGCGGGTGATCGCCTGCAGGTACAGCGAATACGCACCCCAGTGCGCCACGTCCATATCCCAGAAGTTCACCAGGATCAAGCGGGGCGCAAACTCGCGCATCACTTCGCGCGTGATGAAAAACGTGAGCTCGTCGCCGGAGGTAGGCATCTCCGGCCCGTTGATGTACTCCACCAGCCCGCGTGTGAGGGTCTCGCGGACGCTCTTCTCCAGTTGCCTTCCGGCCTTGAAGATGGTCCAGCCGATCCCTTCGTAGCCCTCGTTGAGGATGTTCTCCAACTGCCGCTGCATGTTCTCGCGGCTCGCGACGCCTTCGCTCGGCTTCTTCTTGACGACTTCCTGAACCGCTTCCAGCAGAAGCTGTTTCGGCAGGACCACATTCGCGCCATAAGGAAGCCCGAACTCCCGGTCCGCGCCGGCCCCGATGGTGGAAAAGCTCTTGTTGGTGGCGATGGCCCAGGCATCCAGGGGCCCGGCGCCGGTCTGCTTGCGGTACTGCTCAAAAATGGTGGGCCCGGCCGGCGGCTGAAACCCGAAATCATCCACCCGCTGCCAGTTCCCCGTCAGGATGCTGGCCGTGGAGTTGAAGTGCGAGAGCACCCCGGCGTTGGTGCACGTCCGGAAGAAGTGCCCCTCGGGCTGCATCTCCACCAGCCGTGGAATATTCCGCAATCCCTCCGGCGCGAAGGTCTCCGCGTACCGCACCCCGCCGCCGAAGGTGACGATGATCACCTTCCACCCACTCTTCGGCGCCCCCCACAGCCGCACCGGCAGAATCCGATCGGCGATCGAAAGACCCGCAAGCTGGATAAAACGCCGCTTCCCTAAACGCATCCCTTCCTAATTCCTTTTGCCTTTTGATTTTTGCCTTTTGCCTTTTGCCTTTTTGTTTTCGTGCCTCAATACTCCCGAATCTCCCCGCCCCCAATCTTCCGCCGCCCTCCCAAATCCAACGGCTGATCGTACCCCGGAAGAATCTCGCCGCCCGGCGAGTAATACGGCCCGATGTCGCACGCCATACTGCCCTTCCCCTGGGCGACGAATTCAATCGAGGTGATCAGCTTGGCCGACTTGTACCCGTAGCGCGCCGGATCGATCAGCCGCAGCGGCGCGCCATGCCGGTCCGGCAGGGGCTGACCCGCCATGTCCAGCACCAGCAAGACGCGCGGCGACAGCAGCTCCTGAATGGCGAAGTACTCGTACCACTTGTCGGCGCAATCGATGCGGACCGCCTTGGCGGTCTTCTTCGGCTTGGCCATCTCCAACAGATGACCGAAGCGGAACCCGCCCCAGGTGGCGCGTCCGGACCAGCACTGCACGCATTTCATGCGCGAATTCTGGGTTTCCTGGGGGAACTTGCGCAGCTCCGCCAGCGGCAGCATCAGAGGCTTCTCCACCAGGCCGGTGATCTTCAGACGATAGGCGCGCGCGTCGATGGGCGCCACCGGGTGATACCACATCAGCCGGAAACCGAATTCGTCGGGCTTGTCGTTGGGCAGCAGGAGCTTCGGCTTCTGCTCAGCGGCCAATCCAGCGGCCGGCGCCAGCGCGAGGAATCGACGGCGGTTCATCGGGTAGCCTTATTTTACCGCGAAGGCGGCGACCCGCCGGTCGATGGCCGCCGCTTCCTCCGCGCTCAACCTCTGATGCAGCGCGCGCTCGGCCTCGGCCCGCTCCGCCTGGCCCAGGCGGTCGAAAATCCGCGCCAGCCGGTAGTGCGGCACGGGATCGTGGGGACTCAGCTCGGCGGCGCGCTGAAACTCCCGCGCGGCCTCGACCCACAGCCGCTGCTTTTCCATCAGCCCGCCCAGCTCGAAATGAGACTCCGCGTGGCGGCTCTCGATCGCGATCGCCTGCCGCAGCAGCCTTTCCGCCCGTCCCGCATCGCCGCCTTGCGCTAGTCCGGCCTTGGCCTGCAGATAGCAGCCCAGAT
This sequence comes from Acidobacteriota bacterium, assembly GCA_016178945.1. GTDB lineage: Bacteria > Acidobacteriota > Terriglobia > Bryobacterales > Bryobacteraceae > JACOSH01. The sequence goes on from JACOSH010000185.1 coordinate 10,505, forward strand.
AACTGCCGGGATTCGCCTTGGCAAACGCCGCAAACCGCGCGGCGATCTCGCCCAGCCGCTCTCCAGCTTGATCGATAATGCGGGACAGGAACACATACGGCTGCTCCGCCTCCGGCGCGATCGCGATGGTTCGCAGGAACGACTCCACCGCCTCGGCGAAGCGGCGCTGCCCATAGTAGGCCACCCCCAGGGCCAGCTCCAGTTGCCCGCTCCGGGCGAAGATCTTCCGGCTCGCCTCCAGCGTCTGGATCGCGGCATCGAACTTCTGGCGTCGCAGCAGCAATTGGGCGAGGTCGAAGTGGTGCGACTCCTCATAGCGATTCAGACGCACAGCCTGATGCAGCTCGGCGATGGCCTCGTCAAACCGCCCCTCGGCCTCGAGCGCCTTTCCCAACAGATTGCGAGCCTCCGCGCGATCTTCGAGAGCAATCAGCCGCCGCCCCGTTTCGACGGCCGCCTTCGGGCTTCCGCTCTGGAGATGGAACATCGCCAGCCCGTACAGGGCGACCGGGTCCGCGCCGCCCAGCGACTCCGCCTTCCGCGCCGCCTCCCGCGCCTGCTCCGCCCGGCCCGACCGGAAGTGCGCCTGCGCCAGCCCGACCCACGGCCGGGCGCTCTCCGGCTGCATCAAGCTGGCCGCTTCCAGGCTGGCCTGGGCGGCGGCCAGATCGTTGCGATTGAGCGCGGCCAGTCCTTCCCGCAGCTTCACGTCGAAGGAGTCCGCGAACAGAAGGAAAAGCAGAACTACCACTAAAAATCAGTATCGCAGTATTCTAGAGAAGTTACCCGGATGGATCCGCTTCTCCAGTTCCTCGTTGACTGTACCCGGAAGACCGCCCGCGCGCCGCTGCGCGTTGGAATCCTGCTCGAAGGACGAGCCGCGGAGCCTTGGATCCTGGAATGCGGGGATCAGGCGAAGTCGATGCCGGGCATCGAGCTGGAATACCTGGCGCTGCCTGAGCCGCCTTCCGAGCCGCAAGGGCCGCTGCTCAGCCGTTTCATCAGCCGTTGCAGGGGCGTTCACGATCCTTTCCAGACCCGGCCCCTCGACGGCCCCGCGCTGGAGCTGGCCGCCGGCTCCTCCGGCCTCTTAACGGCGGCGTCGCGAGACAAGGTTCGAAGCCGCTCCTATGATGTTCTGTTTGCGCCGCGCGCCTCCTCGCTGCGGGCGGGTTGCGAAGGGCTGGCCCGGCTCGGGGTATGGTCGCTGGCCGTCGACGGGTATCGCATGGACCGAGGCAACTATCAGTTCTTCTGGAATACCCATCGCGAGAGCGACTTCCTCACGGTCTCATTCGTCGCGCACCGAATCCGGCTGGAACAAGGCGACGTCTTTCTGCGATTCGTGCTCTCCACGATCCCGGGTATGTACTACACGCGCAACCTGAAAATGCTGGAGGGAGTCCCGGTTCTGTTTTGTCTGTGCCTCCTGGCGGCCCAGGAGCGAGACCATGACGCCCTCCAGGACCTCGAGCACCCGGGAGTGGAAGCGCCCCTTGCGCCGCCCGCGCCCAGGCCGGGGGACGCTTCGGTCCTGCGCTTCTTTCTTGACAAGTCCCTGCGAAGCCTGCGCCTGAAATTGCCGGGACAGTTTCAGGACCTGGAATGGTTCGTGGCCTGGCGGTTTCAGCCCTCCGAGCTTCGCGACTTGGCCTGCTTTCCCGGGCGCGAGGCCGCCGATCCTTTTGGAATGTGCACGAATGGCCGCTCTTTCGTCTTCTTCGAAGACATGAGCCCGGGCAACCTTTTCGGAAGGCTGGCCGCCCTGGAGGTCCATCCGGAGCGTGGCCCGGGCGGTCCCGAAGTGATAATCGAGCGCTCTTACCATCTCTCCTACCCGTGCGTGTTCCAGCACGAAGGAGCGTCCTACCTGATTCCGGAATCGGCGGAAAACCGCACGGTGGACCTGTATCGAGCCGACGAGCTCCCCTTCCGCTGGACGCATCTGGCCACGCTCGCATCCGGGCCTCGATTTGTCGATACCACGCCGTTTTTCCACAATGGTATCTGGTATTTCTTCACCACGGCCCAGATACCCGGCAAGGGGCTGGTGAACCTGTTGTTCTTCTCCGACACCTTGACCGGCCCGTGGCGCAGCCATCCGGCCAATCCGCTCTCGGCGGACGCCGCCGCCAGCCGCGGCGCGGGCCACATCTTCCAGCGCGATGGCGCGTGGATACGCCCCATCCAGGATTGCGCCGTGCGCTACGGGTACGCGATTGTCCTCCAGCAGATCCTCGAGCTCACTCCGGAGCGGTTTCGCGAAAAGCCTGTTGGCAAGGTGCTGCCGGATTGGCGCCCGGGCTTGCTGGCCACGCACACCTGGAACGCGGCAGGGCCCCTGGAGTTGCGCGACGGCCGCCGGGTGCGGCGCTGCTAGAAGTTCACGATCGACGCGAATGACACCGGGTCCAGACTCGCGCCGCCTACCAGCGCGCCGTCGATGTCGGGCTGGGCCATCAGCCCCTGCACATTGTCCGGCTTGACGCTGCCGCCGTAGAGGATGCGGATCGCCCTCGCCGCCTCCGCCCCGTAAACCGCGCGCGCCTCGGCCCGGATCAGCCGGTGCGCTTCGGCGGCGATCTGCGGCGTCGCCACCCGGCCAGTCCCAATGGCCCACACCGGCTCGTAGGCCAGGACGATGCGGCCGAACTGCCCGGCGGGGAGCGCGGCAATCCCCTGCCGAAACTGCTCGATCAGCACCGCCCCGGTCTGCCCGGCCTCGCGCTGCGCCAGAGTCTCGCCCACGCACACGATGGGGGTCAGCCCGTACTCCAGCGCCGCCTGCGTGCGTTTCAATACGGTCTCATTGGTCTCGCCGAAATACTGGCGCCGCTCGCTGTGGCCCACGATCGCATACTGGCACCCGATCGCCCGCAACATCGGCCCGGAGACCTCGCCCGTAAACGCGCCCTCCTTCGCCCAATACAGGTTCTGCGCGCCGATGGCCACGTTCGATCCCGCGGCCGCCTCCGCCGCCGCCGCCAGCGCCGGAAAGGGCGGGCAAACCACAATCTCGCAGTGGGCGGCCTCCCTCACCAATTCCACAAAGCGCTGGAAGAACGCCTTGGCCTCCGCGACGGTCTTGTACATCTTCCAGTTACCAGCGATGATAGTCTTTCTCATAAGTCTTAGACGTAACCGCCAAGTGTGGCGTGCCGGGTACGCAGAAAAGGCAAAAGTGATTAAATAGTGTTCTTCCTAATTCCTTTTGCCTTTTGATTTTTGCCTTTTGCCTTTTGCCTTTTTGTCTTCCTGTCTTTCCCTCCGGACACCTCTTTCAAAAAGCTAATCCCCCTCCGAAGCTCACATCCAAAAACCTCCGCCACCACCTGCCCCTCGTCCGCCAGCGTCGCCCGATCTCCCAGGTTCACGGCCCGCACCCGCGGCCCAAACGCCATCACCGGCACATACTCGCGACTGTGGTCCGTCGAGGGCGTGGTCGGGTCGCACCCGTGATCGGCCGTGATCATCGCCACGTCGCCCGGGCGCACCCGCTCCCGCAGCCGCGGCAACCAACGGTCGAATTCCTCCAGCGCCGCGGCATATCCCTCCACGTCGTTGCGATGCCCGTACTGCTGGTCGAAATCCACCAGGTTGACGAAGATCAGTCCCGCCGGGGTCGCCTCCATCGCTTCCAGCGTCCTCGCCATCCCGTCGGCGTTGTTCCTGGTCTTGACGTGCGGGCCGATGCCGCGGCCCAGGAAAACATCGTAGATCTTGCCCACGCTGTGCACCGTGACGCCCCGGGCGGCGAGCTGGTCGAGCAGCATCCCCTCCGGCGGCGCCACGGCGTAATCCTTGCGATTGGCCGTGCGAGTGAAGGCGCCGGGCTTGCCCGTGAAAGGCCTCGCGATGACCCGCCCCACTTCATGGGGGCCCCGCAGGATTTCGCGCGCCACGTCGCAGATCCGGTACAGATCCGCCAGCGGAACCGCCTCTTCATGCGCGGCGACCTGGAACACGCTGTCGGCCGAGGTGTAGACGATCACCGAGCCGGTGCGCAGATGCTCCGGCCCCAGCCGTTCGATGATCTCGGTCCCCGACGCGGTGCAGTTGCCGATCGCACCGCGGCCGATCCGCGCGGTGAACGGCTCCATCACTTCCGGAGGGAATCCCCGCGGATAGAGCGGAAACGGCTTCTCCAGATGGATCCCGGCCATCTCCCAATGGCCAGTGGTAGTGTCCTTGCCCGGTGAGGCCAGAGCGCACCGCCCGTAGGCCCCCGCGGGCGCCGGCGCGGGCGCCAGCCCCTCTAGCGGTCTGATATTGCCCAGGCCCAGCGCGCACAAATTGGGCAGCCGCAGCGGGCGGCGCCGCGCGATGTTTCCCAGCGTGTCGCTGCCCGCGTCGCCATAGGCGGCCGCGTCCGGCATCTCGCCAATCCCGACACTGTCCAGGACAATCCAGATGACCCGATCAAACACCACTTCTCATTCTACCGAAGCCGCGCACCAGTTCTTCTTGGCGCTCTTGGCTAACTTTGCGAGATATATCCTGAGCCCGCCAAGGACGTCACGCCTACTCTCATCCGCCTTGGCCCGTCTATGGATTGTTGACAAACACGTTGATGCCGTCGTAAACCACCTTGGGGATCTCGGCCGTCTGCCCTTTGTCGTCGATCAAGAACACCGACAGCGTGTGCGGCCCGTTCGGAACCCGCCGGGTATCGAAGTCCAGCTCGAAGCCGATGTTCGGACAGGCGGCCACATCGGGAAGCGTGGCGCAGGCCTCCGGACGGGGCTGGCCGTATTGCGCCAGGCCGAAGGAGGCTCCGTC
>JACOSH010000186.1 GCA_016178945.1 Acidobacteriota bacterium
CGCACGGTGGCGGCGATCGGCGACCTGGTCTGACTGGTACTCCGATTCGAACTGGCGCATCGTCTCAATCAATGAGCTTTTTCAGGATGTGCTTGGCGAGGATTTCGTTCACTTCCTTGTGCCGGCGGGTTGCGATACCAAGCGTGCTTTCCACCGTGGCGAACGAGCAAGCGTCTTGCGGAAGCATCAGTCGACTTCATCGACGATGGGGGCGTACGTGCCGCCCAGTTTGTAGCGGCGCGATTTCTTGGCAGGATCGGTGGTTTCCAGGAAGCCCTTCCCGACCCAACGCTGGCACAGCAACGTCGCGGTGCGCGGCTTATAGCCGAACAGCCCGGCAACATCCTTGGCCGCAATTTCTCGCGACTCCTGGAACAACGTCAAGGCTCTGCGCTGCTTGGCGTCCAGGTTGCGGAGCAGCTTGCCTTGGCCGATGCCGATATGTTGCCATTATAATGCTGTTATCATGCCGATAAACTGCCGTCAAGTCCGGCCCTCCAGGAGCCGGCGTTTCGGTCTGAGTCAAGAAGTTGTTCTTGGCAGCGCATCAAGAGAAGGGGTTTAGGACTCGCACGCGTCCATATTGCTGCCCGTGGCTCAGGTCTTCGGAGTAGACCGTGTCAGCTCCAAGCGCCTCGGCGGCCGCGAGGATGGCCGCGTCCCAATAGGAAATCGCGAATCGCTCGGACTGCTCGGTCGCGATTCGCACCAACCGATGGTCAATGGTCTGACAGGGAAAGGCCGCCCACTGCTCCATCCACTCCAGGGCTTGCGGGGCGGAAAGCGGGCGTGACGCCTTCCTTACCACGGTCACAAAGAATTCCTGCAAGACTTGCGCCGAGGTGCCGAAGTCCGTCGATTCAATGAGCTCAAGAGCACGCTTTCTCTTGGGTTCGTCTTTGCCCGCTCCTACCGCGGCGTAGACGAGGACATCGGTGTCGAAGAAGACCCTAGCGGTCATGCAACTCCTCCCGGGTCCATGTTTTCTTGCCGAGCCGTCCTTGAGATTGCGCGCTCAACTGCCGCAACCGCGCCCGTGCGCGCTTTGCGCGGTCCTGGTGCGCGGCGAGACCGGTCAAGTACTCGCGGACCAGAGCATTAACGGTGGAGTTGCATTCGGCGGCATGGCGGCGAACAGCAGCCAGAACATTCTCGTCGACGCTGAGGGTGATGTTCTTCATGACCACAGTATATGTGTAACTGTGTGGATGCGCAATAGAACGATGCCGGGGTTGACAGCGAAGAGACTCCAGGTAGATGGAATTGTGGCCGCAGCCGCGGCGTCAACGAATCCGGATGCGGTCTGCTTGAACAACTACGATCTGACCGGACAGATTCCGGCCCGCGAGTTGAGGGATGGCGCTTCGCAAGCGGCGTCCGATGGCCTCTTCTGTTGGCGGATGGAGACGCAACCGGATAACGCCAGCCGTCCGCTCTGGTGGAAACCGGATGATGTTGGCAAAGTCGCCGTCCACGTTATCAGGATTCGACCTTGCTGGACGGCGAAAGCTGCCACCTTGGGGTCGCTGGACCCATCGTACGGAGAAGTTCCGCATGAGCAGGGGACAGATTCTCATCCAGTAGGAACCTCACGCGTCCGTAAGAACAACCTCATCAGCCGCCAGGCGAGCGGCATAATCCAGACAGGCTCGCAGGTGTTCCGCCTTGAGCTGCGGGTAGGCAGAGAGAATCTGCTCTTGCGTTTCGCCAGCGGCCATCTTTTCCAGGAGAAGGTATACCGGGATGCGGGTTCCCGCGATGCAGGGCTTTCCCATCATAACATCGGTCCGAACAGAGATCCCGTCTGGAGGATTCATCTCTTCTTGATGATACCAAGCGGGCAGGGCGAGCGGTTTTGGGTATTGCGGGGGAAGGATTTGAACCTTCGACCTTTGGGTTATGAGCCCAACGAGCTACCAGACTGCTCCACCCCGCACTCTCATGTTACTCCACCTACCCCGCCAGGTCAACCCCTTTGGTCCGGGTCCGAACGGCGGCGGCGGAGGGCGGCGAGGTACAGGGGGACCGAGAGGGCGCAACAGAGCCAGGCAAACCAGTCGCCGTGGCGGGTGTAGAAGGTCTGGGCAGCGGAGTAGCTGAAAGGGAATGGCGCGGCGGCCTCGCGGAAGGGCGGCAACTGCTGGACGACGCGGCCCGCCGGGTCGGCCGCGGCGGTGATCCCGTCGTTGGTGGCGCGGAGAATCCAGCGGGCGTTTTCCGCGGCCCGCATCCGCACCAGCGACAGGTGCTGGCCGCGGGCCGACGGGCTGCGCCCGAAATACCCGTCGTTGGACAGATTGAACAGCACCTCGGCGCCGGCGGCGGCCATCTCGCGGGCCAGGCCGGCGAAGGCCGATTCATAGCAGATGAAGCTGCCGATCTTATGAGGTCCCAGCGGCGAGACCACCGCCCGCGAGCCGGGTCGGAAATCTCCGACCTCGTTGGTAATCTTGTCGACCAGGATGGCGAAAGGCCAGGGCACGTACTCGCCGAAGGGCACCAGATGGATCTTGTCGTAACGCGAGACCGGCTCCCCGCGCGGGTCCAACAGCAGGGCCGAGTTCAGCGGCGCCCCGTCCGGCAAATGAGCCACCGTGCCGAACAGGAAGTGGGCCCGGGTGACGCGCGCCAGGCTGCCGGCGTGCTGGCGAAAGGCATCGTCTCGCTCGTAGTAGAAGGGGGCGGGGACTTCCGGCCAAACCACCAGGTCGGGCTTCTGACTGCCGGCCTGGAGGACGGCCCGCATCGACAGCAAGACCAAACGGCGCTGGAAGTCGTCGAGGCTCTCGCGTGTCCACGTCCGGGCTTCATCGACGTTGGGCTGCACCAGCACGGCGCGCGCGGCGCCCTCGCGGGGCTCGGGCAAAGGCGGCAGCAGGATCAGCAGGGGCAGCGCCAGCAGCCACAGCAGTTGGCGGCGCGGCCGGCGCAGGGCGACTACGGCCAGTCCGGCCGCCATCATCATGAAGACGAAGGACAGGCCGTGCACGCCGGTGACCGGCGCCAGGCGCATGGGAAGGCTCATGCCGGCCCCGGCATTTCCCAGAGTGATCCAGACGTAGCCCACCGCGCCCGCCGTCTTGTCGACCGCCACCCACAGAGCCGCCACCGCAGGCACCGACCACCAGGCGCGCAGCAGCGGCCTCACCAGGAGCGCGAACAGGCCAAAGTAGAGCCCCTTGGCCAGGCAGTAGAGGAAGAACACGCCCCAGCCCGCCGTCACGCTCAATCCACCGTGAAAGGTGACGACGAAGCGAATCCAGCCGGTAATGCCGGCCAGGCAGCCCGCGCCGGTGATCCAGCCCAGCAGAAAGCGGCGCGCCGGGCGCGGCTCGCGATCGGCGGCGATCAACAGCGGGGTGAGGGCGACGGCGATCAGCCAGGGAAAATCGTAGCGCGGAAACGAGAGCACCAGCAGCAGCGCGCTCGCCAGCGCCAGCAGCGGGTTCAACACGCCGGCCGGGCCTGCTGGCTGACCAGATCGGCCATGTAGGAGCTGCGGACCAGCGGACCGCTGAACACCATACGGAATCCGAGCGCCAGCCCGTAGTCGCGCCAGGCGTCAAACTGGCGCGGATCCACGTAGGCCGCGACCGGCAGATTCCGGCGGGACGGCTGCAGGTACTGTCCGATGGTCGCGATGTCCACATCCACGGCGCGCAGATCGGCCAGCAGCGCGCGCACCTCCGGGTCGGTTTCTCCCAGACCCACCATGAAGCCCGACTTGGTCAGGACGTCGGGGCGGTGACGCCGCGCGAAGGCCAGCACGTCCAGCGACTGGCGGTAGCGGGCCTGGGGGCGGACGCGCCGGTAAAGCCGGGGCACGGTTTCCATGTTGTGATTGAAGACGTGCGGCCCGGCGTCGAGCACGCGCGCGACGGCCTCGGCGTCGCCGCAGAAATCCGGGGTCAGCGCCTCCACCCGAGCCTCCGGGAGAGCGCGGCGCAGCTCCCGAACGGTTTCGGCGAAGTGATGCGAGCCGCCATCGGCCAAGTCATCGCGGTTGACGCTGGTGACGACCACGTAGCGTAGTCCCATCTCCCGCGCCATGCGCGCCACGTTGGCGGGCTCGTCCGGATCAAGCCGGCCCGGGGCGCCCTTCGGCACCGAGCAGAACCCGCACCCGCGCGTGCAGGTGTTGCCCAGGATCATGAAGGTCGCGGCGCCGCGATGAAAACAGTCGTGGATATTGGGGCAGCGGGCCGATTCGCACACCGTGTGGAGGTTGAGGCGGCGCAGTGCGGTCTTGAGCCGGTGCAGCGAGTCGAAATGCGTGGGGCTCTTGCGCGCCCACTGAGGGAGGCGAGGGCGCGCGGCGAGGCCGATCTGTACGAGGGGTTCGGCCAAGTCAGTATTTCTTGGAGAACGGCTTGAATCCAGCGGCTTCCAAGTCAGCTCGCATTTTCCCGATACTGGCGCTGTCCTTGAGCGGTCCGACCAGGACTCGGACGGTATCTTCGTTGGGCCCCGGCGCCAGGATTCCCTGTATGCCCTTCTGGCGGAGCCCCTCGATCACGCCTGCCGCCACGGCTCGCCGCGGGGCGCTAACCTGCAAATAGGTGCCGCTCGCTACGGGACCCACCGCCGGAAGCGCTCCGCCTTTCTTTGACTCCACTTTCACGGCTTGGGTGCTCTGTGGCGCGGGCTTGGCGGCTTCGGTGGGCTTGGGCGCCGGCGGTTTTTCCGGGGGCGGCGCAGCCGGCTTCTTGTCGTCCGCGGCGTCTCCGGCTCTCTTGTCGCCGGTGACGACCTCGACTTGCCCTGGGGCCAAGCTGGAAGGAGGAGCCTCGCCGGCGGGCTTGGCGGCCACTTCGGGGGCCTTCTCAGCCGCAGAGGCGCCAGCCGCCGGCGAAGGCACCGAGTGCCGCCCCACCACGTAGCCCATCGTGAAGAAAACTCCGAACAGGACTACGACTATGAAAAACCCGCTGAGCAATTGCCGGTTCCCCAGCACCAGCTCAAACTCGCCGTCATCGTTCCTTGGCATGTCTGATCATCCTTCTGTCCGCGCGTTCCCAACTGATGAGAATATCCCGATTGGCAGGGGAAACACAACGTGGGCAGGCCGGATGACAGGCGGACGGTCAGTCCACGCCATGCTGGCGCAACTTGACGATCTGGTCGGCGGACAGGTTTTTCAGGCCCCCGGCTTCGATGCGGCGCAGGTATTCGCCATTGACCCCGTGCTGGGACAACTTGACCAGATCACCCACGCCGAACTAGGCGTACCCAGATTTCCGGGCCTGATACACCAACTCGACCGGGACGCCGTGCTGCCGCAGCTTGACCAGGTGATCGGCGGACGGCTCGATCCCCGCTTCGACCAGCTCCCGCACATACTCGGGGCTGACGCCGTGATCGCGCAGTTTCACCAGATCCTCGGCCGAGAAGCGAAACTCCTTCAGTCCCCGCACCATCTCCGGTCCCACGCCATGGTCATGGAGTTTGACCATGTCGCCGGCGGTCATCTCGTAGCCGGCCTCCCTGAGCCCGCGCAGGTAGCCTTCGTCGACCCCGTGGTCGCGCAGACGAACCAGGTCGCGCAGCGACAAATCGCCTCCCAGCTCGCGCATCTGGCGGGCCATCTCCAGGCTGACTCCGCGATCCCGCAGGGCGATCAGCTCGTGGATGGAGGGCCGCCCCGGCCCGGCTGGGCCGAATTCCCGCACCAGGTCCAGTCCCACGTTGTGCAGGACCAGCGAGTAGAGCTGCTCATCGCCGGGGGAATCATAGCCGAGCTTCTCCAGCTCGGCGCGGAAGGCCGGATTGGGCGTGAAGTTGTACTTGCCCTGTCCCACGCCGAGCACGAAGGTCCCCTCGCACTCGAGCTTGCCCGCGTCGCGGGCGATCTGGAAGCGGACGGCCGAGCGAACCGCTTTCATCTGCTCGCGCGTCAGCCCCTCCAGGTCCTTGAGCGGGAAAGTGCCGAAGGTGCTTTCCGACCGCGAGCCGGGCGAGCGGCGCACCAGTTTGAGCCGGACCGTATCGGGCGAGCTTCCGCGATCGATGGACCACTCCGTCGCCGTCATGGACGCGCCATCCCCGTGGGTCAGCAGCATGATCCCGAACGCCACTGCCACAATCACCGCAATCAACTTGTCGCTCATGTGCGCTTCCTCAAATCACTCCCGCTCGCCGCAGCTTGACGATCTGCGGGAGGCTCAGCTTGCCGAAGCCCTGCTTCTGGGCATTGTCGATGGATGAATGGGTGACTCCCTGCTGCCGCAGCTCGACGGCCTGGCGCGCCGTCAGCGGGCCGATGCCCAGGGCGTGAATTCTGCGTACGTCTTCCGGATCGACGCCATGCTGCTGCAAGAGGATGAGCTGTTCCGGCTCCAGCCCCACGATTCCGGCGGCCAACGCCTTGGCTGCGTACTGAGGACTGACGCCGTGATCCCGCAGCTTCATCAGGAGTTCCGGACGCAAGGCGCCTAGCCCCGCCTCCCGCATCCCTTTCAGGTACTCGGGTGTCAAGCCGCGGTCCTTAAGCTGGATAATTTCGTCGACCGTGAGGCTGGTGTACCCGGCTTCGCGGAGCCCGGCCAGGAAGCCCTTCGGTCCTTTGGGAGTCTCGGCGGGCGGCCGCTGTTCCGCCGCCTTGGTGGAGGGCGCGACGGCCCCGCCGCCGGCGAAGAACACGCTGGCCAGGCCCAGCACGGGCGCCATTACGTTGAACCAGCTCGGTACACTGCGCTCCTCGGGCCTGCCCACGAGGCGCCGGACCCGTCCGGACAGCGAGCCGCCGCCGGCGGCCATCGCGAACTCCGTCGCGCCGGTACGCAGCGACTCCAGGTCGGTGAGGGCGCGCGCGTACACCACCGCGTCGCCGCACACCGAGACGGCCAGATCGTCGCAGCAGTGCTCCCGCTCGGCCCGGATCCTCCGGCCGATCCACCAGACCGCGGGATGGTAGAACAGCAGCGTCTCCACAACCGTCTGCAGCAGGTTCACCAGGTAGTCGCAGCGCCGGATGTGCGCCAGCTCGTGGGCCAGCAACACCTCGATCTGTTGCGCCGTCAAACCGGTCAGCGCGCTGGCAGGCAGCAGGATCACCGGCCGAATCCAGCCGATGACGGCCGGCGCCCCGGTCAGCGCGGATTCGCACAGCCGCACCGCGCGCGTCACGCCCAGCCGCGCCGCAAGCCCGGCCAACTTCTGGCGCCAGATCTCCGGCGCCAGCTTGCGGCTCTTCCACTTCAGCCGCTGGGCCATGACCCAGCCCGCCGCCGCCCACAGCGAAAGCGCCGCCACGCCCAGGCACCACAGGCCCACCACCCACTTGACGCTGGCGCCGCCGGCCCGTGGAGCGGGCACGGAAACCCCCGCGGAAGTGAGCTGCGCGGGCCGGACGATGGCCACCGCCAGCTCCGCCGGATGCGCGCCCAGAAAGCCGAACATCAGGCACGGCGACGCCGCCATCAGGACCATCGCCGCGCAGGCCAGCGCGTAGCGAATCTCCGCCGCCGACCGCCGGCAGGCAAAATCCGCCAGGCCGTAGGCCACGCCAATCAGCGCGCCCTGCCATAGGAAATGAATCAGAGTCCAGCCCAGTGTCTCCATCATCGGGCGCCTCCTTCGATCTCATCCAGCATCCGCCGGATCTGCCGGAGTTCGCCCGGCGTCGACGTTTTTCCGGCCAGCGCGTGCATCACCAGGCGCGCCGCCGACCCCTCAAACACCCGCTCCAACAGATCCCGCACCAGTTGGCGCTGGGTCCGTTCGCGGGCATGGCGCGCCGCGTAGACGTGCGCCCGCTGCTCCTCGTCCCGCCGCACCAGCCCCTTTTCGGTCATGATCTGCATCAGCTTGAGGACCGTGGTGTAACCCAACGGCCGCGACTGGCGCAGCTCGTCGTGCACCTCGCGAACCGTCGAGGGACCGCGCTGCCAGAGCACCCGCAGGATCTCCAGCTCGCCATCCGTGGGCCGGGGAAGGGGCATGTTTCGACGGTACTACGAAGCCGTTCGTATGTCAACCGCGCCGCCATCTTGCGGGTGACGGACGCGACGCAAGAGCGAGAGCAGAGATGCCCGTTTCGGAGCCGCGCACCGCTTGCTTACGCGCGCGGCTCTGTAACATTCGTTGCAGCACGAATGGCGCCGAAAATATCGGCAACCCATTCGTGCTGCACAAGAGCCGCGCGCGTAAGCAAGC
>JACOSH010000187.1 GCA_016178945.1 Acidobacteriota bacterium
CATCACCGCTCCGCCGCCGAACCCTCTCGCACCACCTGCCAACGCCCAGGCCCGCCTGTGGTGAAGACCTTCCGATAGCCTCTGCTGATTCCATGACACTTAACCCGTCTCGTCTGCTCCAATTGCGAAAGTCAGGCTAGGCCACCGCTAGGCCTTCCGCGCACTTAGTTAGCACCCGAGTCGGGATACACCACAGCAGACTCCATCGCGACTGCTGCAGCTCCGCGACGCCGGGCTCCCGCAGGAGTGCCGCGTACTGGCGGGTATGCCAGATGTCGAAGATCACCAGCCGTCCTCCCGGCTTCAACACGCGCACCATCTCCCGGATCGCCGTAGCGCGTTCTCCCGCGCTGGGGATATTGTGAATGGCCAGGCTGGAGAGCACCAGGTCGAAGGATCCTCCCGAAAAGGGCAGCCGGCGTGCGTCTCCCGACAAGATCTCCGCGCGATCGGCGACGCCTTCGGCCCGGAGATTGTCCCGCGTGGCTTCCGGCCGGTTTCCGGAGAGGTCCTTGGTCTGCCAGATGTCCACGCCCAAGGCCCGGCCGGTGGTCAGGCGCTTGGCCGCGGCGATCAAGAAGAGCCCCCGCCCGCAACCCACGTCGAGCACGCGCTCGTCGCCGCGCCAGGGCAGGCCGGCGATGATGCGGTCGCGCACCCGCGGCTTGGCTACGCGGCTGCTCCAGACCATCACGGCGGCGACCAGGAAACAGTATGCGGCGGTGACCAATCCCGTGCCCAGCATGCGCCCGGCGGCCGCCGGGTCGATTCGACCGGTTCATCCAGAACGCGCCTGCCGCGATCAACACCGCGACCGTGCCGCCGATGCTCATCCCCCGCACGACGCCGGGAGCGTCCAGTCCATAGTCCGGCGGTGGGGATGGCTCCTGGATCACGATTACCAGACCAGACGCAAAGCCATCTGGATGCTGCGCGCCAGGTTGGCCTGGCTGGTGATGGTCCCGAACGCCGAGCTGGTTGGCGCCAGGCTCGGCGCGTTGAACGAAGGATGGTTCAGCGAGTTGAACAGCTCGCAGCGGAGCTGGAGATTCACCCTCTCGGTGATGGCGTTGTTCTTGATCACCGAGAAATCGAGGTTGTTCACCCCGTCTTGTCTCAGCGTCGAGAACTGCGAGGGGAAGGTGCGGATGTTCGATCCGAGCTGATCGTTCGAGTTCCGGTTGAACCGCGTCAGGTCGAACGCGCGGTCGATCGCGCGCGGATCCAATTGCAGGCCGCCGCCGTAGTAGATCACGTTGCCCCAGCCCAGCGGTTGCCCCGCCTGCCTCGTGTAGATGGCGTTGACCGTCCAGCCGCCGATCAGTCGATTCACCAGCGGATGGACGGTCGCGCCCACGGCCCGGCCTCTGCCGAAGGGCGGCTCCCAGTTCAGGCTGAGCACGAAACGCTGGGGCCGGTCGTCCGAGGAGGTGCGCTTTTCCGGAACGGGATCGGCATCGTTTAGCCGGCTCCGCTTCTCGATCAACTTCGAGAACAGGTAGTTGGCCAGAAACTGGACGCCGCCCGAGAAGCGCTTCTCCACGCGCGCCTGGAACATATGGAAGAACGAGCTGCCTTCGGGGACGGTGCGCTCGGTGAGGCCAGTGAAGTGTGGAAAGGGCCGCAGCAGTTGCGACCGCTGCACGGTGCCGCCGTTCAGGGTGGTGCCAGGCATCAGTCCCGCGAAGGGATTCGTCACGTTGGCCGACAGGCGGTCGATCGTGGCCTGGTCGCGCGTGGGTGAAGCGCTCAGGTACCTCGCCGGTACGAAGTCGAGCTGCCGGCTGAGGTCCATCTTGACGCCGTGGTTGTAGACGTAGCCGGCTTCAAACACGGCGTTGCCCGGCAGTTGCCGCTGCACGTTGAAGTTCCACCGCAGCGAGTAGCCGTTGCGGACGTTGTAAGAAAAGTAGCCCACGCCGCGGCCCAAGTTGGTCGCAGTGCCCTGGGAAGAGCCTACCGGCTGGAGGAGGCCGTCGGGGAAGGGGTTGGCCAGCGTCGCGTAGGGCGTCAGGTCGCCGTCCAGCGACCGCACGATCGGCGTGTTCTGGCTGTAGCCCGTTTGGTCGACGCCGGTCCCGGCGCGGTTGAGCGGGAAGTAGAAAATGCCCATGCCGCCGCGCAGCACCGTGTGGCGGCCCAGCGCCGCCGGAGTCCACGCAAAGCCGAAGCGCGGGCTCCAGGCGATCGGCGGAGTCTTGAACAGGGCCCGGTCTTCCGGCGTGGCGAACAGCAGCCCGCCCAGCGCACGGAACTGCGACGGGGACAGCTCGGGGATCGGATTGCGCGCGTAGGCCGGCGCGGCCGCCGCGCTGACCGGGCTCGGCGTGGTGAAATCGAATCCGTTCACCGATCGGTTGTACCGCTCGGTGGTGGGCAGCTCTTTCTCGAAACGGAGCCCGAGGTTCAAGGTAAGATTGGGTTTCACCCGGAAGTCGTCCTGCACGAACAGCGACGCGTACCCGTTCTGGCTGCTCTCGAACGCGTTGAGGTCCCAGCCACCGCTGGCCGGCAGACCCAGAAGCAGCGCCGCCAGATCCTGCCCGATGGGTGAGGCGGGAGAATTGTCCAGCGGGCCGCGCGCCCAGTCGCTCGAGAAGCTGTATGTCCCGCTCGACTGGCCGTAGTTCTGATTGCTGCGGCGGATCAGCCGCGCGTCGGCGCCGAACTTGACGCTGTGCTGCCCGGTGGTCTTGTTGACGCTGGCGAAAAGCTGGAAATGGTCGTAGGGGTTGACGACGCCGCCTCCGCGGCTGGACCCGAGGCCGGCAAAGGCTCCCACGTTGATCTCGGGGAAGTTCAGCCGCGGCGCCCGCGCCTTCAGGCTGGCCGGAAAGCCCAGCGAGGCGATGTCGAATCCGTCGAAGAAGCCGCCGCGGCGTTCGGCGTTTCGCAGCCAGTTCAACCGCGTGTTCAGCACCAGCGTGGGCGCCAGCGAGTAGACGTCGTCCACCGTCGCGCCCCAGTTGTATTGGCTCAAGAACGTGCCGGTCGCGTTGTTGGAGAACGTCGTGCCATTGTTCAGCAGCCGGTCGTTGTGCCGGAAGGCGAAAAACAGCTTGTGCCGGCTGCTCAGGTTCAGGTCCAGCCGGCCCATCTGGGCGGCAAACGTATTGAACTCGCCCACCGCGCCGACATAGAAGTTGTCGCGGCCGTCGGACCGCCCCGGCTGGTTTGGTGGATCGTAGTAGGACAGGATGTTCTTGGCGATCGGGCTGATGCGCGCCGCCGGGATCAGGTTTCCCGCGAACGGCTGGCGCCGCACGCGCGAGCCCTCGCGCACGCCGGTCAACGGATCGTAGATCTGATAATTGCCCCCCAGCGCCAGCAGGCTCGACAGATTCCCGCTCCGCTGCTCCGCCGTGGGCACGGTGGTCGAGGTCGCGCGCGGAAGCTTCTGGTTGATGCCCTCGTAGGCGAAGAAGAAAAACACCCGGTTGCGCCCGTCCACCAGCTTGGGCATGTAGGCCGGCCCGCCCGCGGTGAGTCCCCACTGGTTGTAATTGGCCGGATTCTTCTTCTGGCCCGCGCGATTGGCGAAGAACAGGGTGGCGCCCAGCGCCGACACCTGGTTGAAGTCGTAGGCCGTGCCGTGGAAGGCGTTGGTCCCCGCTTTGGTCACCATGTTCACGGTGCCGCCGCCGGTGTGGCCGTAGGCGGCGTCGGCCTGGAACGACTCCACCTTCACTTCCTCCACCGCGTCCACGGGCGGGCTGAACCCCATCCCGTTGCCCACGCTCGCGTCCGGCGTCCCGTCCAGCAGCAGCTCATTGGATCGGTTTGGCGCCCCGCCCATCGAGAACCCCGAGGGTCCGCCATCGTCAAACGGCCGGTAGAACCGCGGGTCGCTGTTCGGGATCACGCCGAAGGCGAGTTGCGCCAGCACCAGCGGCGTCCGCCCGTTCATGGGCATGTTTTCGATCTGGCGCTGGTTAATCACCTGCCCGGTTGACGCGGTCGAGGTCGCCAGCAGCGGCGCGTCCGCCGACACCGTGACCGTATCGGCCATCTGCCCGATTTCCAGTTGGACGTCGAGAGTGGTGCGCTCGTTGGCGCTCACGCGCAGGGCCTCGCGCACGAAACGCTTGAACCCCTGCGCTTCCACGGCGATCGCGTAGACCCCCGGCGCCAGGAACGGCAGCGTGAACTGCCCGTCGCCGCTGGCCGTGGTCTCCGACCTGGCGCCTGTCTCCACCTGCGTCGCGATCACCCGCGAGCCGGGGATCACCGCGGATTGGGGATCGACGACGCGGCCCGTGATCGCGCCGCGAAATTCCTGTGCGAAAGCAACCGCTGCCATCAGGGCAACGATCAGGCCGGTGAGCCTCATGCCGCGCCTCCCAGGCTGGGTTCCAGCTCACGGTCACCGTGCCGGCGAGAGTAATGCCAGCCGGTCACCGCTATTTCTTTTTCTTGGCGGTCGCCGCCTTCGGCTCGGGAGCTTCCGCGGACGGGTCCACCTTCGACAAGACCTCGCCAAACAGCGCAGCCTTCTTCAAGTCCAGCTTGCTGGGCGGCGCTTTCTCGTGCCGGAAGTCGTGGTCGTTGTGGCAGGTGCGGCAGCGAACTTTGGCGGGCTCGCCATTCAGAAGCGATACCACGGCGTGGTTCATGATCTGCTTGCACTTCACGCAATAATCGTCAATCACGTCGCCCAAACGGGGTTCCCGCATGGCAGATCTCCGAGCCAGTATACCCTAGTCACCCGGCCGGCGGCGGCGCCGGACCGGCCGCCAGCGGCGCGCTCTCCAATCCTGTTTTCACTTCCGGCACGATCCATTGCGCGCCGTCGAAGCCGACGTACTTGCAGATGGCCAGGGCGCCGCCCTCCGCCTCCAGGATGTCGCCCACGCGCAGCGGATACGCCGACTCGCGCAGGCCGCTCCAGGCGGCGTACTGGTTGTCCGCCTCCACCTGTCCGCCCTCCTCGTAGTCCTTGCGCTTCACCTGGGTGGCGCCCGCGACATGCGGCGTCCAGCGGAACTGCTGGCTGGCGTTCTCCTTGAGGCGGTAGATCCGGAACAGGGGCATACCAGGCCATTGTCGCTCAAAACATTGCAAAAGGAAAATGTTTTTTGAAGCGTATCAGCCAGTCGCGCCCGGCTCCGGGAGGTACTTCATCAGCAGCACTTCGTTGCCCTTTTCGCTGTAGATCAGCTCATCCACCAGCTCCCGCACCAGAAGAATGCCGAAGCCTCCCGGACGCAGGCCCCGCTCCAAGCGGTACTCGACATGTCCGGTGGGAGAGCCAGGCGGATTGGAGACCGCCGCATGGGGCAGGTCGTTGAACGAGAAGCCCTTCCCGGGGTCCCGCAGATGGTACAAGATCATCCGGCTGGTGCGGACATAGGCCAGGTACACTCTTTGGTTGGGATCGAAATGGCCGCCGTGCTCGATGGCGTTCATGAGGATCTCCCGCAACGCCTGGGCCACGTTCTCCCGGTCGTGGGCCGGCAGGTCCATCTTCAGCTCGCGAAGAAACTGCACCAGGCGGTCGGCGATGCCGGGCACGCACCGCACGTTGACCGCAATCCACTGCGGCCGCGCCGAGAGGACCTCGATATCGTCGCTCCCGCCGGTGGTCTCCAGGGCCTGGTTGATCATCTCCAGCACGGCGGAGCCATCGAACGGCTTGCTGAAGTAGCTGAAGGCGCCGTCCCGCAGCGACTGGATGAGAGTGACCGGCGTGCTTTCGGCGGTCATGACCACCACTTTCGAGCCGGGCCGCAGCTCCTGGATGCGCCGCGCCAGCTCCAGTCCGTCGATCCCCCCCGGCATGCGGACGTCGGTCAACACCAGGTCGTAGGAAGCGGATTCCAGGCGGGAGAGCGCCTCGGCCCCGCTATAGGCGTCGTCGATCCGCCAGTCCGGAGAGGCCGCCAGGGCGCGCAGCAGATCGTGGGTGTCGGGATCGTCATCCACCACCAGGATCGTCTTCGGAGCGGGCGTCTGCGGCACGCGAGCCTCCAGCCTCGTTTCTCTCGATCCCTATTCCTCGTCCTGCTGCGACGCGAGCGCGGTCAGCACGCCCAGGTCCTCCAGGGTGGTCACATCCCCCGCCACCGTGTTGCTGGTGACGATCTCGCGCAGCAGGCGGCGCATGATCTTGCCGCTGCGCGTTTTGGGCAGCGAGTCGGTGAAGCGGATCTGTTCCGGCTTGGCGAAGCCGCCGATCTCGTGCGCCACCCACTTGCGCAGATCTTCGCCCAGCTCGTCGTGGTTCCAGTCGCCCCTCTTCAGGGTGACGAAGGCGCACACCGCCTGGCCGGTGATCTCGTGCGGCTTGCCAACCACCGCCGCCTCGGCCACCGCCGGGTGGCGCACCAGCGCCGACTCCAGCTCCATGGTGCTCAGCCGGTGCCCGCTGACATTCATCACGTCGTCGACCCGGCCCAGAATCCAGTAGTACCCGTCGGCGTCGCGCCGCGCCGCGTCGCCCGTCAGATAATTGCCCGGAATGCGCGACCAGTAGTTTTCCTCGTAGCGCTTCGGATCGCCACACAGTGTCCGCAGCATGCAGGGCCAGGGCCGGCGGATGATGAGGAATCCCTCCCGGTCCACGCCCACCGGATTCCCGTTCAGATCCACGACGTCGGGAACAATCCCCGGCAGCGGCAGCGTGGCCGAGCCCGGTTTGGCCGGCACCGCGCCCGGCATGGGCGAGATCAGGATCGAGCCGGTCTCGGTCTGCCACCAGGTATCCACGATCGGGCAGCGCTCCTTGCCGATCACCTTGTAATACCATTCCCAGGCCGAGGGATTGATCGGCTCGCCGACCGACCCCAGCAGACGCAGGCTGGACATGTCGTGCCGGTTGGGCCACTGGTCTCCCTGCCTGATGAATGCCCGGATGGCGGTGGGCGAGGTATAGAAGATGTTGACCCGGTACTTCTCGATGATCCGCCAGAAGCGGTCCGGCTGCGGAGTATCGGGGGCGCCTTCGTACATCAGGGAGGTGGCGCCGGCCGCCAGCGGCCCATAGACGATATAGCTGTGGCCGGTCACCCAGCCGATGTCGGCGGTGCACCAGTAGGTGTCTTCCTCCTTGAGGTCGAAGACCCACTTCATGGTCGCGGTGATTTGGAGCAGGTAGCCGCCGGTGGCGTGCTGGATACCTTTGGGCTTGCCCGTGGTGCCGGAAGTATACAGGACGAACAGGGGGTGCTCGGAGTCGAGCGGTTCGGCCGGGCAGGTTTCACTCGCGTTCTGCTCCAGCTCGTGCCACCACCAGTCGCGGCCCGCCTGCATGGGAGTGTCGCTGCCGGTGCGGCGGTGGACGATCACGTCGCGCACGCTGGGGCAATCGGCCAGCGCTTCGTCCACTGCCGGTTTCAGCTTCACTTCCTTGCCTCGCCGCCAGCCGCCGTCGGCGGTGATCACCACGCCGGCGCTCAGATCCTGAATGCGCGCCTTCAGCGCCTCCGCCGAGAATCCGCCGAACACCACCGAGTGCGTGATTCCCAGCCGCGCGCAGGCCAGCATGGCCACGGGCAATTCCGGAATCATCGGCATGTAGATAATGGCCCGATCGCCGGCCTGGAAGCCGCGCGCCTTCAGAACGTTCGCGAAGCGGCACACCAGCCGGTACAGCTCCTGGTAGGTCAGGATACGCTGATCGCCCGGCTCGCCCTCCCAGATGAGGGCAGCCTTGTTCTTGCGGGGCGTGGTCAGATGCCGGTCCAGGCAGTTGTAGGAAGCGTTGATCTTCCCGCCGGCGAACCACTTGGCGAACGGCGGATTCCATTCCAGCACGTGCGACCACTTCTCGAACCAGAACAGCTCCTGCTCGGCCAGCTCGCCCCAAAACTCCTCCGGGCGCTCCTTGGCCCGGTCATAGAGGGCGCGGCAAGCCTCCATCCCTTGCACATGCGCGCGCTTTGCGAAGTCTTCAGGCGGCGGATACGTGGCCATAAGCTGTCTATGGTAACAGAAGTCGCGGGCCGGCCACGCGCCCGCGGGACGGGTGGGAACCGGTGAGGGAATCGCACGGGTTATGCTTGGTTGTGGGCGTGGGCTCGCGCATTCAACTACGGATCAGCTTTCCCACAACTACCTTGCCGGGATCGAGGAGGAAGACGATGACAAAGACGACAAAGTTCAGTGAGCTGCGGGCCGATGTCGCCGGAAGCTCGGGCCGAAGCCCGACGCCTCGCCGGCAAGGATCTCAAAGCGATGCCGCTGGCACGCACTGCGCGCCGCCCGCCGACCTGACACAACAACAACTCGCAAAGACCCTTGACATGACGCCGGCGGCGGTTTCG
Organism: Acidobacteriota bacterium; assembly: GCA_016178945.1. GTDB lineage: Bacteria > Acidobacteriota > Terriglobia > Bryobacterales > Bryobacteraceae > JACOSH01. The sequence goes on from JACOSH010000187.1 coordinate 8,262, forward strand.
CAACTGGAGCAACGCACGAATATCTACCTCAGTACGCTCGAGAACTTCGTTGAGGCGATGGGCGGACGGCTGGAAATGTACGCCGTGTTTCCCGACGGGAAAGTGAAAGTGGGTCTCGAGCGGGAAGCATCATAGCCCTTCGATCGGGCGCTTCCGGACCCCACTCCCACGATTTCACCGAAGGCCAGGACGGCGGCTCGCGTCGGAGGTGGTCGAATCGGCGCCCTCCAACAGCCGCCCGAGGAGCGGGGGCGATACGTGCGCAGCGGCAAGCTTCTGAATCGCCGCGAACTTGAGCGTGAGGTCGCCGAGCGTCGAGGCCTGCGGTTGTGCCCGCCCGCCTGACTCGGACGGCTTGCGGCCGCGCACTTGTTAAGAGCCGATGAATTCATCGCGACCGAGGACGCCCCGGAAGTCCATCTGCCGGACGTCGGTATCGATGACAACCGGCCTCATGCGGCCGGTCAGTTTTCGCGTGCCCCCGCCATTCGCGCATGGCTGCGAGGAAGCCCTCGATGGACTCTTCTGGCGGCCAGAAGTCGCCGAGAAGGTCGTGAGGGTCGCGTGGAAAGGCGAGTTGCTGCGCGGCGGCCAACTCGTCAATTGTCGGATGCTCCTCGCGGATGTACTTTTCAGCCAACGACATAAACGATCCAAGCATAGCTCACGCTAGGATCGCCAGGCAGCGTCTTTTCGCGCCCGCCGAACGGGTGGGAACGTGTGTGCGCGCCGAATGGGTTCCGAAGCGCGACCAGCGCGGCGGGAGCTATCGGTCCTCAGCGCCGGCCGTTCCCGTTCTTAAACTCGTTCTCTGGTAACGGGTACGCCCGCTCATGGACGAGCGACTTGCACGGCGAAAGCTCAAGACGTGCCGAAGCCGGCTTTCTTGACCTCGACGGCCCGGCTCGACGCCTCCGTGCTCATGCCATGCACGCTCACGAGGACCGTCATCGACAAGCTCATCTTGCCGGTCTGAGCGGCGTGCTGCGCCGCACGGAGCGTCCACTCGTTGGCCCAGTCCAGCGCCTTCTTGATCGAGTCCCAATGACGTTCCCGCCGCCTGCTCCATGCTGGACAAAGCCGGTGTTGATGCTCTTGATCGAAGCGTTCGCCTTGTTGACTGTCCACCTCGACGGCGAGTTCGAGCTTGTTATCGAAGGCCAGTTCGCGTCAAAATAGATGCATGGCGAAGGTCATGCGTAAGCCAACTAGCCGGAGGAACGGCAGTGCTCGCGGGGAAAGGGTCTCTGAGCTTGGCCGAGTCCTGCAGAAACTGGCTGACAAGTATGAGACCTCTGGCGGCAAGCTTCTGAATCGCCGCGAACTTGAGCGTGAGATTGCGGAGCGTCGAGGCCTGCGGTAGTGCCTGACCGCCTGACTAGGACCTTTCTGGATAGCGGCGTTCTCATTGCTGCCTACAACGCCCGAAGGGAACTGAAGGCGCCCGCTCTGGCCGTGCTGAAAGATCCCGACAGAGTTTTCCTTAGCAGTCCTTTCGTGAGGCATGAGGTGTGCCCCAAGGCGCTATTCAACAAAAGACACCAGGAATACCGGTTCTACCGAGAGTATTTTCGACGTGCCGTCATGTTCAACGATGTACGATTGGTTTTGGAACGTGCCAGCCGTGAATCGGCCAAGTCGGGCGTGAACGCCATGGATTCAATACACCTTGCGGCCGCGCACTTGTTAAGGTCCGATGAATTCATCACGACTGAAACGCCCCGGAAGTCCATCTACCGGTCGTCACTGGTCAAGATCGTCTACCTGTTCGGTTAGCCCCGCGCACACCGGGTGTCTTCTCGCGCTGCAGCGGGTCCAGCCCGTCCGCGATGATCAGCATGGCCCAGAACTCGTCCGCGCGAATCTCATCAAGGCCGATGTGAACCCCCAGTTTCAGCGCGCCCAATCAGGTCGAGAGCGCGCCGGATGAGAGACGGTCTGGCCGGTACGACGCGACGCGAGTGGTGGTCAAGGCGACCGGCGGCTACACATCGCGCACCACCCGGAACCCGTAATCCGCGTACCGAAACTCCGGCGGGATGCTGGACCGCGCCGCGACGCGGCTCACCTTGATGTGGTGGCGCCACGACCCGCCGCGCGAAGCCCGCCGCGTGCCTTGTTCCGGCCCCCGTGGATTGCGCTCCGGCGACGCGGCGTAGTAGTCGCGCTGGAACCAGTCGGCGCACCACTCGTGGACGTTCTCGCCGAGGTCGCAAACCCCGTAGGCGTTGGGCGGCTCCTCCCCCACCGGACGCGGGCCGCGCACTTCGCCGGTCCAGCGCCGCTGGTATTCGGGACGCGCCGCCGGCGGCTCATCGCCCCACGCGTACAGCCGGCCCTCGCTGCCGCCGCGCGCCGCGCGCTCCCATTCCGCCTCGCTGGGCAGGCGATAGGGACACCCGCTCATCCGGCTGAGCCACTCGCAATAGGCCACGG
>JACOSH010000032.1 GCA_016178945.1 Acidobacteriota bacterium
ATGTGGAAGGCAACCGCCTGCTGCAAATGGTGGCGGCCAAGCTCAGAGAGAGCTGCCGCGAGCAGGACTACATCGCGCGGATGGGCGGCGACGAGTTCGTGATCCTTCTCCCGGAGGTGACTCCGGACATGAGCGTCTCGGTGATTCAGCGCCTGAAATTGGCCACGGAAGAGGCCGGGCGCCTGGTCTGCGGCGGGCGCCTGGTTTCCCTGAGCGCGGGCCTGGCGTTTGTTCCCGAGCATGGCTTCGAGCCGGAATGTTTGTTGGCCGAAGCCGACCGCCAGATGTACCGGGCCAAGGAGGCCAACCGGCACGCGACGGATCCCCCGGAGCCATTCGCCGCCTCACTCGCCCAGTTTGAACGGATTCTGCAAGTTCACTAGACCAAGATTCAGACATCGGCAGTCACAGGTTGGAACGTTACCCGCGTAGCGCGGGCATCCGTGCGCCAGGGCGCGGAGAGGTCCGGGCTTGTGTTTTTTATTGTTAACTCGTGGCCAACATGATCGATTAGGATGATAAGGGAGTGGGCTTGTTACAGACCGAAACAGTCGAGCAGTCGAAAGGGTTGGGCTATCCGTGACCTGCCGCCTTCCACCCATTGCGACGCGGGTGCTGGGCCTTCTCGGAAATGAAAGCCGGGGCTGAAGGAGCTGAGCCAGGCCATTGGGTCCGATACCGTCTTCGCGGCCCCTTGCCGAACTTCTTTGGCGTCACTCTCGGTGTTGAGTTTCGGGTTGGCAAGCGCCGCGTTCAGCTTCTTCAGTCGCCAGACGTTGGCGACCAGGTTTGGCCGTGGCAATGCACTGGCGCAAGTACATCAATCAGTAGTGCCGGCTCTCTATTGTGGCGCATTGAGTCCGGTGCTTTGTCCACGGCTGTCCACGGCATATCCGCTATGGTCAATAGCGAGGACCGTGTCCCAGCAGGTGGGCGCGACGGCCCGAAGCGTCGCGGGACGCCGGAAAATGTGACCCGCAATCGAAAAGGCTTGCGGAATACCGGTTGGCACGGTATAACGTGAATTCATGTTCGGCGCGCTGCTCTTCATCGAGGATCTGGTGGCGTGCGAGGTCGTGGAGCAACTGTCCGTCGAATCGCGGCAGGTCACGGCCTACAGGTCGTTCAACCGGTTCCCCAGCTCCTACGAGCTGGCGCGCCTGCTGAATACTCATTCGCCCGAGTTGATCTTCCTGGACCTAGCCGATGAAAGTGCGGCGGTAGCGATGGCCGCCGAGATCGTCGGCCACTCCGCCGACATCGCCATCATCGGATTGAGCGCCCGCGAGGTGAGCCCGCCGTCCGGTTTTGCCGCGGTGCTCTCCCCGCCGCTGGACCTGGGGCGGTTCCAGCGATCGATCCGGCAGGCCATCTCCCAGGCGCGCTCGCGCCTACACGAGCACCTGTTCGTGTTCTTGCCGTCCAAAGCCGGCGCCGGCGCCACCACCGTGGCCCTGAACGTTTGCGGATACCTGGCCAAAGCGCTGGGCAAGCGAGTGCTGATGATCGAGGGCGACATCCACTCCGGAGTCATCTCCGAATTGTTGCAAATCGAGCCCGCCGCTTCGATCCTCGATCTGCTCGACAAGGCTTCCACGGTAGACGCTTTGCAGTGGCGGAGCTCGGTGGCGCACGCCCTGGGAGTCGATCTGCTGCTGACCAACCGGCCGCTGGAGCGAGCCTGGGCCGACTGGAGCGGCTACCATCATTTGCTCCAGTTCGCGGCGCCCCGCTACGATGCGATCCTGGCCGATCTGCCGGAAGTAGTGAATGACGCGACGCTGGAGGTCGTCCGCCGCGCCGGCGCGGTCTTCCTCGTCACCACCGCCGAGTTGCCCTCTCTGGCCCTGGCGCGGCATCGGCTTCGCGCCTTGCGTCATCACGGCGTCGACCGCAGCCGGATGCGCGTCATCGTCAATCGCTGGCATCGCAACGATCCCAAGCCCGAGCAGATCGAAGAACTGCTGGAGCAGCCCGTGGCGAGCGTGCTTCCCAACGACTACCGCACGGTGTTGCAAGCGACCCGGGAGAGCCGGTTCGTCGACCCGAACACCGAGTTGGGCAAGGCCATCCTGGCGCTGACCCGCAAGCTCGGCGGAAGCGATGGGCCGGAGCCGGGGCGCGGCCTTCTGAAAAGGCTCCGGGGCCTCGGATAGAAGTGTTCTCATCGCGCCTCCGGTGGGGTCTCGAGCCGAACGCGCTGGCGCGACCGCTGGCGCAAGCGCGCCGAGGGCGCGCGCATCCTCGACCTGACCGAATCCAATCCCAACCGCGTCCCGTTTATCCGGCGGAGGAGATCCTGCGTAGCAGATCTTGTCCTTGGAGTCAGTCCCGTTGGCCGGTTTTGGGCGGGAGAAGTTGGGGGGGGGTGAGTTGGGTGTTGGTCATAGGCGGGAGGGGTTTGGCCCCAACGCAGTCGATCGTTGGAAGTGATCTCCCGAAGGGTGCCATACCGAAAGGTGCCATGGCGATGCAGGGTCAGTTTTGGCTTGCCGCCGCCCAGCGTGAAGTCGCCCGGAATCTCGGATCCGCCCGGTTGGACCAGGACTAAGCAGTCCCCCACCTGCACCCGTTGGCCGCACAGGAAGTAACGCTTACCTTCGAAGGTGTCTTGGAGGACGAGCGGTTCCGCTTCTGAACCCATGAGTTCTCCTTCTTTCCGTAGCCCGTTTCAGGCGGGCCCACCAGTCTGCTGAAATAGACCGCGGCCCGGCACTGTAGGGGGCGGGGCTGGCAGCGGGCCGGTAGGCCCGGTTGAGCTCAGGCTACCACAGGCCGGGCTTTTAGTCACTTGCGTAGTAAAGCCTAGCGCCCGACCCCTCCCCTGCGCTATCGTTGAAAG
>JACOSH010000169.1 GCA_016178945.1 Acidobacteriota bacterium
CTTTCAAGTCGGAAGTTGAAGAGGCTGACTGGTGGTACAAGAACCGGGCGCGGCTGGACAAGGATTTTGTGGAAGCCGCGAAGAGAGGCGAATTGAAGCGCCTGGGCCGGGCAACGCTGGAAGGCCGGCTGGCCGTCTCAAGGGCGCGTGTCGTCTCGATCCGGCTGCCAGAGAACGACATTGAGTTGGCGCGTCAGCAGGCAGCTTTGAAAGGCCTGCCTTACCAGACCTACATCAAGTCGCTGTTGCATCAGGCGCTCCGGCAGGCGAAGTAGTGTGCAGGCAGCGTCACCGGCTCGCCCGTAGCGGTACGTCGACAACACGTGGCTCGAGGACATGCAGGGCTCCCGGGCGAAGGTTTGGCAAGGCTCGCCCAAATCAACAAGCGGTTCAGCGGGCCGAGTGCCGCCGACGATTTCCCGATTCGCCTGTTGCCAATAACCCGGCCCAAGGGAAGCGTTGGATGTACAATCGACACTGCCCAGGAATCCAAAATGGAATCCCGGCGAAATTGTAGCATCGGATTTTAGGCCACCAGGACCTCAGCAGACAGGGGGACATATGGTCACGCGAAGAGAAATCATTCGAACCGCAACCGCGGCGGCGGGCGCGGCACTGACCCACAAGGGTCTGGCGGCTCAATACCGGCAGTACGATGGCCTTGGCCTTGCTCAGCTTATCGCCAAGAAACAGATCACTCCGATCGAGCTTCTCCACGCCATCCGCGCACGCGCCGAATTGGTCAACCCGAAGCTGAACGCCCTGTGCCAGCTCTTCTTCGACAAAGCCGAAGCGCAGATCAAGCAAGGCCTGCCCGAAGGCCCGTTCCGCGGCGTGCCGTTCCCGCTCAAGGACCTCGGCCACCAGCTCGCCGGCACGCCCACGACGTTCGCCAGCCGGATCTACAAGGACAACGTGCCGAACTTCGACAGCACGCTCGTCGAGCGCTACAAACGGGCGGGCCTGGTCATCTTCGGCAAGACCACAACGCCCGAGATGGGAATTGCGCCGACCACCGAATCGGCGATGTATGGTCCGACGCGAAACCCCTGGAACCTGGAGCGCACACCGGGTGGCTCGTCGGGAGGCGCGGCGGCGGCGGTCGCGACGCATGTCGTGCCCATGGCTCACGCCACCGATGGCGGCGGGTCGATCCGCATTCCGGCGTCCTGTTGTGGAGTCTTTGGCCTCAAGCCGACTCGGGGCCGCGTGCCCTTCGGTCCGACGCAGCTCGAAGGCTGGAACGGCCTATCGATCGCTCACGCCGTGACCCTGTCAGTGCGCGATTCGGCGGCACTGCTCGACTCGACCGGCGGCGCCGAGATCGGCTCGCCGTACTGGGCGCCGCCGCCCGCGCGCCCGTTCCTGAAAGAAGTGGGTTCCGATCCGGGAAAACTGCGTATCGCCCTGCTAATCGATCCGCCACTCGGAACGCCGCTCGATCCCGAATGCCGCACGGCCGCTGCCGAAGCCGCGAAGCTGTGCGAAAGCCTCGGCCATCGTATCGAGGAAGCCAAGCTGCCGCTCGATTTTCCGGTCGTAGCCGCGGCCTTCCTCGCCGTCCAGCGCGTTTCGTTCGCCCGCGGAATCGAAGATCGCGCGCGCGTGCTTGGCCGTGCGGTGACGGAAAGGGATCTCGAGCCCGTAGCGTGGGCCTACTACCAGTTGGGTTTGCGCGCCCGCGCCATCGAGTATTCGCGTGCCATCGCAACCTGCCAGTCGACCGGCCTGACTGTCGCGAAGTTCCAGCAGACCTACGACGCGATGTTGAGCCCGACGCTGGGCAAGCGGCCAGTGCCGCTGGGCGTCCTGAGTCTTTCACACAGCGACACCGCAGCAGTCCTTCGTGGGAACGCCGAGTTCAGCCCGTTCACGCGCCTCGCCAACGTCACCGGCCAGCCCGCGATGTCGGTGCCGCTACACTGGTCGGCGGACGGCCTCCCAGTCGGCGTCATGTTCACCGCGCGCTTCGGCGACGAAGCCACATTGTTCCGCCTGGCCGCCCAGCTCGAGAAGGCTCGCCCCTGGGCCAACCGCCGGCCGAGCGTATAGGCAGGCGATGCCGCACGAGCCCCCTGTCCTTCACTTCGAATACTTCTTCTCGATCGCCGCGATCTTCTGCACCCTCGCGGCGTGACGCCCCCCCGCGAAGGGGGTTGCCAGCCAGGTGCGCAGAACCTCTTCGGCCTGGGTTGGGGTCAAGAGCCGGGCGCCGAGCGTCAGGATATTCGAATCGTTATGCTCGCGGGCGTTGCGGGCGGAGGCTTTGTCGTAGCAGAGGGCCGCCCGCACGCCGGGAACCTTGTTGGCCGCCATGGCCGAGCCGATTCCCGCGCCGTCCAGGATCACCCCGCGCAGCGCTTTGCCCGCGGCCACCAGCTCGGCCACGGCCAGCGCGATATCGGGGTAGTCGACCGGATTCTCGTCGTGGGCGCCCAGGTCGCGCGCCTCCAGTCCCAGCTCGGCGAAAACCGGCTTCAGGGCTTCCTTGAGGCGGAAGCCGCCATGGTCGGCGCCCAGGGCCACCGTGCGGGCCGGCGGGGCCAGGCCCGAAAGCTCGCCGGCGGGCACTTCCACGATCTTGACACCGCGCTCGGCGGCCAGCTCGCGGGCCGCCGGCGTCACCAGCGCCCCGGTCGGGACTCGCAACTCGCCGGAGGACGGGATATCCTGGTTGGTGATCACGCTGCGCATGAATCCGATTCCGAAGTGGAATTCGTAGGGACCATTGTAATGAAACTGCGCCGTCTCCCGCTGGCGTGCGGCCTGGCGATGACCCTGCTGGGACATCCCATGGGCAACTACAGCGTGAGCCACTACACCCGGATCGAGGTGGGACGCGGCGGCGCCTCCCTGCTCTATGCGCTCGATCTGGCCGAGATCCCGACGTTTGAGCTGCTGCGGCAGTGGGGGCTCGATCGCAACAGCCCGAAAGCCGATCTGGACCGGCGCGCGGCCGAGCAGGCGCGCGAGTGGGCGGGCAAGCTCAAGATCACGGTGAACGGCCGGGAGGTGAGGCCGCGCTTCCTGAGCGCCGACCTGACGGTAACCGACGGCGCGGGTGGAATCCCGGTGGCCCGGATTGCAGCGCGCCTGACGCTGCCGGTGGCGCCGGGCAAGCTGGAGTTTGAAGACCGCAACTACGCCGAGCGGGCCGGCTGGAAGGAAATCGTGATCGCCGCCAAGGACGGCGCCGGCCTGACCCAGACCTCCCACGGCGATCTGGAACGCAGCCAGGCCCTGACTGCCTACCCCCAGGATCCCACCGTGGCGCCGCCCCAGGACCTGCGCGCCAGCCTGGAATGGACGCTGGCGCCGGTCGCGGCAGGCAAGCGGGTCGAGTCGCCGAAGCCGGTTGTCGTGACGCCGCCGTCCCCAGTCGCGACCGCCGCCACGCCGCCCGGACAGAACGTACGGGGAACGGTGGTGCGCGGCGACTATCTGTCGCAGCTTCTGCGCAGCGGCAACCTCAGCTCGAGTATGATCCTGCTCGGCCTGGCCGTGGCCTTTGGACTGGGAGCAGTGCACGCGCTATCGCCCGGTCATGGAAAAACCATCGTCGCCGCCTACCTGGTGGGGGCGCGGGGAACGGCGCGCCACGCCGTGTTTCTGGGCGGAATGGTCACCTTCACCCACACCATCAGCGTCTTCTTCCTGGGATTCACCACGCTGTTTCTCTCCGAATACGTTTCGCCGGACACGCTGACGCCGATCCTGGCCACGATTTCCGGCGTCTCGATTGTCTGGATCGGACTGACGCTGCTGATCCAGCGGACTCGCAAACTGGTGGGACACTCGCATCCCCACGACCACGATCATCATCATGGTCCGGGCGGACACACGCACGTGCCGGAGGGCGAGATCACGCTGACCTCGCTGATCGCGCTGGGCGCCAGCGGCGGCCTGGTTCCCTGTCCTTCGGCGCTGGTGCTGCTGCTCAGCTCGATCGCGATTCACCGGACCGGGCTGGGCATCCTGCTGCTGCTGGCGTTCAGCGCCGGTCTGGCCGCGGTGCTCACGGCGATCGGACTGGCGGTGCTCTACGCCGCCCACTGGCTGCCGGATCGCGAGAAGTCGGCCGCGCACCCGGCCTTTCGGCTGCTGCCGGTGGTCTCGGCGGGGATCATCACTTGCGTCGGGCTGGTGATGACCGGCGTGGCCCTGGGGATCATTCAGCCGTCGCGAATCCTGGGCTGATAGAATCCGTAGCATGGAGTTGATCGCCCGTCCGGACACCGATCCGGCGCTGGCGCCCTTGCTGGGCGAGGCCGGCATCCGCGTGCTGGGCCGGGACGAGATCCCGCTCCTGACGTTGGCGGAGCTGGATCGCGCCGCTCCGGCCGCGCCCGTGGCCCTGAAGTCTGGGCTGTGGCCCGGGATCAGCCGGGGGCCGGCGGTGAAGGGCCGCGGCGACGAGACCGCCAGCGCCAGCCGCGAGCCCTGGGTCGACGCCAACGGCTTCTGGATCGCGTATCTGCGGCCGCTCTATCCGCGGCGGGCGGCGATGGTGGCCCCGCAACCGCCCGCGGATCGCATCGTGCCCTTCGACTCGGTGGAGCTGGCCCTGATCGAGGCCCGCGTTCACGGCGGCAACTGCATCCTGACGTTCGAGACGCGCTATCGCGAGGCGCTGGTGCGCAAGGACGCCCGGGCCCTGGCGGCCTTGGCCGATCTGCGCCGCACGGCGGCGTGGCTGGACCGCAACGAGAAACTTTTCCAGCAGCCGGCCTTTCCCACCGTGACCGCGCTGGTCGAGCCGGGCCTGCCGACCGCCGAGATTTCCAACCTGCTGTTCCGCCGCAACGCCTCTCCGGCGCTGGCCCCGGCGGCCGATCCCCCGCCGCCGGATCCGGCGCGCATCCTGGCGCTGGTGGCGGCCAATTTGCGCCCGCCCGCGCCGGCGCTGCGCGACCGCATCCTGGCCCATGCCGCGGCGGGCGCGACGGTGGTGACGACCTCCTTCTCCGGGCCCCAGCCGGATCGCCGCGAGACGGATCGGGATTTCTACAAGCTGGGGAAGGGACGAATCGTGGCCTACCGCCGCACTATCAGCGATCCCAGCGAGTTCGCGCTGGATGTGATCGACGCGGTCACGCACGCGCGCCGGGCCGTTCGGCTATGGAACGCGCCGGCGGTGATCGCCCGCGGCGGCGTTGCGCCCGGCGGAGGCGCGCTGCTCCACGCCATTAACTACGGCTCTCCGATCGACATCGAATTCCCGGCGCGCATCCAGGGCCGCTTCTCTCGAGCCGAGTGGCTGCGCCCCGACGCTCCGACGCTCAACCTGCCCACGGCTCAGCGGGGAACCACGACGGAGGTGGCAATCCCGGCGTTGAAGCGAGTAGGAGTCGTCTATTTCCGGTCCTGAATGGCCCGCGCCGTGAAGACCGCCTGCTGGCGCAGCTTGTCGGGCATGCCCGGAACCGCGCGGGAATAGCGCTCGACCAGCTCCAGATCTTCGGTCTGGCCGATCAGAAAAAGCGCCCGCAGCGCTTCCCAGACGTGCTCGTGGCCGGCGGAGATTTCGGCCAGCGGGTCCCCGGCCGCGACCGGCGCGCCATCCGGCTTGCGGCGCGAGCGGAGCTCGCCGGGCAGCCTGGCCCGCACTTCGACCGAACCCACCCGCGCCACCAGCGTTCCCGGATTCACGAACTCCCCTTCCTTCAGCCGGTACTTGACGACTCCGGCGGCGGTCGACTCGAGCGAAGACGGCAGGAGCATCGCGCGCCGCTCCCCGC
>JACOSH010000170.1 GCA_016178945.1 Acidobacteriota bacterium
ACCACCGGAGGGGGCGGAACCGGCCCACAGACTTATGAGATCCGGCTGGTGGACTGATCGGCCTGGATGGCGCGCAGACGTTTCAGGCAGTCGTTGACACCCCGGCCAAAGTAGTCGTGTAGGGCCAGGTACTCCTGGTAGATCCGCTGATACACTGCGTGAGCGGCCCGTTGTGGCGTGTAGTGACCGGCTTGCGCCCCGGCCATGTGGCGGGCCGCCTCGTCGATATTCGGGTACGCGCCAGCGGCGACCGCGCCGTGCATCGCCGCCCCCAGACCGGAGGCCTGCAGCGTGCGCGGCAAGCGAATCGTGCGATTGGTGACGTCGGCGAAGACCTGCATCACCAGCGGGCTCTTCTGGGCCAGGCTGCCGCAGGCCACCAGGTCGTGGATATCCAGGCCTTCCTTCTCGAAGGCTCGAATAATGGTGTAGGTGCCGAAGGCGGTCGCCTCCACCAGCGCGCGATAGATGTCGGCGGGCCGGGTGGCGAGCGTGGCGCCGGCCAGCACGCCGCTCAGCTCCGCATCCACCAGGACCGACCGATTGCCGTTCCACCAGTCCAGCGCGACCAGGCCGGTCTGACCGGGCGCCAGCCGACCGGCCTCCTCGGTCAGTGATTCGGGCGTCTGCGACAAGGTGCGGAAGCACCAGGCGTAGATGTCGCCGCCGCCGGCCTGCCCGGCTTCGTAGCCCCACAGGCCGGGCACGATGCCGTCCTGGATCACGCCGCAGATGCCCTCGGCCAGCTTGCGCTCCTCGGCCAGCAGCATGTGGCAGATCGAGGTGCCCATGATCATGACCAGGGTGCCAGGCCGGGTCACGCCGCAGCCGGGCACCCCGGCGTGCGCGTCGACATTGCCTACGGCGACCGGCGTACCGGCGCGCAGGCCTGTGGCCGCCGCCATCGCTTCGGTCAGCCCGCCGGCACAGCTTCCCAACGGATGGTAGTCGCGCGCCAGCTTGCCGCCAACATCGGCCAAACGCGGATCGAGCGCGTTGAGGAATTCCTGGGGAGGGAAGCCTCGCCCCTTGATCCACATGCCCTTGTATCCGGCCACGCATTCGTTGCGCCGTTCCTGGCCGGTCATCTGCCAGACAATCCAGTCGGAGGCCTCGATCAGCCGCTCCGCCGCCGCGTAGATCTCCGGCGCCTCCTCCACGATCTGGAGCACCTTGGAGAAAAACCACTCCGAGGAGACCTTCCCGCCGTAGACGCGGAGCCATTCCGGGAGGCGGTCGGCGGCGGCCTGGTTGATGCGGTCGGCTTGCGGCTGCGAGGCGTGGTGCTTCCACAGCTTCACCCAGGCGTGCGGATTGGCGGCGTATTGGGGCAGCGTGCAGAGAGGCCGGCCATCGGCCAGGGCCGGCAGCATGGTGCAGGCCGTGAAGTCGATGCCAATGCCAACCACCATCTCCGGGCCGATCTGGGAGGAGCGCATCACCTTGGCCACGCCCTCGCGCAGCACGGCGAGGTAATCGCGCGGGTCCTGCAAAGCCCAGTCGCGGCCCAGCGGAGGGCCGCCGGGTAGCCGGCGCTCGATCACCCCGCTCGGGTAAGGCACAACCGTCCAGGCGCTCTCCATGCCGTCGGCAGCCCGAACCAGCATCACGCGGCCGGATTCGGTGCCGAAATCGATGCCGAGGACGTATTGTTCGTTCATCGGAGTGTTAGTAGTTCGCGCTGACTGGGGCCGACGAACCGGCGCCGCTGGTCAGGGTCACCTCGACCGACCGGAGCGCCGCCGCATCGCCCTGAACGGTAAACGACTGCGTGAAGCGAAACTCGCTGCCAAAAGCCGTGGAGCTCCGGTTCTGGTACCAGGTGGTAAACAGCGGCGTGACCGGAAGGGTCACCTCGGTGGTTTGCAGGCTGCCCGTGCCGGAGGGGGTGAAGCGAAAACGAGCCTGGGTCACCTCGCGCGAGTTGGAGAATCCAGTCGCCACGACGTCGAATCCGGCGGCGTTGCGGACCACCAGCACGCTGGCGATGCCCGGCGCCGAGCGACCCATGCGCAGGGAGCGAGTGGGCGCCGGGACCGGCGTCACGTCGGTGGAGCCCTGTTGCAGGCTGGCCACGATCTGGATCACACCGGCCACCGTGCCCGTCTGCAGCAGCAGCGGCGCACTGAACACCGCCTGCGTGGTATTGGCGGCCAGGGTGAAGGTCGCTGTGCGGCTTCCATTGGAGAAGACCACATTCGGATCATCGGCTGGCACGACCGCATCGGGACTGAAGGTGAGTGTCAGGGTTCCGGTCAGCGGCAGGGGATAGGGCGCCGACAGTTGCACGCCAAGGGCGGGCTGCTGCATGGGCTGGACCTGGTCGGGCGGGCCCACGATGGTCAACTGCGAAGCGGCCGGCGGCGCGATGGCCAGGGTGTAGACGTGGGTGTCGCGCGCCGGAGCGGCGGTGTTGCTGTCGGTGGCTTGAACGGTGAAGGTGAACGAGCCGGCGGCATTGGGCGTGCCCGTAATGCGGCCGTCGGCGGCCAGGGCCAAGCCGCCCGGGAGCGCGCCGGCGCTGAGCGCGAAGGTGTAGGGAGGCCTGCCGCCGGTCGCGGCGACCGCGGCCGAATAGGCCGCACCGAAAGTTCCCGCCGGCAGCGACGTGGTCGTGATCGAGAAGGGGCCGCTGATCGCGACCGTGTAGGTCTGGACACTCACGTTCCCCGCGCTGTCGCGGATCTGCACGGCGAAAGAAAATGTCCCGGCGGCCGTGGGGACACCGGCCAGCAATGCCGTCGGAGAGTTCGTTGCCGGCTGCAGGGTGAGGCCTCCCGGCAGCGATCCGCTGGAGACGGAGAACGTGTAGGGCGCCGAGCCACCCGCGCCAGTGAGGGTCTGGCTGTAGGACGTGCCCACCATCCCGCCTGGCAGGCCGGCTGGCGCGAGCGACAGCGCCGGGTTCACCAGCAGCGAGAAGGTCGTGTTCTGCACGCCGCTGGCATAGACCAGTTGCGCCACGAACAGGAACGTGCCGGCCGTGGACGGCGTTCCGCTCAATGTGCAGTCGGAAGCCAGCGTCAGGCCGGGCGCCAGCGTGCCCTGAACCAGCGAGCAGGTTGAAGGAAGCGGGGGCTGCGCCGTGCCCGGCAGCTTGATGGAATAGGGCGACCCGGCCGCGGCGGCGGGCAGCGTCATGGCGGCGCCCTGAATCGCGAGGCTGAAGGAAGTCGTGTCGATAGCGCCCAGGGAATCACTGACCCGGACCCGGAAACTGGATGCGCCGGGAGCCGTGGGGACGCCGCTGATCACCCCAGTGGGGCTCAGCGTGAGTCCGTTGGGAAGCGCCCCGCCAAACAAGGAATACGTAAACGGCGGGGTTCCGCCAGTGGCGGCCAGGGTCTGCGAATAGGCGACTCCGACAGTCCCCGAGGGCAGCGTCCCACTCAGCAGCACTACGCGCGGGCTGGCAAAGTGGATCGGTCCAATTCCCACGAAATCGCCCAGAAACTGGCTGGCGCTGGGATTGACGAATCGCACCGACCGGATGTTGTTCGTATCGCTGGCAACGCCCATGAAGTAGAGGAGGTTGGGCTGGAAGACGAACGGCGCCGAAAAGAACTGGCCCAGCAGGGTGCCGGTGGCGTCGGGCCCGCTGAAGGCTTCCAGAATGAGTTGATTGCTCCCGAATTGTCCGCTGCTGTGCGAGTCGATGGTAAACAAGCCCGCGGCCATCACCGGCGCGGCAAAGGTGATGACCAGGTTTCCCGCGCGTACCTGCGAAGTGATTTGGCTTGTGCCGAGAAAGTTCGAGGGAGCGTGGGGCCCCTCACCCGGCGATGTCCCCGGGTTAATTTGTCCCGGGCCGGCCCCGAACACGACGTTGGTGTAGACGCCGGTTCCGGTCAACGTCACTCCCTGGCTGGAGTAGAAGCCGCTTTGAAGCGGACCCAGGGGATGGGTGCTGAAGTCGACCGTCTTGTTCAGCGCGCCCTGGTGGGACGCCACCCAGTTGGCGAGATCCTGGGAGTTAGTGGTGGGGTTGTTCACGAACCCCGTGACCGCAGCGGTGGCCGGCCCCCCCAGCAGCACGCCCAGAAATGCGGCCGCCAAGCCACCTCGGACACGATCGTTCATTCGCGAACCCCCCAATCTTCAACGGCAACCCCTCGATGTCAGTGTACGTCAAAATGGTCGTCCCTGAGAAGCCCATGCGCGCTCGCGTTCTCCTGAACCGTGCACGTACGTAAGGCGCTGGATATGCTGTATCCGGGCAGGTAGGCGCCTACCCTAGCTGTATTTCGGGCGGGACCTCCGGACTCATCAGGGACGCGCCGCCATCCGCGTAAATCACCTGCCCGGTGATCCAGCCGGCTTCCGGTGAACAAAAGAGCCCCACCACATTTCCAACGTCTTCCGGGGTTCCCAAGCGGCGCATGGGAGTCCAACCGCGCGCGTGCCAGCTTCTGATCAGATCTTGCGCCTGCTGGGGCAGCGTATTCAACACGCTGTCCTCGGTCCACCCAGGGCTGATCGCGTTCACCGTGATGCCGCGCGGGGCCAGAGTCACGCAAAGTAACGGACCAGCGATTCCATCGCGGCCTTGGCCGAACCCATGCCCACCCAAGGTTGCAGCCCGCCAGTCCGGCTCCCCTGGGCGTAAGTAATCGCGAGAATCCTGCCTCCCGAACCCATGAGGGAACTCGCCTCGCGCACTCCGACCAGAAAAGCCTTCGCCTGAGAATCCAACGCCGTATCCCACTGTTCGAGAGTGATGTCCATCGGCGATTGAAAAAAAGCGGGCGCCTCGGGCCGTGCGTTGCTGACGAAGATGTCGAGCTTTCCGAATTCAGCCTGAACCGCGCGGAACATCCGGGTGATCTCTTCCGGGCGCGTCACGTCGGCCTGGACCACCACACCATCGCCGCCGCGGCTGCGCACCTGCGCAAGGGTATCGTTTGCGGCAGCCTCGTTTTGGAAGTAATGGATGGCTACAGTGGCGCCGCTCGCCGCCAGCTTCAGGGCGATTCCTCTACCAATGCCGCGGGAACCCCCCGTGATCAAGGCGTGTCTTCCGTTCAGCGCGTGCACGTGGTGAGCATACCGAATGCCCGTAACTCTGTCAACGCAGTGAAACCAAGCAGGCTGGCGGCCCCCGTCACCCGATACCACGCAGGAGGGAATTTGGGATACACTGCCGGAATGCGGCAATTCTGGACGGGCCTGATCTTTGTCTCCGCGCTTCTCGCGCCTGCCTTCGCTCAAACCACGGGAAGCCCCTTCGTGGGCCGCTGGAATTTCAATATTTCCACGCCAGGCGGCATGCGCGCCAGTTGGCTCGGGATCACCGAAAAGGACGGCGCCCTGGAGGTCTGGTATCAACCCACCGGCGGCAATGTTTTCAAGTTGAAGAACATCAAGGCCGCCGGCGCCCACCTGACACTAACCGTCTCCTCGCCTTCGGGCAAGGGGACGCCAACGACGTGGGAATTGGACGCCAGGGGCGACCAGCTCAGCGGCGTGCAAAAACGGGGAGAGAACTCCGTTCCGCTCACCGGCGTGCGCGCCCCGGATCTGAAGCGCGGCGCTCCGGCCGCCTGGTCGAAGCCGGAGCCGATCTTCAATGGCAGGGACCTGACCGGCTGGGAGCCGCTCGGCAATCAGGCCAACAGCCACTGGACCGTGAAGGACGGGCTGCTGATCAACACCGACCATGGCGCCAATCTGAAAACCACCGCCAGGTTCGACGACTTCAAGCTCCACTTCGAGGTCAACTGCCCGGACCATGCCAACAGCGGATTCTACTTGCGCGGGCGCTATGAGATCCAGTTGGAGTACGAGCCTCTCTCCAGCAACCCGCCCGAGCGCCGCATCGGTTCCATCTACGGCCGCATCGCTCCCAAGGTGGAGCTGCCGCGCAAGCCCGGCGAGTGGGACTCCTTTGACGTCACGCTGGTCGGGCGCACCCTCACCGTAGTCCGCAACGGCGTCACGATTATCGACCGGCAGGAAGTGGAAGGCATCACCGGCGGCGCGCTGGATGCCAACGAGGCCGAGCCGGGTCCCTTCTACATCCAGGGCGACCACACCGGCGGGTTGAAATTCCGCAACATCTCGATTGCGCTGCCGAAGCGCTAGGCCGTTGTTGCCGCCTCCCTTGCCGATGTGGAATGCTCGGTGAGGGAGACGAGGTGATCCATGGCTTGCGATTCGGAAGTGCTGAGACAAGTGCCGCTGTTTGGCCTGCTGGACGAGGAGGAGACAGCCGTCCTGGCCGGACAGGTCGAGCTCAAGAGATTCGCACCGCGGCAGCGTATCTACAAGATCGGCGACCCGGGAGGGCAGGCCTACATCCTGGTCTCCGGCAAGGTCCGGGTGACCACGGTGGACGAGGATCAACAGGAAGTCGTGGTGGATGAGCCCGCCGAGGGCGAGTTCTTCGGGTTCGCCTCCATGCTGGATCAGACGCTCCATCAGACCGGCGCCATCGCCCTGGAAGAAACCGTGTGCGTCGAGGTCGACCGCGATGACATCGTGGTGCTGCTGCAGCGCAAGCCGCTCGCGGGAATGGACATGCTGGCCGTGCTGGGCCGCCAGTTTCACGCTTCGCAGCAACTGGTCCGCGGGCGCTCCGCCCGCAACCCCAACGAAGTGATCGCGGAAGAAGCGACTTTGGGCGAGCGGATCGCCGACACGGTCGCCCGCTTTGGCGGATCGTGGACCTTCATCATCTCGTTCGGCTTGGTCCTGATTGTCTACACGGGCATCAATGTCGCCCTCCGCCGGCAGGCCTGGGATCCCTATCCGTTCATCCTGCTCAACCTGTTTCTCTCCATGCTGGCCGCCATCCAGGCGCCCGTGATCATGATGAGCCAGAACCGCCAGGACACCAAGGATCGCCTGCGCGGCGAGCTCGACTATGACGTCAACCGCCGCGCCGAATCCGAGATCCAGGGCCTGGCGCTCAAGCTCAATCTGCTGGGCGACAAAATGGGCGACATCGAAGATCTGCTGCGGGCGGAGTTGGCGCGGCGCGAAGGGCAGGCCGGGTCGTGATCCTCCGCCGGGCGCGTCGTCCGCTACCCTCACGTCGTGGTAGTGTACATCTGAATGGTTCCGCTCTCCGCCTCCAAGATACTCAGTACGTATGCGGCCAGGACGCCTTCGTCGGCGCGTCTGCAGCTCCGCGCGATCGAGTCGTTTCCCAGCGGCGTGACCCACCTGGGCCGCTACTTGCAGCCGCATCCCTTGTTTGTCCGCCGGGCTTGCGGCTCGCGCAAGTGGGACGCCGATGGCCACGAGTATGTCGACTACTTCGGCGGCCACGGGGCGCTGCTGCTGGGACACAATCACCCGGCGGTCGTCGAGGCCGTGGCCCGCCAGATGGAGCGCGGCGTACACTATGGCGCATCGCACGAGATCGAGCTGGAATGGGCCGAGCTGATCCGCAAGATGATCCCGTGCGCCGGGCGGGTGCGCTTCACCATCTCGGGCACTGAAGCCACCCTGCTGGCGCTGCGCGTGGCCCGCGCCTACACGGGCAAGACCAAAGTACTGCGCTTCGCCGCTCACTTCCACGGTTGGCATGACCAGGTGGCTTTCGGCGCGGAGATCCCGGCGGGAATCCTGAACGAGCTGGCCGCGAGCGTGGTGCTGTGCGAGCCGCACGACATCGCGCAAGTTCGCCAGCAGTGCCACAGCCGGGACGACATCGCCGCCGTGATCCTGGAGCCGACCGGGGCCACCTTCGGACAGGTTCCCTGCAACCGGCAATTTCTGGCCGATCTGCGGGAAGTCACGGCGCGGCGCGGCATCGTCCTGATCTTCGACGAAGTGATCACCGGCTTCCGTTGCTCTCCCGGCGGCGCGCAGGCGTACTACGGGATCGCCCCGGACCTCGCTACTCTGGCCAAGATTGTGGCCGGCGGGTATCCGGGCGCGGCGCTGGTGGGCCGATCCGATATCCTGGGCGTGCTGGAGTATCGCGACTCGGGCCCTTCCCTTCAGGGGCCGCGGGTGCCGCATCAGGGAACCTATAATGCGGGGCCGGTCTCGGCGGCGGCCGGGGTCGCGACGCTGCGCGTGATTCGCGATACCGACATCGTGGCCCGGGCCTGCGCGACCGGCGAACGCCTGCGCCAGGAGATGAACGCGGTGTGCCGCCGGCTGGGAGCGCCCTGGTGCGTGTACGGGGAGTGCTCCGGATTCCACATCTTCCCCGGTTCCGCGGCCCCGGACGACATCTACGCGGGCCGGGTGCCCTGGAAGAAACTGAAGGGCGCCACTCCCCTGGAGCTGCTGCAGAAAATTCGCGTTGGGTTCCTGTGCGGCGGCGTGGACATCATCGGCTGGCCGGGCGGAGTGATCTCGGGCGTGCACGGCGGCGAGGATGTGGATCGGACCGCGACCGCGTTTGAGGATCTGCTGCGGATGCTGCGCGAGGAGGGGGATTTGGACTGATCGCAGTGGACCCCGATCAAAGAAAAGGGCTCAGGCCGAAGCAGTCTGGGGTATACTGTATCGATACCTGGACGCCTGTTTCCGAGCCGCGAGGCCACCTGAGTCCCACCTACTGCGAGGTTAGCTTGCGATGAAAACCTGTCTCCATCTGGTGGCCATGCCACTCGCCTATCCGATGCATCCCTCGTCTCAGTTGGGGTACCTTCATGGCTATATCGAGCAGGAGTTCAAGGACCGAGTCCCGGTAAGATCGCATTCCGCCTACTTGGATATTCTGTGCAACCTGGAAGGCGAGTCCATGACCGAGTTCTTCGAAAAGTACAGTTTGCTGGGCGAAGAACTTCTCTTCCTGGTCTGTTGCTATCGCGCGGCGCGGCGCGGCCGCGCGAACACGCCCCCCGGGAAGAACTTCGCCGCCATATGGAAGCTCTATCATGAATATCAATCGAGTGAGCTGAACGTCTCTCAGCAGGAGATCGTCCCCATCTCCAAGCGGAAGATCGCCGCCTTGAACGATACGATGGAATCGTATCTGGAACAGAAGCTGATCCCATCGCTTCTGGACGGTTGTTTGAACGTGGTGGGATTCACCGCGACCTTTTGTCAGGTGTTCGGCTCCATCTTCGCCGCAAGTTACATCCGCGAACACACCAGCAAGCAAGTGCTCTTCGTCTTCGGGGGCTCCAGCTTCGCTCTGCCCGAAGCCACCCGGACCCTGGAGCGGTGGGGCGTCGACGGCCTGATGGTGGCCGGCAGCGGGGAAGCTCCGCTCACTCAGATTCTGGAATCCTGTCTGGAGTTGAAGGGGGATGAATCGCGCGACCCCACCGGGGCAATCGACTCCAGGGATCTCATCAACGTAACCAGGGTCGGATCGCCCAGGAAGCCCATCGACCTGAACATGGCCAAGAGCTTCATGGGCACGATCCCCGATCCCAACTATGACGAGTACTTCGCCAACTTGCGATCCCACTGCGACGACGAGGGCGCCTACGAATACGCAGTCTCGAATTTCGTGAGTGTTCCCCTGGAGGGATCGCGAGGTTGCTTCGCCCGGTGTGACTTCTGCCATAACCCGGATATCACGTCTGAATTTCGAACCTTAACGGGCCCGAAAGTCGCGGAGCGAGCGATCCGAATGTGTGAGAAGTATGGCCGGCGGGACGTGACGTTTGTGGACTCGGTTTGCAATACATGGGCGGAGCAGTACGCCGACACCCTCTTGGCCCAGGATAATCGGATCGGGGCTTTCATGGAGATGCGAGTGCACGAGCCGGAGTCGTTTTGGACAAAGCTCAGCTTGTCAGGAGTCCGCGCGGTGCAGCTCGGAGTGGAGGCGATTTCAGAACCGCTCCTGCAGAACATGAGAAAAGGCACCAAGGTGCTGCAGAATCTGAGCGCCACAAAGTATATGGCGGAGATGGGATTGGCGAATCCCTCGAACCTGATCATCCATCACCCCAAGTCAACGGTTGCCGACGTTGAGGAGACCGAGCGCATCATGATGGTGGTGGAGCACTTTCCAATCTGCCTGCTGAGTCTGTTCGTGGTCTCCTACGCCAGCCCCATCTACAAAGAGCTGGACGAGGACAGGAAGTCGCAGCTCATCCGGGGCTTTGATTGGCTTCCGCACGAACTGAGAGAGTACTCCTGGCCAAGGCATCTATCGTATACCTACCCCCCGGAATGGATCGGGGCCGAGGTCGTCGCGGCTTGGCGGAGTTTCCAAACCTGGTACGACGAGCATGTCAAAGGAGTCCTGGAGCGAAAGCCGGTGTTCACAGTCGAGAAGGCGAGGGATGGACTTCTGTTCGTGGACACCCGTTTTGGGCAAGACCGGCGGTACACGCTTTCCGGAGATTTCGCCCGGGTCTATGGCATCTGTCATTCGGTCTCCAAGGCGCCGGCCATCGCGGAGCAGAGCGGACTGAGCCTGGCAGTGGTGGATGACATACTGAGGGAACTCGTGGATCGCGCGATGATCGTGAAGGTGGGGGAGCGATACTTGAGCCTCGCTCTGCGTCCCCGGGAGGAGCTGGTCGAGAACCTGCTGCGCAAGAAGTCTGACGAACGGCTGTTGCCTCGCGCCAGCCCGCCACAGGAGTTCGTCGAGTTAGGGACCTTGGTCCGCCAGTCTGTTTGAGCAAGACTATTGCAAGACCCGTCCGATCGTGTTATGCTACATGGACCATAGTTGAGCCGACAGGAGACACCGAATGGGACCAATCAGTAGGTCGAAGTCAGTCGCGATCCAGACAACCGCCAAGCCCGCGAGCCAGGCGACCATCAAGAACGACTGGCAGCGCATCAAGAAGCTGAAGACCGCCACTGCCGGGGCCAAGAGCGCAACCGCGAAGCAGGGCATGGAGAAGGCGGTGGCCCACTTGTTTGAAACCCGGCCCGCAAAGAAGCTCTCCCTTGAGAAGCTCACGCGTTTTCAGGGTGGCAAAGTCAACCAGATGCACGCCAGGTTCGTCGTGGACACGAAGAACAAGATCGCCTGGGTTCCCTCGTGGGTAAAGGAACTGCGGGTCCCCGGAAAGATGTAGCCAGGACTTCCGGCGGGCGAAGCCGGCCCTTCGATGGCCTCGGCCGCGACTACCCCCTCGATGTCTCTCGGGATGCGTGGGCTCTCGCTCCCGCAGCGCCTCAGGGATCCCTATTTCTACCTCGCCGATTTCGATTTTGAGGAAGAGATGATGGTCTTTGCGCTGTCGCGGCGCACGGAGTTTCCCAGAAGCTTGCGCTTGTCCGCTTCCGATTTCCCGCTCGACAATCTGAGGTGCGTGCCCTTCGAACGGGTATACAGAGAGATGGATTGGGGCCCTCAGGTTCCGTCCCTCAACTACCTCTTGCACCTGCCCTTTTGCGGCTCCACTCTGCTGACACGCTATCTGGAGCATGCGACCCTCATGTTGCGGGACCCGGTGTCGCTCAACGCCCTCTATTTCAAGGACGAAGAGCGCACCAAGTTCCCCGCGTCCATTCTCAAGCTCAGGAGGGCAACGTTCCGATTGTTGAACCGGCGCGTCGAAGACCGCGCCACGATCATCCGGACGGCCGGATACCATCCCGAGCTGATCCCGCACCTGGTGGGCTCTCCGGCCTTTCGCTCGTCGGTCTTCCTGTACGCAAGTCCC
>JACOSH010000171.1 GCA_016178945.1 Acidobacteriota bacterium
GGAAGCGGTGTTTCGGACTCGAATGGAGA
Source organism: Acidobacteriota bacterium (assembly GCA_016178945.1). Taxonomy (GTDB): domain Bacteria; phylum Acidobacteriota; class Terriglobia; order Bryobacterales; family Bryobacteraceae; genus JACOSH01. The sequence goes on from JACOSH010000171.1 coordinate 30, forward strand.
TCGTGACCATCGTCGACGAGCGGAATCGCGTGGTGGGCAGCGCGCCGCGTCCGGAGATGCGCGCGCGGCGGCTGCCCCATCGCGCCACCTATATCCTGGTCTTCAACTCGCGCGGCGATTTGTACGTGCAGCAGCGCACCATGACCAAGGACGTCTATCCGGGCTACCTTGATCCGGTGGCCGGGGGCGTCGTGCTGGCCGGCGAAAGCTACGAAGAGAGCGCGCGGCGCGAGCTGGCCGAGGAAATGGGAATCCGCGACGCGCCGCTGGAGGCGCACCTGGATTTCTACTTCGAGGACGACAGCGGCCGCGTCTGGGGCCGCGTCTTCTCCTGCGTCTACGATGGCGAACTCACGCTTCAAGCCGAAGAGGTCGAGAGCGTCCGCTTGATGACCGCCGGAGAGATCCTCAGCGGCGCCGGGCGGTTTACGCCGGACGGCCTGGAGGCACTGCGCCGCTACCAAGCGCGCTGAGCCGCCTCACTCCCGGCCATCAGATATGCGCCGGTGCCCCAGGTTTGGGTCCCGACCGGGCGCTGGCGATAGTAGCCAGGGCCTTGCGGGTCGGTGCCCGCCGAGACTCCGGTGACCACGCCGTCCTTCACGTAGGTTTCGTTGAGGGCTGACCAGGCTCTGCGCGCCATCCCGGAATCGGAGTCCGGCAGCACTTTCAGGCGCACCAGCTTCAGCAGGCCGTAGCAGAACATGGCGGTGGCGGAAGACTCCGGGTAGCTGGCCGGGTCGTCGAGAACGGTGCGCCACATGCCCTCCCGGTCCTGGGCGGCGCGCAGCCCGGAAGCCAGCGCGGCCGCGATGGACTGCAAAGCCGCGTACGATGGGTGCTTGCGGTCCATCCTTTCGATGGTGTCGGCCAGCGACATCAGCACCCAGCCGTTGCCGCGAGCCCACGGGCCGGTAGTGCGGGTGTTCGTCCGCCAATCCCACATGTGGTGGAACAAGCCGGTCCTCGGGTCCTGGAGGTGGCGGGCGTAGAGGACGATCTGGTCGGCCGCATCGCCGGCGAAGCCCAGTCCGGCCAACAGCGGGCAGGCCATGTAGAGCGTGTCGACCCAGAGCTGGTGGCTCCCTTGCCAGTGACCCAGGGCTCCCTCCGGGCTGCGCTCGGCGTCCTCGCGGATGAAAGCGGCCACCTGCTGGGCCAGTCGCAAGTGCTCGGGCTTCTTCCGGGCTTGATACAGGTAGAGGACCGCCGTGGCGGGACTCCAGTGCCCGCAGTAGCCCGGGCGGTCGCCGCGAGCCTTCGGTCCAATGTTGAGAAGTTCGCCAATGCCTCGCGGAACGTATAGAGCCGCCCATTTCTCAACGTAACCGGCGTAGCGCATGTCATGGGTACGCTCGAAAACCTTCATGAGGCCGATTTGTTGAACTCCCTCGCCCCAGTTGAACGGATAGGACTCGGGCGGCGTCTGGATCAGCCGGTCGGCGACGGCGCGCCACTGCGAGTCGGCGCCGCCGAGCAGGGCGGGAAGAAAACACAGCGCGGCAAGACGTTCCCTCATAATTGTTGACCTCTAGATGATCTAGTATGCTATAGTTTGGGCTGGAGCGAAAGGAGGCGCGCATGGCTGGGGATCTGGCGGGATTGGCGCTGTGGGTGTTGGCGGCGGTGAACCCGCCCCATCAGTTCTATGCCTGCGCGGCGGCGTCGAAGGGTTATGTGGTCGGGAACAAGCTGCCGCCGAGCGGCTTGTTTGTCCGGGCCGGGGAGTGGCGGCAACTGGGCTACAATCACCCGTTCATCGCCGCGGTCGATTACGACCGGAGAGACCCCCGGGTGCTGTACCTGGCCGCTGGAAACGGCTGCGTGCGGTCGCCGGACGGCGGGCGCACCTGGCGCATCACCACGAGCTGGGACATGACCGAGCCCAAAGATGTGAGCGTGGATCCCAGTCAATCCAATCACATCTACCTGGCGCTCCCCGACGGCATCGGCGTGAGCCGCGATCAAGGCCGCACCTGGTCGCGCCAGGACAGCGGCATCGAGCGGAAGTACACGCAGGCGATCCGCGTGGATCGCACCACGGCGGGCCGCGTGCTGGCCGGCGCCGAGCGGGGCATCTTCCTTACGGGAAACGGCGGGCACGACTGGCGCCTGGTGGGGGCAGACGGCGCGATGGTAACCCACCTGGAGCAGTCGCCGCACGAGCCCGGGTGGTGGATCGCCGCCACGCAGCAGCAGGGCGCTTGGGAGTCCCGCGACGGCGGTCTGGGCTGGAAGCGGGTCCTCGGCGGCGGGAGCACGCTGCACAACACGGCCTTTGATCCCACCCGGCGCGACCGCCTCGCGGTTTGCGGCTGGGAGGTGGGCGTGATGGTTTCCGAAGACGGCGGCAGAAGCTGGACCGCGCGCAACAGCGGCCTTCCGTCCCGGCACGTGTGGCGCGTGGCCTTCGACCCGGATCGCGCCGGCCGGATCTACGCCGGCGTTCACGAGGAAGCCTTGTACGTATCCGACGATGCGGGCCGCCACTGGCGGAGCGCGGGACTGGAAGGCGCCGTCATCTACAACCTGGCGTTCATACCGGCGAGGGAGCCATGAGGATGAAGATCCTGATCCTGCTGCTTTGCGCCTCGGGCGCGCAGGCGGGCACGCAACGGGAGCAGGCTTTCGCTCAGCGGCTCCGTCAGGTCGTCGAACATAACGCCGGTCTGGAGCCTTCCAAGGCCGGCTACCAGACCATCGCCGCCAAGCTCTACCTTGGCCGGGATCCGGAATGGTGCTCACGCCGGCTCGAGACCTTGCTCCAGGATCCTTCCGGCGACATGTTCTGGATGTTTCCGGTGACGGCCGTCGCCTACCTGGGCCGCGACAAGCTGACCCCATCGGCCCGTGGCGCGCTGCGTAAGGCCTGGAAGACCTACATGCCATATCGCGGCGACACGGAGAATCACTGGCTGCTCTACTATACGTCGCTGTACCTGATGGCCCAGCTTTATCCCAATGAGCCCGGCGAGAGCTGGTACACGGGCAAGAGCTCGGAAGAGAATCTGCGCGAGGCCGAAGGCTTCCTGCTGCATTGGATGGATCTGACCACCACCAAGGGACAAGGCGAGTACGACTCGACGCACTACATCGGAGTCTACCTGCTGCCGCTCTCCTATCTGGCGGAGTGGGCCGGCGACCCGGCGATGCGCCTGCGGGCGCGGATGATGCTGGACTGGGTGATCGCCGACTACGCCGTGGAGAACCTGGGCGGCCTCTATGTGGGCGCCCATGCGCGCACCGACGACCGCCAGGTGCTGGAGAAGTGGGCCGGCGTTTCCTCCGATTTCGGCTGGCTCCTGTTCGGGCTGGGATACCCGCTCGAAGGCTACAGCTATTACGCTCTGTTCTACTCGGTGGCCTCCGGCTACATGCCGCCGGAGGTGATTCACCGCATCGCCACGGACCGCTCCCGCAACTATGTGCATCATGAGCTCAAGCGGACCCGCCACCGCTGGCGCTACAGCGAGACGCGCAACGCGCCGGTCTACAAGACCACCTACATGCGCCGCGACTACGCGGTGGGGTCCGACCAGGGCGGGCTGTTGCAGCCCATCCAGCAGCATTCCTGGGATGTGACCTGGGCCGTGCCCGACCCGCGCGGCGTCCACAACACGCTGTTCTCGATGCATCCCTATTCAGCCCCGTTCGAGCTGCAGATGTATTTCACCGCGCTGCCGGACTTCGTCACCGAAAGCGTGGTCCGGTCCAAGCGCTCCTACGATTCGCCGGACAAGTTCCTGGGCGGCTCGCGCTACGAGCAGATCTTTCAGGATCTGGACACGGTTATCGCGCTGTATGATATCCCGCCGGGGACGCGTTATCCTCACATCAACGGATTTTTCTCGAAGGACCTGAGCAAACTGGTCGAGCATCCCTCCGGGTGGATCTTCGTCCAGGGCGGCCAGGCCTCGATCGCCTACTATCCGCTGGCGCCGTACGAGTGGCGTCCGATTCAAGGCGGCGGGAAGCGGCTTTACAGCCCGCATCTGAAGAATGGGACAGTGGTGCAGGTGGCCGCGGCGAGCGAGTTTGCGGATTTCGCGGCGTTTCAGCGAGCCATCCTGGCGCTGCCGCTGCAGACGGCGCGAGAGCCCGTGCCGTCGGTCGAGTTCCGGTCGCTGCGGGGCCACAAACTGAAGTTCAGGTACGGGCAGACGCCCGAGGTCGACGGCCAGCCCGTGCGCTACCAGGACTGGAAGCTGTTCGAAGGGCCTTATCTGAACGCGGCGCCGGGTAGCCGCAAGCTGGTCCTCACCCACGGCTCCCTGCGCCGCGTACTGGACTTCAACGAGATACCTTCTTTTCCCCCTGAAAATACGCCCGAGGGCCGCTGATCGGCGCCGCATCAAATCATGTATACTCAAGGCTGCCCGGCAGCCTGGTAGGAGGCCCGATGACCGCGAAGAATACCGTCCTGTTGATTTGCTTCGGCTTGCCGCTGGCGGCGCTCGCCGACAGTAAGCTGCCCCCGCCCGCCGGCATCCAGGTGGACTTCAAGCAGCACGTCCAGCCGATCCTGGCGGCCAAGTGCCACTCCTGCCACGGCTCCAAGCAGCAGCAGTCGGGCCTTCGGCTGGACAAGCGGCAAAATGCGCTCAGGGGCGGAGACTACGGGCCGGTGATTCTTGCCGGCAACAGCGCGGAGAGCAAGCTGATCCGGAGACTCGTAAGCGGCGACGGCGGGCTGCAAATGCCGCCGACCGGACCTTTGTCTTCCGAAGAAATCGGGGTCTTGCGGGCCTGGATCGACCAAGGCGCTGAATTCGCGGACGTCGATATCAAGGAAGAAAAGGAAGCGAAACCGGTTGATCCGAAGTTGAGGGAACTGATTGCGGCCGTGCGGACGCAGAATCAGCGTGCCGTGCAGAAACTGCTGCGGGCCAACCCGGAGCTGGTGAAGGGCCAGGACGGCGGCGGATCGACCGCTCTGCATCACGCCGCCGGATTCGGCACGCTGGCCGCCGTGGAGCTGCTGCTGGCGGGCGGCGCCGATGTGAACGCCCGGAACCGCATGGATTCGACGCCCTTGCACTGGGCGGTCGCCGACGAGCGAAAGACGCGGCTGCTGACTGAGCGCGGCGCGGCGGTGAACGCCAAGACCGATGAGGGCCGCACTCCCCTCTATCTGGCCGCTTCGCAGCGCAATAGCACCGCCGGTCTCCAGGTTCTTCTGGAAAAAGGCGCCGATCCCAATCTGACGACGCTCACCGGCAGGACGCCCTTGATGGCGGCCTCCGGCGGCGGCGACGTGGCGGCCATGAAGCTCCTGCTGGACAAGGGCGCCAATGTCAAAGCCGTCAGCGGCGCCGGATCCTCGGCCCTGATGGATGCCGCCACCAGCCGCAACCCGGAAGCGGTGCGTCTGCTGCTCGACCACGGCGCCGACGTTAATGCTAAGACCAAGAGGAATCAGACGGCGCTCAGCGCGGCCGCCATGCAGGGCGCCGAGGCGACCGTGAAGCTCCTGCTCGATCGGGGCGCGCAAGTGAACGTACGGGACGAGCGGGAGTATTCGCCCCTGATGTATGCCGCCTACTCGGAATCGATGCCGGCCGGGATCGTGCGCATGCTGCTGGCCAAGGGCGCCGACACCAAAGTGTCGGGCGAAGGCGAAACCCCGCAAAGCCTCGCGGCCAAGCGCGGGGACAACGAAGTCGCGCGCCTGTTGGGCGTTCCCGAGCATCACCGGAAGAGCGGTGGCGTTGCGCCGGCCGAACCGGCTGGTTCCGAGGACCGTCCCCTGCCCGAAGCCGTACAGAAGGCGCTGATTGTTCTCGAGAAGCAGAGCCCGCAGTTTGTCAAGCGCGGCGGCTGCAACTCCTGCCACAACCAGAACCTGCCCTCCGCGGCGATGGCCCTGGCACGCGAGCGCGGAATCCCGGCCCCCAGGACACTGGTCGAGCTGCCCCTGGAAATGCTCGAAAAGAGTCCGGAGCGGACCATGGATATGTCGGTCGTGGGCGTCAACAGCCTGGGCTACGAGTTGTTCGCGATGGCGGCCAAGCATCGGCCGGCCGACGAATACAGCGACTCCGTCGTTCACTACATGAAGTCGATGCAAACTCCGCAGGGCTACTGGCAGACCACAGGCAACCGCCCGCCCATAACCTCCGACGATTACCAGACCACGGCCCTGGCCATCTACACGCTGCGCGTCTATTCGCCCGCGGCGCAGAAGGCCGACACAGAGAAGCGCCTGGCTCGCGCGGCCGGCTGGCTGGAGACGGCGCAGCCAGTGACGACACAGGAGCGAGCGTTCCATCTGCTCGGTCTGGCGTGGGCCAAGGCCAACCCAACGGCGATCGAGCGGGCGGCGCGGGGGCTGGCCCAGACGCAGCGTCCCGACGGCGGCTGGTCTCAACTGCCTTCCATGGGCAGTGACGCTTATGCCACGGGCGAGGCGCTCTACGCGCTGAACGTCGGGGCCAAGATGGAAGCCGGCAACCCGGTCCACCAAAAAGGAATTCGCTACCTGCTGCGGACCCAGGCGCCGGACGGCTCCTGGCATGTCAAGACACGGTCACTCCCGTTACAGCCTTACTTCGACAGCGGCTTCCCCTACGGGCCCGACCAGTGGATCTCGGCGGCGGGAACGAGTTGGGCCTCCATGGCCTTGTCGCTGGTGGCAGAGCCCCAAAAACTCAGCCGCCGCTAAACGGGCCCGCGCAGCGGCGCCATTCGGCCTTCGGTGCAGGGCGGCGATTGCGTGCCATCCTCGCTGCGATCGTCCTGGGTCAGCTCGCGCAAGCGTTCCAGCCGCGCGCTCATCTCCGTCACCTGCTGCTTGTATTTGGGGTCGTCGTACAGGTTGCGGCGCTCCTCGGGATCGTTCTCCAGGTCGAACAGCTCATGCCCCTGGGGGTTCTGGATGTAGTGGATGTATTTCCAGCGCTGGGAGCGCACGCCGCGCATCTTGCCCGCGCAGTGCGGGCCGGGAAACTCGAAGTACTCGTACATCCAGGCGTCGCGCCACGGGGCCGGCTTGTTCTCCAGGATCGGACGCCAGCTCTCTCCGTGGTTCCGCATGAAATCGGGGCGGGCGACGCCGGCATAGTCGAGGAGGGTGTGGGCGACGTCGTTGTTGAGCACCATGTGAGCGGTGTCGACGCGCCCGGCGGCAACGCCCGCCGGGTAGCGTACCAGCATGGGCACGCGGATCGACGCCTCGTACATGAGCCGCTTGTCGAACATCCCGTATTCGCCCGCGAAGAAGCCGTTGTCGCTGGTGTAGATGACCAGGGTGTTTTCGGCCAGCCCGTTCTTGTCCAGGAAGTCGAGCACGCGGCCCAGGTTTTCGTCGACCCCGTTCAGCACGCGGTAGTAGTTCTTGAGAAAGGTCTGGTAGTTGAGCTTCTTGCGCTCCTCGCGCGGCAGGCTGGGGGAGACGCCGCGCTCGCGGAAGTCGGGCATATCGGCGATCTGCATGTCGGAATCGCGCACGGCGGCGGGACGGTTGTCCAGGCCCAGGTTGAAGGTTGGAGGCTCGGGGATGGCGATGTCGTCGTAGAGCTTCTGATGGCGCGGGGCGGGACGCCAGTCGCGGTGCGGCGCTTTGAACTGGCAGAGCAGCGCGAAGGGCTTATCCTTGGGACGGCTGCGCAGCGTCTCCAGCGCCTGGTCGCCGACCACGTCTTCGCACTGCCCGCGGAACTGCACGCGCCCGCCGTTGGCGATCATGACCGGGTCCTGGTAGACACCCTGCCCGGGCAGGATGCACCAATGGTCGAAGCCAGTGGGCGGGGACGCGATATGCCATTTGCCGGTCAGCGCTGTGTAGTAGCCGGCCTTCTGCAGGAGCATCGGGAACGTGACCTGGTCCGGGCGCAGGCGGTGCGTCGCGCCGCCGTTGGTGGTGACGCCGTGCGCGTGCGAGTAGAGTCCGGTGACAATGGTGGCGCGGCTCGGGCTGCACAGGGCGTTGGTGACGAAGGCGTTGGCGAAGCGCACGCCTCCCGAGGCGATGCGATCCATATTGGGGGTTTGCAGGATGCGGTTGCCGGCGCACGACATGGCGTCATAGCGCTGGTCGTCGGTCATCACGAACAGGATGTTGGGCCGGCGCGTCTGCGCCTGGAGTAAGGCCGGAAAGCCGGCGGCGGTGGCGAGAAAATGGCGGCGGTTCATTCCTGGATATTATCTATCAGTTCGGCTCGGACTGCCTCAGCCAGGTCCGGGCGCTGGATCGCGATGTAGATGCGGGCGGCTTCTTCGAGCGCAACGCGCATCAGGTCGGGGTTGCCAGTCTGGTGGGCTAGACGGCCTTGAGACCGGAGCGTTCCGGCTTCGCCCAGTCGATCACCGATCTGGCGGTAGATAGCCAGGGCCTCCTCATAGAGGAGCCCCGCCTCCGAGTAGCGATCCTGCATTCGCGCCACATCCCCCTGACCCTGCACGCAGTTGGCTTCCCCCAGCCGATCGCCGATCTGGCGGTAGATGGGTAGGGCCTCCTCATAGAGGCGCCCGGCCTCTGGGTAGTGAGCCTCCATCCGCGCCACATCCCCTAGACCCTGCAAGCAGTTGGCTTCGCCCAGCCGATCGCCGATCTGCCGGTAGATGGCCAGGGCCTCCTTATGGAGCCGCCCCGCCTCCGGGTAGCGAGCCTGCATTTGCGCTACATCCGCCAGAAACTGGATGCAGTCGGCTTCGCCCAGCCGGGCGCCGGTCTGGCGGTAGACGCCCAGGGCCTCTTCATAGAGCCGCCCCGCCTCCGGGTAGCGAGCCTGCATCTTCGCCACATGCCCCAGACTCCTCACGCCGTTGGCTTCTCCCAGCCGATCGCCGATCTGGCGGTAGATGCCTAGGGCCTCCTCATGCAGCCGCCCCGCCTCCAGGTAGTGAGCCTCCATTCGCGCCACCTCCCCTAGCCCCTGCACGCAGTTGGCTTCGCCCAGCCGATCGCCGATCTGGCGGTAGATGGCTAGGGCCTCCTCATGGAGCCGCCCCGCCTCCAGGTAGTGAGCCTCCATTCGCGCCACCTCC
>JACOSH010000160.1 GCA_016178945.1 Acidobacteriota bacterium
CCCCATCTGGAGATACCGAAAGCACCGTGGATTGACCGGTGACGGTGCTGCTCCGGAGAATCGACGCGGAGGCGGTTTCATATACGAACAGCACCGTGGACTGGTTGTTGTTGATCGTACTGAGGCCGATGATAAAGTTCCCGTCCGGCGTCCGGAGCAGCTTGCCTCGAAAGGTGGTGACGGGCCTGGCCAGGATGGTTGCGGGCAGCGGCGAGGGAGTCGGTGGAGGAGGCGCGAACGACACTGGCGTTACCTGCTGCCCCTGAGACTGGGTTCGATCGAACAGCAGCAGGGAGTTGATCTGGTCGGTGGTGCTCGTGCCCTGGGTGGTGATCAGGACCCGGCCGTCCGCGCCAACCTCCACGCCCTCCGGTTTCGCCGCCAGGGTGACGGTCTGCGCCACGGAGCCCAACTGGAGGTCGATCACGCTGAGCGACGAGCTCGCATTGTTGCTGACGTAGAGATAATGGTTGTCCATCGACATCGCCGCGGCGACGGGAGAGCGGCCGACGGCGAATGCGCCGGTAAGGCGCTTCTCCACATAGCTGTAGATGTCAACGCGGTTGGCGTTCTGATTCACCAAGTACAGTTGTCCGCGCGATTCGTCGAGGACGGCGTCGGACGGCGAGCCGCCCAGCCGGATAATGGTTCCGAACGTCGCGCCGGTCGACTGCCCAGGGGCCCGGACCGGGCTGAAGAGCGCGAAAAAGAGCAAGACTGTGCCGAAGAGGCTGTGCGGGAGCCGCGCCATAACGACTTCACTCACTTACCTGAACCCCAGCGACCGACTGCGGTTCGTTAAGAATCGTAAAGCTTGGAAAACGCCTGCGGCGGCCGTCCGCGAAGATCGAAGAGAGCAAGAATCGCATGGATCGACGCTTTCTGTGGCGCTATCTCTTGACCGTCAGCAGGGTTGTAGCGGGCGAAGAAACGCTGCCGACCGTGGCCACCACCGGGAGGTCCCCATCCGGAGCGTTGGGAGGTACTCGAATAGCCACCTGGACCACGGAAGCGTTGGAGGACGCCAACGCGGCGCCGAAAACTTCCGCCGTCATGCCGCCGACCGTCACCGTTACGGGATTCGCGATGTTGTAGGCTCTGTCACCCGGCACGAGCTGGCCGGCGGGGACATCCGGATTGGAAGGTCCGAAACCGGTGCCCCAAAGGATGATGACTTCGTCCGGCTTTGCCGCCACAGTGGTGGCTCCCGGAAAGGCCCCCGGCTTGACGCGAGAATTGAAGTTGGGATCCGTGGCCACCGCCACGCCGCCCGGCCAGAGGAAAAACGCTGGGCTGAATGTCTGGAGCGGCACGGGAACCGGGTCGCTGGCCACACCGTTTAGCGTCACCACGACGTTCACCGGCCCCACCATCGAATCGCTGGGGGACTGGGCTGTCAACAGACCCGGGCTGATGGAGGACGGAAAGGCGGATTTCCCGTTCACCGTAAGGCTGACGCCGTCCAGTGTCGTGGGCAGCTTTCCGCCAACGACTTCACTCGCCATCAGCGTGCGGGTGCTGGTGGACAGGTTGCTGCCGAACACCGAAATCCATGTGGCGGCGGCAATATTGGCCTGGAAGCCCGCGCCGTTGGCAACCCCGCCCTGCGAGATCACGGGCTTCGTGCCGCCCGCGTCGGGCGTCAACATCACATTGGTTGTGTAAATGCTGTCACCGGTATTCTGCGCGTTATTGTTAGAGGCGTTGCCGGCGGCATAGAGCATGACGGGGCCGACATTGGTAGCCGGCGGATTCCAGTCGAAGTCAAACGTGGCGCCTGTAACGGTGCCAGGGCGGGTGCCCATCATGGTGTGCTCGATGAATTGCAGCAGTGCGGCGCCGCTGCAGGGCTGCTCCCGAAAGTTCGCGTTGCTGCACAGGACCTGCGTGTTGCCGTCGACGGGGGTGAAACTACCCGCCTGGGTCCGCGTGGCGCCAACGCGGGCGGTCAACTGGAAGCCCCAACGCCGCTGGACGGGGTCGCTGACGGTGACCTTGATCCGCTGCTTGACTCCGGGCTGGTACGAGCTCCCGCCGGCATCGATTTTAACGCTGCCCTGCCCGCTGTTCACGGTTCCGGTGTGACAGCCGGCGTCCGCGCAGGTCGATTCGCCGGGCGCTCCGGTCTTCCCGGGCTCTGGTCCGGCGGCGTAGGCCAGCAACAGGATCGGTATCGCCGCGAGAACAGCCGCAGCTTTGGCAACAGAGAGTTTTCGGTGGCGTGTCATCGGGTCGAAGACCGGGGAGACGCCAGAGATCGCCGCGTCAAAAGCGGGGATGGACCCGAAGACGGTGAGGAAGTATACGATTCTCCTATGCGTCTATCGATTCCCGCAGCGAGCAGATCACTGCTGCTTGTCGAGTGTCGTCGAGAACCCGGCGTCATGGCCGCGCCTGACGTCAGACGTTGAATGCGGATTCTTCCAATCCTCCGGGTGCGGGCGGCGCCGACCTGGGCAGTGACCGGGTGATCACCGTCCGGAAGATCCGGGATCTCGATATTAAACTGGTACAAGCCAGCGCCGGTAAGGCCGGCATACTTTACTTCGATGAGGACTGTGTCGATTTGGATCTTGACGGGGTTTGACAGTGGCGCCGGGGCCGACACGACTTGCCCGGCGGGTGTGTTTGGCGTTGCCGGTCCGAAGCCGGTGCCGAACAAGCTCACAATCTCGCTGGGCTGGGCAGGTGTGGTCGTAACGCCGTCGATCAGGCCGGCCGGCCCTACGTAAGTTCCATCCGGCCGAACGGCTGCGACGTAATCCTGGGGCAGCAGGAAGAAGCCCGGCAAAAGGGACTGCAGTTCGACGCTCATCGGGTCGGATGTTCCGCCGGCATTCGTTACTGTCACTTGAACCTGACCGCTTGTCGTGTCATCCGGCGCCTGTAGGTCGATTTGCTTCGGGCTAATGTAGTACACCGACGCGGGCTTGTTGTTGATGCGGACGCTCACTCCATCGAGACTCTCGGGGAGCTTGCCGTTGACGAGCTCGGACGCGTTCCACGCTCGCGTAGTGGAAGAAAGACCATCACCAAAAATGGTGGCCCAGGAACTGGACGCTGCACCGGGTTGGAATGACGCCCCATGGACCATCGAGATCATGGTGGGCCTTGCTGGTGTGGTGTCGGTCGCCGTGAATCCCAGGACAATGTCGAACTTGGCCGCGAGCTCTCCAATCCGGGAGCCGGATACTGCCGTCCACGGCACGATGACGGTATTGCGCTGGGTCGTGTCTCGAATCTCGTTGAGGACGCCGTCATTGCCATTCAATGGCTCGCCCTGAACGTAAAGCTGTGTCGTGAACCTCGAGCGCCCTGGCGCCGTGATCTGGTAATGAACATGGCGAGTCCGCCCCGGATACAGACCTGGCTTGACCGTACGAAAGAGATACTCGCCGCTCGACCCAGTCGTGAACTTGCCGTAGCCCTGAAAAGCCGTATCGCGATTGCGAATCGGGCTCGCCGAGTGAATGTAGGCGCCGGCATTGTCGGCCTGCCAGATCTCGACGAGCGCTCCCCGCAACGGCTGGCCACGACTATCGAGCACTCGGCCGCTGATCCAACTGATCTCGCCTACAGCGGGTGTGATGTTGTCGTTAATCACGAGCAAGTCATTGTCCTGATCGAGAGGCAGGCGGTCCGGATAGTATGGGCCAATCGTCTGTTCCGGCGTCTGGACCAACGCCTGGGCGAAGGAGCCGGGAACAGTGAAGAAGATTCCCCCCAGGCCCATCGTGGCCAGGAACTGGCGACGGTCCAACAAGGACTCGAACCGGCGGTGCTCGGCCTGGTTCGCGAAATGCCGCATCATGGTGTCGGTAGTAGACGACATGAGAATCTCCTTACATCCGATTTTGGGTAGCCTGCGTTAACGACTTCACCTACTTACCTGAACCCCGGTGACCGCGCGCGGTTCGTTAAGAAGCGTAAAGTTTGGAAACGCTTGCCCGCCTTGCAGTTCCCGGAAGAATCCTTCACCGTACGGCAACCAAACGCTCGAATGAGACTCCTCTTCGCGTCCTTCGTCGGACTCGCCTTAATGTATCTTGCCTATCTTGGCTCCGCCTTTGCCGCCGATAGTCTGAAGGTGAACCCTCGCCTCAACTATTCCAGCGACAGCAACGACGGACCGCTGCTCGCCGGAGCTAGTCTCCAGCAAGGAACGCGTTCCGGCCTCGCCAACTACGTGTTCTTGTACAGCCGGACCTGCTACAACTCCAAGCGCCAGGCCCGCCGCACCGCCGAGCTTTACACCCGGTACAAAGGCCGCGTCCACGTCGTGACCATCGATCTCGACGCCCGGCGTTCCAGGGAGCAGCAGGTCCTGGTGAAGAAGCACTACCAGGGATTTGTCCCTCACGTCGTGGTATTCTCCGCTACTGGGGAGTTGCTTTACGAACGGTCGGGCGAAGTAGAAAACGGTGAGATCGCCAGGATTCTGGACAAGGACGTGGCCCGATGAATCATGAAGAGATTCGCCTGAAGGAATCGCGCGAGCGCACGAGTCACTGGAAGCGCTGGGGCCCGTATTTGAGCGAGCGAAGCTGGGGCACCGTTCGCGAGGACTACAGCCCCGGCGGAACCGCCTGGGAGTACCTTCCTCACGACCACGCCCGCTCGAAAGCCTATCGCTGGGGCGAAGATGGACTGGCGGGCATCAGCGACCGCCGCCAGTTTCTCTGCTTTGCCATCGCCCTCTGGAACGGGCGCGATCCCATCCTCAAGGAGCGGCTGTTCGGACTCACCGGCAACGAAGGCAACCACGGCGAGGATTGCAAGGAGTATTACTTCTACCTCGACTCGACGCCCACGCACTCCTACATGAAGTATCTGTACAAGTATCCGCAGGCCGAGTACCCGTACGCGGTGCTGGTGGAAGAGAATCGCCGCCGCGGGCGCCAAGCCTCCGAGTACGAGTTGCTCGACACAGGGGTCTTTGCGGAGGGCCGGTACTTCGACGTGTTCGTCGAGTATGCCAAGGAGTCGCCGGAAGACATCGTGGTTCGCATCAGCGTGGTGAATCGCGGACCGGAGACGGCCTCGCTTGATTTGCTGCCCACTCTGTGGTTCCGCAACACCTGGAGCTGGAACCCCGGTGAGCTGAAGCCCAACCTGCGGCGCATCGGCCCCGGTCTCATCGAGTGCCAGCAAACCTACCTGGGGCTGCGCAAACTCGCCTGCGAGGGCGATCCCGAGCTGCTTTTCACCGATAACGAATCCAACCTCCAGCGGCTGTATGGCGCACCCAATGACCATCCCTGGGTGAAGGACGGGATCAATGATTACGTCGTCCACGGCCGCCGGGATGCGGTCAACCCCGCGCAGTCAGGCACCAAAGCTTCGGCTCGCTATCGCCTCGAAATCGCGCCCGGCGAAACCAAAGAGATTCGCCTGCGCCTGTCCGATCAGCATCCCGATCTCGGCGAAGTCGACCGTATTTTTCATGCCCGGCTTGCCGAAGCGGACGAGTTCTACGCGCCGCTGGCCTCCCCGGACGCCTCCGAAGACGCCCGCCTGGTTCAGCGCCAGGCCTTTGCCGGGATGCTTTGGTCCAAGCAGTTTTACTACTACGATCTGAGGGCCTGGCTCCGCGGCGACCCCGGCCAACCGCCTCCTCCGGCGGAACGCTGGAACGGGCGAAACCACGAATGGACACACCTCTACAACTCCGACGTGATCTCCATGCCCGACAAGTGGGAGTATCCCTGGTATGCCGCCTGGGATCTGGCTTTCCACTGCATCCCGCTGGCCCTGGTCGACTCGGATTTCGCCAAGGAACAGCTCGTCCTAATGCTGCGGGAATGGTATATGCATCCCAACGGCCAGATTCCGGCCTACGAGTGGGCCTTCGGCGACGTCAATCCGCCGGTGCATGCCTGGGCCGCGTGGCGCGTCTACAAGATCGACAAGAAGCGCCGCGGACACCCCGACAAAGCCTTCCTCGAACGCATCTTTCACAAGCTCCTGCTGAACTTCACCTGGTGGGTCAACCGCAAGGACGCCGAGGGCAACAACCTGTTCTCCGGCGGCTTCCTCGGCCTGGACAACATCGGCGTCTTCGACCGCTCCGCTCCGCTGCCCACCGGGGGCACGCTTGAGCAGTCCGACGGCACCAGTTGGATGGCCATGTACACGCTCAACATGCTGGCCATCGCGCTGGAGCTGGCCTCCTTCGACCACGCCTACGAGGACGTCGCCAGCAAGTTCTTCGAGCATTTCGTCCACATCACCCATGCCATGAACCACATGGGCCACGACGGCGAAGGGCTGTGGGATGAGGCCGACGGTTTTTACTATGACGTCCTGCACCTTCCCAACGGCGCGCATCATCCCATGAAGATCCGTTCGATGGTCGGGCTGATCACGCTGCTCGCCACCGAGACCTTGGAGCCGGAAGTGATCAACAAGCTGACCGGCTTCAAGCACCGCATGGATTGGTTCCTGAACAATTACGAGGACATCGAGAACCACATCGACGAGCAGCATCTGCCGGACGGCAGCGTGAGGCGCCTGCTGGCGGTGGTCAATCTGCGCCGCCTGCCGCGCGTCCTGAGGTACCTGCTCGATGAGAACGAGTTCCTGTCGCCGCACGGCATCCGCGCGCTCTCGGCGGTCCATCGCCTGCACCCTTACCGTTTGCAGGTGAACAGCCACGAGCACCGCGTCGATTACGAGCCGGCCGAGTCGTCGAGCGGTCTGTTCGGGGGCAACTCCAACTGGCGAGGTCCCATCTGGTTCCCGGTGAATTTCCTGCTGATTGAGGCGCTACAGAAATTTCACCACTTCACCGGCGACGACTACCGCGTGGAGTTTCCAACCGGCTCCGGCAATTTCGCGACCCTGTGGGATGTTGCCGCGGAAATCTCGCGCGGTCTCAGCCGCATCTTCCTGCTGGATGCCAATGGCCGCCGCCCGGTCTATGGTGGCACGGAGAAATTCCAGTCGGACCCGCACTGGCGCGACCTGATCAGCTTCCACGAGTACTTCCACGGCGACAACGGCGCCGGCATCGGCGCCAGCCACCAGACAGGCTGGACTGGCCTGGTCGCCAAACTCCTCCAGCAGAGCGGTGAGTAGCTTTCCTTAACGGCGATATTCCAGTTGACAGCCGGAAATCTCTCATTCATACTCAGCTAGTTCGTGACTCCCCCCATCCCGAGTCATGCAGAAGGAGTATCCGGCTATGAAGGCTCAGCGTCAGATCCTCTCTCGCTGTCTTCTCGCACTGGCTTTGGCAGCCAGCGCTTTTCCGCAAGTCGACACCGGCACGATCCTGGGAACGGTCCGCGATTCGAGCGGAGGCGCTATCGCCGGCGCCCGGGTCAGCCTCACTAATGAGGGCACGGCTCTCAAGCAGGCCGCCGAGACGCGCAACGACGGAAGCTATGTGTTTACGCCGATTCGCATCGGCAGCTACAGCGTGGAAGTGGAATTCACCGGCTTCCAGAAGGCCCACCGCGCGGGCGTGAGAGTGAACATCCAGCAGCAGACGGTGGTCGATTTCTCGCTCAACCCGGGCGAGGTCACCACGACCGTGGAGGTCCAATCGAGCTTGCCGGTCCTGCAGACCACCAACGGGTCGGTTGGCGAGACGGTCACGTCGCGGACCATCAACAATCTGCCTCTGAGCGGACGCAACTACAACTTCCTGGCGAGGCTGACGGCCGGTGTGACGCATCCGCAGCCCGAGGGCCGGGGACTCAACTCGACCGGCTGGTTCACCGCCAACGGAACCCGTCCCGCTCAGAACAATTTCCTGCTGGATGGCATTGATAACAACAGCAACAACGTCGATTTCCTGAGCGGGGCGGCCTATGTGCTCAAGCCGCCGGTGGACGCCGTCGGCGAGTTCAAGTTGCAGACCAACGCCTTCAGCGCCGAATTCGGCCGGGCGGGCGGCGCCGTGCTGAACGCCTCGCTGAAGTCCGGCACCAATGAGCTGCACGGCAGCCTGTGGGAGTTCCTGCGCAACGACATGCTGGACGCGGCGGACTTCTTCCAGAACGCGCGCGGCCAGAAGAAAGGCGCCTATCGGCAGAACCAATTCGGCGCTTCCGCCGGCGGCCCCATCATGCGCAACAGGACCTTCGTCTTCGGCGATTTTGAAGGGACCCGCATCCGCCAGGCGGTTCCCACTACTGCCAGCGTCCCCACCGCCCTCCAGCGCGCCGGCGGGTTCTCGGATTTTTCCGACCTCATCGCCTTCCAGAGCGGGTCCCGCACGGACCTGGACGGGCGCGCCTTTCCGTCGGGCACGGTTTTCGATCCCTCCACCAGCCGCGCTTCGCGCGACGGCCGGGGTTTTGTTCGCGACCCCTTCGCGGGCAACCTGGTCCCGCGCAGCCGCCTGAATGCGAACGCGGTCAAGCTGATGGAATTGTATCCGCTCCCCACCGGTCCGGGGATCTTCAACAACTACAACATCAACCGCAACTTCTCCGACGATACGAACTCCTTCGATGCCCGCATCGATCACAACTTCAGCGAACGCGACCAGATCTTCGGGCGCTACAGCTTCGCCGATGTGACGCGCTTCAAACCCGGCCCGTTTGACGGCGTCGCCGACGGCGGAGGGTTCAATAACGGAGACGAAACGGTCCGGACTCAGGGCGCCGCGGTCAGCTACACCCACACCTTCAATCCCTCGCTGATCAACGAAGTCCGCGCCGGTTTTAACCGCGAGCACGCGCTGCGTCTTCAGCCCTTTGGCAACGACACCTCGAACATTCCGGCCAAGTACGGCATTCAGGGGATCCTGCAGGCGCCGGGCAACGGCGGCTTGCCGGGGCTCAGCATCGGCGGTCTGTCCGCGATCGGCCCGGCGGACTGGATCGTCAGCGAGCGGTTCTCCAACACCGTTCAGTTGTCGGAGAATCTCACCAAGATCTACCAGTCGCACTCCTTCAAGGGCGGCTGGGAAGGCCAGTTGATCGACTTTCCCTGGATCGCTCCGCCCTACTCGCGGGGCCGCTTCAACTTTGGCGGCACGTACACGTCGATTCCGAATCAGGCCGACTCCTCCACCGGACGGATCCAGTTCCTGTTGAACCCCACCGATCCCCGAGGAACGGGCGGCATCGGCCCGAATACGGTCCAGGCCTCCAACTTCGGCGGGGTGGCCAACCGGAAGTACTACTCCGGTTTCTATTTTCAGGACGATTGGAAGGTGAGCCGCAGGCTGACTGTCAACGCCGGCATCCGCTGGGATCACTTCGGACTGGTCGGGGAGCGCTACGGGGCGCAGGCCAACTTCATCCCGTCGCTCACCAGCCCTCAGTACATCATTCCCGGGTCGCGCAAAGACAAGCCGCTGCTTTCAGACACCTTCCAGAGGCTGCTGGCCAAGAACGGCATCAACCTGGCCTACAGCGACGAGTTCGGCTCCGGTCTCGGTCAGGCGCAGAAGCTGAACTTCGCGCCGCGCTTCGGCTTCGCTTATCAGGCCACCAACAAGCTGGTGCTGCGTGGAGGATATGGCATCTACTATGGCGCTTTCGAAAACCGTGGCGGCGCCCCGAGCCTGGGATACAACTATCCCTTCCAGTTCGACTTCAGCTTCCAGCCGGCGAATGCGATCAGCCCGGTGGTCTTCCCGGACGGGAACATCTCCACGCTGGAGCGCGGGTTGGCGAGCGTCCCCTTGGAGACGCGCTTCGTCAACGGCCAGGGCCTCACGCTACGAGGCATCGAGTTTGCCTACAAGACGCCGTATACCCAGGCTTACAACTTCATCGTGCAGTACGAGCTGCGGCCGCAGACGTCGCTGGAAGCCGGCTACGTCGCCTCCCTGGGCCGCCACCTGGAGACCTTCGTCGGCTCCAACCACGTGATGCAGATTCTTCCCCCGACGGCCAATCCGCAGAACTACATCGCCTGGCCGGATTTCGCGCGCGGTTCCTCCTACGCGTCGACCAGTGGCAACAGCCACTATCATTCGATGCAGACCAAGTTCACCCGTCACTTGGCCGGCGGCCTGAACGTCCTGGCGACCTACACCTGGGCCAAGACGCTCACCAACGCGGGCGACCTGCTCAACGGCGGCAACATCGGCGGCTTTCGCGCTCAGATGATCCCGGGAATGGGCATCAAGGCCGACATGGCGCTGGCCTCCTTCCATGTGAATCATGCGTTCACTCTCAGCGGCACGTACGAGCTTCCGTTCGGCAAGGGACGCGCATACCTGTCGGGCGTCAACCGGGCCGCGGAGGCGATCCTGGGCGGCTGGAGCACAAACTGGATCGCCACCCGGTACAGCGGACAGCCGCAGTCGATCGGCTGCACCCTGACGGCGGCGGCTGGCGTGGGCTGCTTCGCTCTCCAGACGGGCCAGGACAAGTACATCGGCAAGGTAGACCAGTTCTACAACGCGGCTGCCTTCACCAATCCGCCGGTGGCCACGCAGATCGGCCAGAAGGATTTCGCGCCGCTGGGCGGCAAGAAGACGCAAGTGACCGGACCCGGTTACTCCAAGCTCGATTTTTCGCTGTTCAAGAGCTTCAGCGTGACCGAGAGGCGGCGGTTGGAATTCCGCGCCGAATCCTTCAACTTGACCAACACGCCGGCCTTCGCGAACCCCTCGTTTACGAACTTCATCGACACGCGCAACTTTGGAAGGATTACCGCCACGCGGAACAATCCCAACGATGCGCGTCAGATCCAGTTCGCGCTGAAGTTCTACTATTAGTGGCATGATCCTAGCGCGGGCCTGGCGCCACCTGGTCCTGGCCGGTCTGGGCAGTTTCGTGGGACTCGCCGGCTTGGCGCAGCCGCCCCCGGCATCCGACGACTTTCGCTCGCAGCACGCGCTGGGCGAGGCCCTCATCCGGCAGAACAAGCTGGCCGCCGCGATCCCGTACCTGGCTCGCGCCCAACGGATCGACCCGGCGCATTACGTCAATAGCTGGGACCTCGCGCTGTGCTACTTCCAGACGGGAGACTTGGCCGCGGCGCGCCGTCAGATCCTGGCGGTGCTGGAACGCAAGGATACCGGCGAGCTTCACAACCTGCTGGGAGACCTCGAGGAGAAGGCCGGCAATACGGTGGAGGCGGCCAAGCAGTATCAAGCGGCGGCCCGGATGGAGCCGAACGAGAAGCACCTGGCCTCCTGGGCCAACCACCTGCTGCGCTATCGAGCCTACCAACCCGCGCTGCAAGTGTATCGCCGGGCCGTGGAGCTGCATCCGCGCTCGTCGCAACTACGCATTGGGTTGGGCGTGGCCTACTATTCGACGGGCGAGTACGACGAAGCCGTCCAGTCCCTGTGCGCGGGGATCGACTTGGACCCGGTGGACCCGCGTCCCATTTTCTTTCTCGGCAAGATGCTGGACGTGTCGCCGCAACTGGCCGGCGAGGTGACTCGCCGTTTTGCCTACTACGCCAAGCTTTATCCCAAGAACGCCCTCGCGCAGTACTACTACGGCGTCAGCTTGTGGAAACAGGCGCACGGCCAGCCGGATACTCAGGCCGTGCTGGCCGCGGAGAAACACCTGAAATCGGCGGCCGCCCTCGATCCGAATCTGGCTGAGGCGCGCTTGCAGCTCGGCATTCTCTGTGAGAGCCAGGGGCGCGATGCCGACGCCATCCAAGCGTTGCGCCAGGCGCTGCGGATCGATCCCAGCCTGGAGACGGCGCACTACCGTCTGGGGCGGCTCTATCAACGCACCGGCCAGGCTGACCTATCCCGGAAGGAGCTGGAGATCCACGCCCGGTTGCGGCAGCAGAGCAAGACCGACGCGGAGAAGAAGCAGGCGGAGGCCAAGGCGCTGGTGGTGGAGTAAAGCTACGGCGCGTCACCCGTGCGCATGGCCATGGCCAAGCTCGCGAACGATTTCACCCACAAAGGATTTGGCGTCTCCGAACAGCATCAGGGTCTTGTCGAGATAGTAGAGCGGGTTGTCGATGCCGGCGAAGCCGGGACTCATGCCGCGTTTGATCACCATGACGGTGCGGCCTTTGTCGACATCCAGGATCGGCATTCCGTGAATCGGGCTGCTCGCATCGTTCCGCGCGGCGGGGTTGGTCACGTCGTTGGCGCCGATCACCAGCGTGACGTCGGTTTGCGGAAACTCCGGGTTGATCTCGTCCATGTCCAGCAGCTTGTCGTAGGGGATGTCCGCCTCGGCCAGCAGGACGTTCATGTGTCCTGGCATCCGGCCCGCGACCGGGTGAATGCCGAATTTCACGTCGACTCCGCGCTTGGTCAGGGCATCGTAGAGCTCGCGGACCTTGTGCTGGGCCTGGGCCACCGCCATGCCATAACCGGGAACGACCACGACCTTGTTTGCGGCGGCCAGGATGTTGGCCGCCTCTTCGGGCGTGGCTCCGCGCACGGTTTTCCCTTCGGCGGCGGCCGGGCCGGAGGTCTGTACCTGGCCGAAGGCGCCGAACAGGACATTGGTGAACGACCGGTTCATGGCCTTCGACATGATGACGGAGAGGATGAATCCCGAAGAGCCGTCCAGCGCGCCGGCCACGATCAACAGCTTGCTGTCGAGCACGAAGCCCATCGCCGCGGCCGAGAGACCGGCGTAGGAGTTGAGCAGGGAGATGACCGTGGGCATATCGGCGCCGCCGATGGGAACGATCATCAGGACGCCGAAGGCCAGAGAAATGCCGAGCATCGCCGGGAAAAGGAGTTTCTGCTCGGGATGCATCACCAGGTAGACGGCCAGGCCGGCGGCGACGGCCAGCAGGGCCAGATTCACGAAGTTCTGCCCCTTATAGGTGAGGGGGCGCTGCGGCAGGATCTCCTGGAGTTTTCCAGCCGCCATCAGGCTACCGGTCAGCGTCAGCCCGCCCAGGATGACCTCCATGGCCAGGACCGCCATCATGAAAGGGGGAACGTTGGGCGCGCGCAGATAGAATTCGGCCGTTCCGACCAGGGTGACGCATAGCGCGCCGAAAGCGTGGCTGAGAGCGGTGCGCTGCGGGACGGCGGTCATCTGCACGCGCCCCAGGGGCACGCCGATGATCGTGCCCAGCACCAGGCCGATGGCGATCCAGCGGTAGTCGACAATGCCGTGGTGCAGCAGTGTCCCGCAGACTGCCAGCAGCATCCCCAGCTCGCCGGCCCAGACTCCGTGCCGGGCGGTAGCCGGGGTGCTCATCCATTTGAGCGCCAGGACGAAGAGAACCGTGGATATCAGGTAAACGATCTCGATGGTGTGGCCGTTCGAGGGAGACATGGTCAGGGCTTTTTCGGACGGCTGGACTTGAACATTTTGAGCATGCGATCGGTGATGAGGAACCCGCCCACCAGGTTGCTGGTGGCGGCGACCACGGCCAGGGTTCCCAGCACGGTCGCCAGCGTGCTCTGGCGCTCTCCCGCCAGGATGATCGCGCCGACCACGGCGATCGCATCCAGGGCGTTGGTCAGCGACATGAGCGGGGTGTGAAGCAGGGGCGAGATCCGGCGGATGACTTCGAAACCAATGAAGCCCGCGAGCACAAAAACGTAAAGACTGCTGATGAGATCCGGCATTTATCCTCTCTCCGGCAGCGAGAAGAACTCCCGCACGCGCTGATTGACCACCTCTCCGCCCCGCGTCAACAGGGTCTCGCGGACGATCTCGTCTTCCAGGTCGAGCCGCAGTTTCCCATCCTTCACCAGGTAGAGAAGAAACGCGCTGAGGTTGCGGGCGTACATCTGGCTGGCATGATACGGCACGCTGCTGGCCAAGTTGATTCCGCCGATGATGGTGACGGCGTTCTCGACAACCTCTTTCCCGGCCCGCGTCAGCTCGCAGTTTCCTCCCCGCTCGGAGGCCAGGTCCACCACCACCGAGCCGGGCGCCATGCCCTGGACCATTTCTCGCGTCACCAGCACGGGGGACTTCTTGCCGGGGATCACGGCCGCCGTGATCACCACGTCGCTCTCGGCCACAACCCGGCCCAGCAGCTCGCGCTGGCGGAGGTAGAAGGTATCGTCCTGGGCACGAGCATATCCTCGCGCATCTTCGGCGTTCTGGGCCTCGATGGGCAGCTCGACGAATCGCCCCCCCAGGCTCTGGACCTGCTCTTTCGCCGCCGGGCGGAGATCGTACGCCGAAACCACCGCGCCGAGCCGCCGCGCGGTGGCGATGGCCTGGAGCCCGGCTACGCCCGCGCCAATCACCAGAACGCGCGCGGGGGTGATGGTGCCCGCCGCCGTTGTCAGCATGGGGAAAAGCCTGGGGAGCCGGTCGGCCGCGAGTAAGACGGCTTTGTAGCCGCAGACCGTACCCATGGAAGACAGCGCGTCCATGCTCTGCGCGCGGGTGATCCGCGGAATCAGCTCGACGGAAAAGGAAGTCACGCCGGTGGCCGCGATCTCTTCGATGACCACGCGAGACCCCAGCGGACGCAGGAATCCTATCAGAACCTGGTCGTGACGCAAGAGGGGAAGATCGGCTCTGCCGGTCTGGTCATTGGAACCATAGCAGAGAACCTGGACGACAATGTCGGCCGCGGCGAACACCGCCGGCCGGTCCGGCAAAATCTTAGCGCCTTTGTCCGAGTAGGCGGCGTCCGGATAACCGCCATTTGTGCCCGCTCCGGCCTCGATCGCAACTTGCAAACCCGCCTTTGACAGGCTGGGGATCACCATCGGCACCAGCGCTACGCGCCGCTCCCCCGGAAAAGTCTCTCTGGGAACCCCGACAATCACGAATCCTCCGCGCGCTTCCTGAAACTTTTATTCTAACGGTTTTCCTGGTCCGCCATGCTGAGCGGAGGCGCCTCTATCGCGGTAAGGTTGTAGGAGCATGCGGGCGTTTTTCGATTGCGCTTACCCCTCAGGAGAGTGTAGAGAATGGCTGGGGCTGTAGACCGGCGGCGCTTTCTCGCGTCCCTGACAGCGCCGCTGGCGTGGCCGGCTTCCAGTCCCGCTTTTGCGGCGGAGTTCCCGGTACGGTTCCGGAAGGCGAGCCCGTACCAGGCGCTGCTGCCTTTTGTGGAACCCGGGAGCGACGAGTTCGCTGTCGAGAAGGAAGCGGCCGGCATCGAGGCCGAGCTTCGCCGGATGCGGTCCACGCGGACCCTCCCCTTGGACAGCGGCTTCCGCGGCGCCTCTCCCATGCCGCTGCGCTACCGGATCCGGGCAGGCATCGCACAGGCGGAGTTCGGCGCGAAGGAGGACTTCCTCAGCGGGCTCCGGAAATGGCTGGATTCGCTCGGCGACATCCGCCGCATGGATTTCTACGCGCTGTCCGGGGGAAGGATTCGCTACGAGGTCGCCAGCTCCGGCGCCGGCGGCCTCCAGTATCGGACCGGTTCGTGGCGCGCCCGGTGGCGCGACGGCAAGCTGACTTCCTTCGCGCCGCTGGAAGAAACTCTGGTGACTTCTCCGAAGGCGCTGTTCGAAGATGTCACCGGGCAACTGTTCGGCGAGACCCCATCGTTTCAGGAGCAATTGACACGCGGTGTCCCCTACTGGCGATCGCGCCTGGACCTGGCTAGCGGAATCACGGTGTTCGGCAACAACGGCATCGCCGTGGGCGACGCCGATGGGGACGGGTGGGACGAAGTGTACGTGTGCCAGCCGGGCGGCTTGCCGAACCGGCTGTATCGGCGCGCCGCGAATGGCGGCTGGCAGGACGTGACCGAGCGCGCCGGAGTCGGAGTTCTGGACGATACGGCGTCCGCCTTGTTCCTCGATCTGCGCAACCAGGGAGTGCAAGACCTGATTGTGCTGACCACGTCGATGCCG
>JACOSH010000188.1 GCA_016178945.1 Acidobacteriota bacterium
GACAACATACGTTCCTGAGCGAGCGTCGGATCCGGTCGCCCTGCGATAATCAGGGTGTTGGGCTGCTGCCGACGCACTTGGCTGATGATATCGCGGATGACCGGCACGTAGCAGGAGAACACCGAGATTCCCAGGACACTCGGCTGCAGCCGATCAAGCACATCGAGTAGTTGCGGCAGCACGAGGCTGCGAAAGGTGTCAAGGCCTGCCTGCGATTCGGGATCAAAGCCGACGTAGAGAGAATCGACTGCATAACCAGCCCGCTTCACCGCGGCATGGACATGCCGCATTCCAAACGCGCAAATGTCGACTTCCATGTTGTGGTGGAAGAGCAATAGCGCCAGCGTCGGTTTCGACCTCGCGGTCTTCATGGACATCTTTTCTTCATATCATACTCTCAATTCAACCAACTGAGTAGACGCCCTCGTCGGGGTCGGCGCTTGCCCATCGGTGAAATAGGCTAGACACCCTCCCAGGCAGCGGTGGTCGAGGTAGAAATTACAGGTGTGGCATTGCGGAAACGGAGTCGGCCGGAGGATTTCCCGCAGATGCGAAATCATGTAGTGCGATATCTCTTCGAAGTCGCCGAAGCTCAGCAGCGAGGGACCTCGGCTGGAGACTCCGACGCACGGAGAGATCGTCAGGTCAGGCGCGACGAGAACGTTCTGTGTCCAATTGCGCATGGGGATATTGCAGGCTGGCGAGAGCGCCTCGCCGGCCCGGAGATCGGCTATTCGGCTTTCTGGAATCGCACACGGAGGAATTGGCTTGGTTAGGACAGGGCGAATGCCTTCGCTGCGAAGGACGTCGGCCACACGCACCAGAAACTGCCCCGAGGCGAGTAACTCGTTCTCCCCGGCGTGACGGTTGCGGCGGCTGAGCGACGGCATCGGAATAGCAAAATTGACTTGTGGAACCCGTAGCTGATGGGCAAGTCTCAACATGTCGCAAATCGCCTCCTCGTCACGTCGCTCGAAGTTGTAGCGGAGGAAGAGGAAC
The DNA here is from genome assembly GCA_016178945.1 of Acidobacteriota bacterium. Taxonomy (GTDB): domain Bacteria; phylum Acidobacteriota; class Terriglobia; order Bryobacterales; family Bryobacteraceae; genus JACOSH01. Next base: position 1,000 of record JACOSH010000188.1, read on the forward strand.
ACTCCCCGGTCCTTCAGGAAGGCCACGTTGCGCTCAAAGTGGGTGCGCCGATCCGGGCGCGTGTAGCGATACGCCTGCGCGTGGATGCCAATATTCAAGACCCAGGACGGATCCATCAGGGCAATTACTTCGGGCTCGCACAGGAGGTTCGAGTTGAAGTACGTCCTCAGACCGTGCTTGTGAACCAACTCGAGGAACTCTCTCATCCGGGGATGGAGCGTGGGTTCGCCGCCCACAAAGGAGATGACTTCGCAGCGCTGGCGTCTTGCCCAGTCGAGCGCAAGGGCGAAGTTCTCCATTGTGAGCTCGCCGGGATGCTCAGCGTCTATGTCCTTGGCGTAACAATACGGGCACTTTGATTGGCACGCATAGGACGAAGCAAATACAAGTTGTTGAAACGACTGTTGTTCCCGCCAGAAGTCCATCAGCCATTCCGAGGATTCAGGGCTGATATGGGGGGCGGCGGCGGACAACAAACGCGGAAACTCGCCTACGCAACGGGTGAATCGCAGCATCAGACGCGCGATGGCATCGGCCTGTGCGAATGGATCACGCAAAAACTTCGCTAAGTCCTGATAAAACACCGAGAGCTCACGGTAGGGGCCGTAAAGGAGAAAGCTTGGTTCGGGAGGGGCAGGGACAGCTACCTCGTGACCAAGTTGAACCTCCGGCAGATCCAGCAGCGGGATCGCATGGCGCAGTTTCTCAACAGCCTGATCGGCCGTTTCGTTCTCTAATACGGCCGCTTGGCGAATCCAATGGAGGTATCCCTGCTTTCCGGGTTGCCGATCAGGCGCGATGTGATCGAAAACGAGATCGAGCGGCGCGTTCTGGATCACTACGTTGTCGCGTTCCGCAGTCCAGGAGATGATTTCCCGAAGTTGGTGGTCGGAAAGACGCAAGGTGTAGGGAATGGTTCCGTTGCCGGCGAAATCAAAAACCCTGGTATCCGATGTGCGTTCGAACGCCGGGCCATCGGGCAGTCCGGGGTAGTGGGCAATGCCCAGCGAAAGGTTGGACCGCAGTTGGCGACGCTCTATGAACGCCATGAGACTTTGGATCGTCTCGTCGGTTTCGACAGCGCTACCGAGGAGAAACGTGTTAGAAACCTCAAGTCCTGCGGCTTCTGCGTGATCGAGACAAGCTTCGTATTCAGCGCGTCGGTGCGGACAGCGAAATGCCCTCAGAATTCCGTCATCCACATGGACGGCGTTAAGGCTAATGGAGCGGCAACCAGCTGCGGCCATGCCACGAGCAAGCTCCGGGGGAAGGCGGTTGGGAATCAGATACGTGTGCCAGCGGATGCGCTCACCCAGACTGGAGTCGGCGATGGCTTGGCAGAGTTCGACGCAGTACTTCAGGTTGAGGTTGAACTCGCTATTGCAGAAAAAGAAATCGAAAACATCCTTGGTAACGAAATCAGCGATCTCCGCTAGGACGTCGCGGACATCTTTGAAAACCACTTTCCGCCCATGAATCCTGGGCTCTACGCAGAAATCGCAGCGAAAAGGGCACCCCCGCTGGATCTCAATGTTGGCCCACGGAAGGGGCGTCTCGGCACCCGCCGCGTAGCTGCGCCATCGAGCGATGTCCAGATGCCGCCGAGCGGTCCTGCTGAGCTTAGGGGGAACATAATGTTCCATCGGAATCGGGCGGCCCGGAGCGATCAGGCTTGGTATCTCGCCGAGGCTGCCTTCATTTCGCAAGAGGCTCAGCAGGAGGCGCAGTAGCGGGACCTCACCGCTGCCGGTCACGCCAAAGTTGGCTCCCATCTGCGCCATCCAGAACGCCGGGTCGATAGAGAATCCGATGCCTCCCAAGATCAATGGAACTCCCTCAAACGTTGACCGCAATCTCAGTGCTACTCCTCTATAGAAAGAGGCTATGGTCGGGTACTCTTGCCGCAAAAGGGCGGAGTCATAGTTGCGGATCTGGAGACCAATTGCACGTGGGCGGAACGATCTCAGACGATCGAGTTGGAGCGTGTAATCCGGCAGGAATGGAGATGCCGACAGAACTTGGGATTGAAAACCGGCTTCTTCAAGCACCGTCGCCAGTACATCCAGGCCCAATGGGGGAACGGGCGGAAAAGCCGGGTTCACATCCAACAGCAAGATGTCGGGACTCGCTTGAAACGTCATTTGTCACCCGTCCCTCGCCACGCGAACGGGTCTCGTTCCACGCGATGGCTGGTTTGGTCCGGGAGGCCTCTGGAAGAGTGCGTGTCCCGTCTCCTTCATGCACAGCCAAAGAAAATAGAGTCCTGCACGAAGAACGTTCATCTTGGAAGCGCCCGCGCGGCGGCGCCGATAGGAGATAGGAACTTCCTGAAAGTCCAGGCCGTGGCTGGCAGCGCCAAGAACAAGGTCGAGGTCGCCCCAGCGACAATTCGAGGGCTCAGAGCTCACCAGTGCATGTCGCGGAATGGCTTTCAAGCCACAGAACACATCTGTGATTCTCTGGCCGACCAGTTGCGACACCCAGGAGGCGAAGATGCGGTTACCGACGCGACGGGGAACCGACATAGCACTCGATTCCATTGGAAGGATAAACCGCGAACCATACACAAAAAGCGCCGAACCAGACTCACAGCATTGAATGACCCGGTGGAGATCACATGGGTCAATCGTAAAATCTGCATCAAGAACCACGATGACATCGGCATCCGACCGTTTAGCCCCGTGACGTACGGCACGGTTCTTCCCCTGATTGGTCGGCAATAACAGAGCCTGCACCCGAGGCGCATAGTTTCGAGCGAGTGTTGCGCAAAGCGCAGCAGTATTGTCGGTTGAGCCATCATCGACAAGGATGATGCTGTGCGCCATCTCCAGCTCCAGAATCCCACGAACGAGATCCTCGATGGTACCGCTTTCGTTGTGGCAAGGGACAAGTACTGAAACGGTCGGGCCCGATCCGCCGCTGGCGCTCTTGGTGCTCACCACGATCGCTCATCATATCATGAAGTTTACGACGCGAAGGTCGATGTCCTGGGTACCCTGGGTACGCTGAGCGACGGCTTGCGCCAACCGGAGTGCTGCGGCGGCATCGCGGAAGTTGCCAAAGGTTTGTGGATGTGACGCGAGGATCTGCGAACAGAGAACCTCGCTTTCTGTCGCATTACCCAGTTGGGCTTTCTTAGACTGCTGACGAATCGCCACGTCATGGGAGATGAGGTCCAGTCGGTCGACGGGGCCTGGGGCATCTATTGGAAGCTACGCGAGGACAGCCGCGTCCACTTTGTCCGCGAAGCGCCAGTCATGGGAGAGGGCTGGAATAGTCTCCGGAAGCACCGTGCAGCGGGACCAAACTCTTGGACCGACGCTTACCTGCTGGCCTTCGCCCGATCACATGGATGCAACATCGTGACTTTTGATCGCGCGTTCCCCACAGCCGAACCTGTGCAAACAATCGTTCTCACGGCGTAGAACAGGGTCACTTCCAAACCGCTTCGAGAGCAGTCCAAGGCCGCCGCGGTGACGTTGGGCGATGGGATATACTGTTCCAGCACTCTATGCGACCGTCTGCCGTTCTCAGGCGGCTGAGCGTCTTCTGCCTGCTCAGTAGTGCCCTCGCCCAGGCCCAGACCCCGGCGGGCCTCGACTTTTTCGAGCAGCGCATCCGCCCGCTCTTGGCCGAAAAGTGCTATCCGTGCCACAGCGCCAAGACCATATCGAGCGGCGGCCTGCGGCTGGACACGCGGGAGGCGATTCGGAAAGGCGGGAATCACGGGCCCGCCGTGGTCCCCGAGCGCGTGGACGCCAGCCTGATCCTGCGCGCCGTCTCCTACCAGGACGCGACCCTCCGCATGCCGCCCACCGGGCCTCTCACCGGGCCGCAGATCTCCGATCTGAACCGGTGGATCGAGATGGGGGCTCCGGACCCGCGCACCGAAGCGCCCGCCCCCTCCGTCGGTCCCGCGCGGAACTTCTGGGCCTTTCAGCCCTTCCGCGCGCATCCGCTCCCTCCGGTCCATGACAAGAAGTGGCCCTCCTCGTGGATCGATTCGTTTCTCCTCGCGACATTGGAAGCCAGGAAACTCAAGCCCGCGCCGCCGGCCGACAAACGATCGCTGATCCGCCGCGTCACCTTTGACCTCATCGGATTGCCGCCCGCTCCCGCCGAAGTGGAAGCCTTCCTGGCCGACCGCTCGCCGCAGGCTTTCGAAAAAGTGGTGGACCGCCTGCTGGCCTCCCCGCACTACGGCGAACGCTGGGCGCGCCACTGGCTCGATCTGGCCCGCTACGCCGAAACCGACGGCCACGAGTTCGACCGCGAAAAGCCCAATGCCTGGCGCTATCGCGACTACGTGATTCGCGCCTTCAACGAGGATCTGCCCTACGACCGGTTCATCCGCGAGCAGATCGCCGGCGATCTGCTTCCCGGCCGCCGAATGGTCCCCGAGGGGACCCATTGGGATTCCCCGCTGGGCACCGGCTGGTTCGGGTTGGGCGAGGAACGCAACGCCGCCGACGATCTGGCCGAGGTCCGGGCCGACAAGCTCGACAACCAGATCGACACGCTCGCCAAGACCTTCCTGGGCCTCACCGTCGCCTGCGCCCGCTGCCACGACCACAAGTTCGATCCGATCTCGACTCGCGACTACTACGCGCTGGCCGGAATCCTGGACAGCAAACAGGTCATCCAGACTTGCCTGGATGCACCTTCGCGAGTCCGCGAGGCGGAGCGCGTCCAGGGCCAGTTGGACGGAATCAACCGGCAGATTGAGAAGCTGCTCGAGCCCAAGAGGCTCGGCCTGATCAGCCGGAGCCTCACGCCGCCATTTCCGCCCGAGGCCGACAAGGAGCCGGATCACCTCTTCTATCCCCTGGCCAGGTTGGCCAAGGCCGACCCGCACGACTTCGCGGATCTGCTGCTCGACATCCGCCGGGAGCTGGCCGAGTGGAGCGAGAAGTCCGGTCAGGACCGCGGCGACCTGGTGCTGGCCGACTTCGCGCGCGGAGATTACGATGGCTGGCGCGTGGAAGGCCCGGCGTTTGGCGCCGGCCCCAGCGCCTGGGCGCCGCCGCAGCAGGCGCTGGCCGGATACCAGGGCCGGCCGCTGGCCAACAGCTTCGCGGGCGGGGCCAACGAGTTGGTGGGCTTCCTGACCTCGCGCAGTTTCCGCGCCGCCCGGCGTTATCTGCACGTGCGCCTGGCCGGCAGCGCCGACTCGACTTCAATCCGCCAGCCCGGCCTGCTGCGCGTGGCGCTGGTCGGCGACGGGCGCGACGTGGCCGTCACCCCGGATGGCTCCGGACGTTTCGTCTGGAAGACGGCCGGCCTCGGCAAGATGGAGGGAGAGACGGCCTTCGTCGAGATTGTCGACCGCACCCGCACGGGTTACCTCGCGGTCGACAAGATCGTGCTGTCCAATTCCAAGGATCCGCCCTGGCTCGGCCGGGCGCCCAACCAGCGGCTCGTGAAAATGCTGGACGATCCGAACCTGGTGTCGCTCAACCGGCTCACGGAGGGCTACCGCCGGCTCTTCGAGCAAGCCGCCGGCGAGACCCGGCCGGATGCCGACGCCCGCTGGCTCCGGCAGGCGATGCTGGGCGCGGCCTCCCTTGAGCAGGCCCCGCTGGAGCTGTCCGCATCCGAAAAGACCCAGCTTCAAGCCCTGCAAAAGCAGCGCTCGGACCTGGCCTCGCGTCTGCCCGATCCGGTCTTCGGGCTGCTTGGCGTCGA
>JACOSH010000189.1 GCA_016178945.1 Acidobacteriota bacterium
CGCAGCGCGGCCAGCTCCCGGGCGTTGGTGGCGATGAGGCCGCTCTGCACGCCCAGGTCGCCGCGGACGCGCTTCAGGTCGGCCAGGGTGTGTTCCAAATCGAGGCGGGCCGCAGCCATTTGGCTGCGAATGGTGGCGAGATCGGTGCTGACGTCAGCGATTCTGGCGCTGACGGTGGCGGTGGTCTGCTTGACCTGGCCGAGCTCGCCGGTGATTTCCTGATGTTGGCTCTGGCTGCGGTCGCCCAGGGCGCGGGCCAGGCTGTCGGCATGGGTCACCGCCTGGGTCAGGGCCTCGGCCTTGGCGCGCTGCGCGGCCTGAGCGGCTTGGGCGCGAGTGGCCGACATCTCGCCCTGCAATTGCGTCCGGAGCGATTCCAGGGCCTCGGGCTTGGCGGCGGCCGCCTTTCTTTCGCCGGCGGCGGGACCGGAGGGGGCCGCTTGGGGCTGGAGCGCGCGCTCACTGATCAGCGACTGCAATGCGAGGACGTAGTTCCCGATCCGGTTCAGTTGCCAGTAAAGGTGGCCGACGCAGATCAAAGCCCCGACAGCGACACCCACCAGTAATCCGTTGCGAATGGCTTGCCTGTCCGTCATGGTGATTCCACTTAGGCTCTTCGGTCAAGGGCCGTAGAACCATGGTAAGGCAAAACACCCCGGAACTGTAGCTACGAGACGGAATAAGAGTACCAGACCTAGGGGTACTAGTTGAGAGACACTACGGCTGGACATCGTCAACGCGCGGCGCCCTAAAGAGCGCCGCGCGAGATGCTCTCGATCTAGGAAGGCCGAAACCTTCCGTTGACCTCTTCCTGGAGCATGCTCGTAAGCGGAAGCAACACCTGACCGGACCGAAGTCCGGCCTGACGACGATTGCCGGCCGGCAAAAACTCATCGCGGCGGCCTCAAGGGTGAGCCCGCCTCTTCCCACTTTCAGATTATCAGGCCTGTCAAGAGGTTTTATCCGGAAATTACCGTAATTTGTTGAAAACAGAAGGAGGAAAAGTTGTGAACCGATATGCGATCAGCAGCAGCTCGTGCAGGGCGTCCGGATGCACCTTGGAGAGCCGCACGAGCATCCAGGGGTAATCGCGATAGTGATCGGTGATGTAGTAGGTTTCAGGATCGGCCGCCAGGAGCTCTTGGCGCTGGTCGAAGGGCATTCTGATGACGAGCGAATCGGGATCCTCCCGGAGGCGGACGAACAGTTTTCCTTTGACCTTAAGGGCGGGTGTCCCGTAGGAGGTTCCCTCCTGGACATTTGGAAACTCCAGCGCGATCCGGCGCACGGTCTGGTAGGTAACCGGTAACGGCCGCTTCACGGGATTGTGCCTCGCGAACGATTTAGTTTAACGCAGACCTCGCGGAAACCGTTCGGGGCGCACGGCCCCGAGCTTGACTTGAAACGTCGCGCCAGGTGTAATCGAGGACGCAGGGTGCGTGACTCGATGCGGCGGTAAAGTAGTACCGGACGCGCCGGGAGGCAGCACGCGCCTGAACGCCAAGTCGTTAGACGCCAGCCCGTACAGCACAGGAGGTGAAGATGATGCCGCTGGAGACGTACCTACGGGCACGCCGATCGGCTCCGTATCACGTTCAAGTCGAACTGGTTGAGGTCCCACGAGAGCTTCCCGAACTCGGACACGTGCGAATCTCCGCACGGGTGGTGCGGGTATTCCGAGGCAGCCCACGGCTGCGGGCCGGCGACGGCGTAGCCTTTGAACTAAGCGTATGCAATCGAGGCGCCCATGCCCCCCCGGGCGGAACTTGGTGGACACCAGCGGAGAAGTTGGCAAAGGCCCGGTTTATGGAGGTCTTTCTGGAAGGAGCGCTGCCAACCTGCCAGGTGTCCCTGTGGCAGAGCCAGATAGTCGAAGTACCTTCTCGACGGCCTCAGATGGGCCTTTGGAAGTTGGAACCGGGATGGAGAGACTCGCTGAGATTTCTGGACCGGTTGAGATTTCTCAAGAGTAAGCCCGCGGGCGTTTGAGTGCCGTATAAATAACGAAGCGCCCGCAGGCGACGGACCGCTAGCCTGCCAAGTGGCCCCGGGCCCACGTCTTCCATCTGAAGCGAAACCCTGATCGGCCCGCGGTAGTGATAGGCGGGATCGGTAGCCATGAGATCTTCGCGCTGGTCGAAGGCCATCTTGTCCACCTTCTGAGCTTCTGAGCGGCGACGGGGGGGTACAGGCGTACAGAAACCTGTACAATGGATGTCGTGGCTTTGGAGACATCGTATACCCGATTTCGGAACAGCCTGGCCTCCGTACTGGACCGTGTGGTGGAGGACCAGGAGGTGGTGATTGTCCGCCGCAGGGGCGCCCGGGACGTGGCGCTGATTCCGGCGCAGGAACTGGCTGGGCTGCTGGAGACGACACATCTCCTTCGGTCTCCGAGGAATGCCCGCCGGCTGCTCGCCGCGCTGCGCCGGGCTGAAAGCGGGCGAGCGAGGCCGGCCTCGGTTGCGAAGTTGCGCCGCGAGATGAGGCTTGGCTCGCATCGTTGAACGCGACGACTTTTTACCTGGGGTTTCTGGAAGATCTTCGCTCTGGGTGAAGGCGGACGGCACTAAGGGTCGTGGACCATGTCGAGGCGGCCCTCCGCGATCCTTTCGCCGGCATTGGCAAGCCCGAACCGCTGAAGCGCGTGCTGGCTGGTTGCTGGTCGAGGAGAATCACTCAGGAACACCGGCTAGTGTACAGGGCCGGGGCGGACCGCGTCGACTTTCTTCAGGCCAGGTATCACTATTGAACAGTCCGCTGGATTTCCCGTCTGAGAGGGAGGCCACAACCCCGCCCCTTGCCGCGTCCTCGGGCCGATGCCTGTGACCACCAACCGTTGTTCCCCGGTAGGACTTGATCGGAGCGGTACCACGAAACTCTCCGGCTCCGCGCAGCCCGCGGCGACTATCGCCGTGACCTTAATCTGACAATACTGCCTGCCCGCGTGGCCTCTTTCTTTCGTATTCTTGGAGTGGATGAGAGTCAGGCGCCCAACGCGCAAGATCGTCGCCAAGAATGGCCGCACACGTGCCAACCCCGCCCACGAGAAGAGCCGATGCTGGAGCGAGCTGATGAAGCACACCGTTCCTTCCACGGAAGAAGAGGCCGACGCCTTCGTCCGCTTCATTTATGACCTGCGCCGCCAGAGCACGCCAAGAACCTTCCCAAGGTGACCACGCTCGTCGTTGACACGGACGTTGCCTCCTGACGTCTGGTCCCGTCCTTCATGACCGTGGCCGAGATTTCACAAGGAGCGTTGAAGCCTGGATGAGGAAGCGGCGCGGTCAGCTTGAGAGCCCAGTCTGGCAAACGGCGTGATCTAACCGTGACAGGCGCATAATAGAGGCAGACCGCCATGAGCCTGGAAGAATCGATCCTCGAAGCCGTGCGGGCGCTGCCCGCGGACAAGCAGCAGGAAGTGCTGGATTTCGCGGACTTCCTCAAAATCAAATCGCGACCCGTCCGCCCGCGCAAGAGCCTGGAAGGTCTCTGGGCTGGCCGTGCGATCTCGATCTCGGAGGAAGACATTGCTGAAGCCCGGCGCGAAATGTTTGGAAATTTTCCACGGCGGGACACCTGATGGGGGCAGTCGTCGCCGACACCCATACCGTGCTCTGGTACTTGTCCGGAGACGGTCGTCTTTCCAACAGAGCCCGCGCAGCCCCGCGGGCGGCTACCGAGGCTGGGGAGCCCATCGTGGTTCCTTCGATGTGCATTGCTGAAACAACCTACCTGGCGGAAAAGGGGCGCATTTCCGTGACCGATCTTGACGACCTCTTCGCAGTCAGCCAGCCAGACGCGGGATTCGTGGTAGCGCCCTTCGACCTGAGTATCGCCCTGGCGAGGCGCAGGATCCCTCGTGGAGACGTTCCCGACCTGCCCGACCGAATCATCGCCGCCACCGACCTCCAGCTCGCCCTTCCGCTGGTCACTCGCGACGCGCGGATTCAGGCCTCGGGCCTTCCGGTCATTTGGTAGACGCGACATCGAATTCAAACACCTGTTGGTCCGTTTGGTCTGCCCGCAGGCCAGCGCCTGCGACGACGAGCCCCCTAACCCATTCCGCGCCTTCCGCCGATCTTCCTAGCGAACGCCCGCGATTGATGATACCCTGATCATGTACCGTTCCGTCAGCTATGTATAACGCCTTCTTCGGTTTGACGGCCAACCCGTTCAATCTGAGCCCGGACCCTGGATTCTTGTTTCGCAGCCCGCAGCATGAAGAGGCGCTGGCGAACCTGATCTACGGGATCCAGAGCCTGAAGGGATTCATCGTCTTGTCGGGCGAAGTGGGCACCGGCAAGACCACCATGATCGAGTGCCTGCGCAACTACCTGGCCGCCTCTCAGATCGAGTTCGCCTACCTGTTCAATTCGCGCCTGACCGTGGACCAGTTCTTCGAGATGATCGCCTACGATCTGGATCTGCACTGCAGGCGCGACTCGAAGACCGAAGTCCTGTTCACCCTGAACCACCTGTTGATCCAGCGCTCGAACGCCGGCAGCACCACCGTCCTGATCGTGGACGAAGCGCAGAACCTGGACTGGAACGTGCTCGAAGAGATTCGCATGCTGGGCAACCTGGAGAACCGGCGCGGCAAACTGTTGCAGGTGGTCCTGGCGGGCCAGCCCGAGCTGGACCGTAAACTGGACGCGCCCGATTTCCGCCAGCTCAAACAGCGCGTGGCCCTGCGGTGCTCACTGCACCCCTTCCAGGAAGGCGACACGGCCGATTACATTCAGTCGCGCCTGGCCCGCGCCGGCATGCCACAACAGAACGTGTTTCCCGAAGAAGTGCTCTCGGAGATCCACTACCGCTCGCAGGGCATCCCGAGGATCATCAACGCCATCTGCGACAACCTGCTGCTGACCTGCTTCGCGGCCGAAACCAAGGTGGCCAACCTGGAATTCCTCGACGAGGTCACGACCGATCTGCGGCTGGACTGGCCGGGCCGCCGTCCCTTCCGCTCTCCGGTCGACTTCTCCGACGGCACCTACCGCGTCGAGCCGCACTACAGTCGCGGCAAATAGAAGCGCCGCTCAGCGCTCCCCTTCGGTAACCCACTTCATGCGCAGGCCGGGACGGATGCGCGCGTGCTTGGCCTCCCAATGCAGAACGCCCTGCCCGCGGGGATGCTCGCGGACCAGGATCTGCATGCGCGCCTGGCGCTGTTTCTTGAAGGTGGGGTCCAGGCGCTTGGCCTGACGCATCAGCCCGGCCGCCGAGCTCACTTCTTCCAGTGTCGCCAGGAACTCGGTCCGCCCGCCCCCGGTTTCGAGCGTGTCGAACTGCAAGCCGATCTGGTAGTGATCCACGGGATGGGCGTGCTTTTCGACGCGCACCAGGCGTCCCAGGACCGCGGCCCCTTCGGGGGCCAGGATGCGGTCGCCGTGCCGCAAGGGACGGGCCAGAAGGGCGCGGACCGGGTCGCCGGCGGCGGCCGTCTCCATTTCGATTTCGGTCGCCAGCGACAGGTCGAGCACCAGCCGGGCGGGCAGCCTCAAGAGCGCCGGCTCCGGCGCGGCCTCCGGCTCGACGGGCCGCTCGGAGGGCGGCGCTTCTTCAAAGCGCACCGAGGCTTCCCCCACGAACTGCCGGCAGCCGCTGAATTCAGTGCGATTGCGGTTCCGCTCGCCGGAGGCGGCGGCCAGGGTCAGGACCGAAGATCTGGGCAGCAGAAACTCGGACGGCCCGATGGCCACGCGCTGGTAGTCCATCACATCGGTTACGTGGGCCAGACCGATCACGTCGGGGATGTCCTCGGCCCTTACTTCCAGCCGGATCAGGTCGAGCGTCTCCCGATCCACCCAGAACGAGCCGGTGTATCCCACGATGGCCTCGCGGTTCCCCAGCCGCACGTGGTAGCGGCTTTGCTCCTGCGGAACTTCGTAGTCGTAGAGGAACGCGCGGCGGCTGTCCAGGTCGACTTCGCCGCGATAGGCGTACTCGGCGCTCCCGGCCAGGAACACGCTCCGGGCGTGCAGCCCGAAGTTGCCGGTCCCGATTGCGCCGCTCCCCACCAGGTCGGGCAGATCTTTCTCGGCGAAGCGTCTCGCGTCCCGCCAGGCAAAGATCTCCTTGTTGCCGGCCAGGCCGACTTCCAGCTTGAGGGTGTCGAGCGGCTGAAAGGGCTTCTCCAGCGCGAGGCTGCGATGACGGTAGACGGTCTGGAGGCAGACGTGATCCGGCAAGCGGGAGAGGGCCTCCCGCATGCGGGCTTGAATCCGCCCCAGGAGCCCTTCCGGCTACACGGCGGGCTGAGCGTCCAGCAGCGCCCCCGCCGCCAGCACTACCACGCAGGCACACCCGCGCAACATGGGTCAGATTATAAGCCATCCGGCCGCGCGAGGGAAGGGGGTGATGGTTGCCCGCGGTCCCCGTGGTATCCTGAAAAACCGTTATGAAAAAGCTCCTGATTTGGCTGCCCGTAGCCGCGCTTCTTCCTTTATATGGACAGGAGAGCACGCGCCACCTCTTTAATCCCAGCGCACCGCTCACGGCGGCAAGCTCGCTCGAGCCGCGGGCCATCGCTCAAAGTTTTCTGGAGCAGGCGGCGGCGCAGAACGGCTTGGGACCGGAGGACCTGGCGGGCGCGTACGTGGCCAAGGAGTATCGCACCGCGCACAACGGCGTGACGCACCTGATCTACCGGCAGCAATTTCAGGGCGTGGAGGTGTACAACGCCGAGTGGGTGGTCAACATCGACCGCGCCGGGCGCGTGATCAACGCGGGCGGCGAGCTGTACATGCAGCCGGGGGCGGGAGTGTTCCTGCCTCTGGTCGCGACCGCCTCGGCGGCGGTGCGGGCGGCGGCGATGGCGGTGAATTCGAGAGTGGCGGAACGATTCCTGCCCTTCCCGGCGGCGCCGAAGACGAATGCGCGATACGACGTGGCGTTTCACGGCGGCGGGTTCGCCGAGGAGATCGACGGACGGCTGGCGTGGTACGGCGCGAACGGCGTGTTGCAGCCGGCCTGGGTGTTCTCGATTCTGGACGAAGACGGCGTGAGCCGCTACTCCACGGTGGTCGACAGCGCGTCGCAGATCGTGCTGGCCAAGCACAGCCAGACAGCCTTCCAGTCGCCGCGCGGGCTGGTGTTCGAGCGGGAGAGCCCGCAGCCGAACCCGGTGCCGGGCGTGCGGCCGCCATCGGCGCCCCCGCTGGTGGAGCGCACCATGCAGCCGTTCACGGGCGATCCGGCCGGGTCGCCGCGCGGGTGGGTGTCGGGAGCGGGCACGGCGGGCAACAACGCGATCGCCGGCGCCAACTACCTGGGAGTCTCGTTCCTGCGCACGCCGGCGACGGCCAGCGCGGCCAACGGCGAGTTCCGCTTTCCGCTGGAACTGGGACCGGCGGCTCCCAATCCGATTCAGTTTACCGACGCCGCCACCACCAACCTGTTCTACTGGGTGAACCGCGCCCACGACCTGTTTTATCCGATCGGATTCGACGAAGGCTCGGGCAACTTCCAGCAGGAGAACCTGAGCCGCGCCGGCGTCGGCGGCGACGCGGTGCTGGCCTACAGCCATTTCGGCGCGAAGGGCAACGTCGTGGCCCGTCTCAACAATGCCTTCTTTTCGTGGCGCAGCACCGACGACGGGTCGCAGCCCATGATCGCCATGTACCTGGCCACCGACGACGCGGGCACGTTCTTCACCGACGGCTCCTACGACGCCGGCGTGATCCTGCACGAATACACGCATGGGGTGAGCGCGCGGTTGTGCCGCCGGGTGTACGAGACCTTTCAGGGGGCCTCGATGGGCGAGGCATGGAGCGACTTCTTCGCGGCCGAGTTCCTGACGCCGGAGGGCGCCCCGGTGGACGGCGCCTACACGATCGGCGACTATTTCCAGCAGACCTTCGGCCTGGGCATTCGCACCCGCCAGTACTCCACCAATCTGGAGATCAACCCGCTCACTTTCCAGCAACTGGGGCGGGTGATTTCCTTCCCGGAGGTCCACTCGGATGGCGAGATCTGGTTCGAGGCGCTCTGGGAAATGCGCGCGAATCTGATCCGGCAGTTCGGCGAGCGGGAGGGCCGGCGGCGCGGGCGGCTACTGACGATCGACTGGATGAAGCTCGCCATTCCGGCCCCGACCATGGTGGACGCGCGCGACGCCATCCTGCTGGCCGACCGCGTAGATTTCGGCGGCGCCAGCCAGGACCAGATCTGGGCCGCGTTCGCCAAGCGCGGGATGGGCGTGCTGGCCTGGAGCACGAACGCCAACAGCACCCATGTCGTGCCGTCCTTCGAGCGGCCCTCCCCGACCGGGTCGCTGCGGTTCTATGAAGAGGCCTACACGCTGGGCGAAACCGTGCGGGTGATCCTGCAGGACTCCAATGCCACGCAGCCCACGGTGCGCATCCAGTTGACCGGCAGCTCGGGCGACGTGGAGGACCTGGTGCTGCGGCGCGCCGGCTCCGCGTACGTGGGCACGATTCCTTCCAGTTCCAGCGGCGTGGTGACGAAGCTCAGCAACGTGCTGGATCTGGTGCCGGGAGACCTGATCTCGGCCTACTATGTGGATCAGGACACCGGCGGCGGGCCCAAGCTGATCGAAGCCACGGTTCCAACTTCGCCTTCCTATGCGCTGCAGAGCTCGCCGCCGGGTATTCACGTGGGCCGGGAGACGCCGCTGAATCTGCGGGCCGGCGTGGGCGCCTACACGCGGGTGCAGTTGCCGTTCCCCTTCCGGTTCTTCGGGAAGGAATACCTGACGGCGCTGGTGTTCGCCAACGGCTTTGTGGCGTTCGACCTGCCGCCATCCACTCCTTGCAGCGACCCGGCCACGCTGCCGCTGTTCCGGGGCATCGCACCGTTGTGGATGAATCTATCGACGGCCGGCATCGCGCAGCCGGGCGAGAATGTCTACCGCAGCCAGCGCACGCCGGATTCGATCACCTTCCGCTGGGCGGCCGAGACCCTGACGGCGGGCGGCGTGCCGCCCGAACCGGTCAACTTCGCGGTCACGTTGTGGAGCGATGGCCGCATCGAGATGCAGTACGGCGGCGGCAACCGCAACCTGTCGGGCGGCCCGAGATTCTTTGGCTGCCCGGTATCCACGCCCACCGTGGGAATCTCCAGCGGCACCGAGACGTTCTCCGTGACGGTCTCTCCCCACAACGGACGGCCGAATCTGGAGAACGCCAACTCGCTGATCTGGGAGCCGCCGTTCAACAATTCCAGCGTTCCGGAGCTGCGACTGGAGTCGCCCGCGGCCGAGGAGCGCTTCAAGGGCGTGATTCCTTTCCGCGGCGTGGTGTACGATTCGGGAACCTTTATCTCGCGGATGGACGTGTTGATTGACGGCCTGCCGTCGGGCCGATTGGGGGCCGGCGTGCCGCGCCCCGACGTCTGCGCGCCGCAGCCTCTGCCGGGGTGTCCGTTTGTGGGCTTCAGCTCGACTGCCGACGCCGGCGCGCTCAACCTGGCGCCCGGCGCTCACACCGTTCAGATCCGGGTGACGAATGCGCGCGGCGCGTACAAGGATTTCCCTGAAGCGCCCGTCACCTTCCACGTGGACCCCGGCCAGTCGCGTCTGCCCTCCGGCAAGATTGAAGCGCCGGCTGAGGGCGCGGAAGTCACGGGCCGCGTGCCGATCCGCGGCTATGTGCTGGCCCAGGATCTGCGGGTGCTGGCCTTGGAGGCGATGGTCGACGGCCTGACCTGGGGTCCGGCCACTTACAATCAGAGGCGGGACGATATCTGCACGACGCCGGGACCCGCCGCGCCGCCCAATTGTCCCTTCGTGGGGTTCACCTACCTTCTCAATACCACCGGATTCCCGCCCGTGACCAATGGACGGCACACGGTGCAGATCCGCGTTCGGGATGAAACCGGCCGCCTGACCCTGATCCCCGACACGCCTCTGGCCATCATGGTGAATAATCCGGCGACGCAACCTCCCACGGGCGCGCTGACCACGCCAGTGAACAATCAGCGGCTGAGCGGCACGGTCAGGATCTCAGGTCACGCCTGGACGCCCGGGGGCCGGATCGACGCG
Organism: Acidobacteriota bacterium; assembly: GCA_016178945.1. Taxonomy (GTDB): domain Bacteria; phylum Acidobacteriota; class Terriglobia; order Bryobacterales; family Bryobacteraceae; genus JACOSH01. Next base: position 10,007 of record JACOSH010000189.1, read on the forward strand.
GTGCTGCTGCTGGTGGACGGAGCCTCCTTCGGCCTGGCGCAATACGGCCAGCCCCGTCCGGAGGCCTGCGCCACGCTTCCCGATGTGGCCGCCTGTCCGAACATCGGCTTCGAGCTGGACTTCGATACCCGGCGGGTTCCGAACGGGCCGCACACG
>JACOSH010000190.1 GCA_016178945.1 Acidobacteriota bacterium
TCGCCCTTATGCGGGGTCGCGGTCATGAGGAGGTAGTGGTCCGTCATTTCCGACAACTGCTCCCCGAGTTCGTAGGCGAGCGTCTTCTTGTCGGAGCTGTAGGCGCTCATCTTGTGCGCCTCATCGACGATGATCAGGTCCCAATGGCTACGGAGGAGGCTCTCCTTGGCATCTTCAATTCGAGAAACCCAGGAAATCGACGTCACGACCTGGTTCTTCTCCTGCCAGGGATTGGAGCCATAGTTGGCGCGCAGGACGTCGCTGCGAACGACTTCGAACTTCTCCTGGAACTTGTCTTTGAGCTCCCGCTGCCACTGGAAGCTGAGGTTGGCAGGCGTCACGATTAGAATTCGTTTCACCAGCCCGCGAACCTTCAGTTCTTTGATGAGCAGGCCCGCCATGATCGTCTTGCCGGCGCCGGGATCATCGGCGAGGAGGAAGCGGATTCGAGGGAGTCGCAAAAAGTAGTCGTAGACCGCCTCGAGCTGGTGCGGTAGCGGATCGACTCTGGCAATCGACAGGGAGAAGTACGGGTCGTACTCGTAGGCGATCCCCAGCCGTAGGGCCTCGACGCCGAGTTTGAACTTCGTCGCATCGCCGTCGAATGGTTCCTGTTCCGGCGAACCCTCCAGGTTGGCAAGTTGGGCCGGCAAGAGGATGGGCTGGTGCACCAGGCCAGTGTTCATACCCTGACCGACGAGTTTGAAGGAGCCGCCCATCGGGACCACTCGGATGATCTTCACGGGCTCCGGGAACATAGGGCCTCGTACGATGACGTTTGGTTTCAGATCTTGTGGATTCATCGTGGGCTTCCTATCTGCTCCTTCGCCGTCGAGGTTCTTTGCCGGCGGAGCCGAGGATGTCAGCAGGACCGCCGCCTCTCACCCATGCGTCCAACCCCGGCAATTTGCATTTCCACAGACGGCCGACGCGATGGGCCGGCAGCCCTTTGTTCTCAATCCAACGGTAGACAGTGTCGATCGCAACCCCGAGATGGGTAGCGACTTCGTTAACAGAGAACCACCGATTCCCCAGGGTAGGATTGCTGTCTGGAATCGACATGAATCGCCTATTGTGGCAGAAAGTCGGGTCGGCGTATATGGGCTTCCGGACCCGGCTATCCGATGGAGACGATAATAGTCCGGGCGGCCGCGCGCCGCCGCCCGTCGCACGTTCTCTGATCAGTTGCTCGCTGCGAATTCGCGAAGCACTCAGGGGATTCTGGGGCCACAGCCGTTTTAGGGCACTGCGATTCGCGCCACTCGGAGTCGAGTCTCGATGCCATTACGGCGGGTCGGTAACCAATTAGTGACGGTTTTGCGCTCGCCCAGGAGTAGCGGAGCTGCGGGGGGGCGCCAATCACCGCCCGCTACACAGTCCGCCTTGGATGAATGTGGCCCAGGGGAAGCGTTTTTTCTTCTTGTGCTGTTTCGCATGTCCGAGATTGACAGGCCCTGGATTTGCCCGGTTACCGTCTAACCTGGCGCTCTTGCGCAGATGGAGTTTGGGGCAGCGTTCGTTCAGATGCTTCTAGAGTCGATCGGGCCGCACACCGCTGCCGCACTGTGGGCAACGGGGAAGTGCGGGACGGCCCTTTCCGGCGAGCTGGCGCGGTTGGGTGGCTACCCGGGGAGGACCGATGGCCGCGCTTCCTCTCGTTTTCAACCTAATCCGAGTACTCGGTCGTGCTGCGATCGCCTTCAGTTCGCTAATAAACGTGGCTCTGTTCACGACAAGTGCAGTCAGGCACCCCAATAAGGTACAACGTTGCGGCTGCGATTACCACCGCAAGAGGCCGGCCTTCTCTGCAAAGGCTTGCGTCGTCGCGGTCACCGCATAGAGCCCACACCTATTCCGGGTCCGCAGTCGTTGCGACGCCGTTCGCGCAACTTTGGCGCACGTTGCGCCCCAGCGCGGCGAGACGGCTCGTCCTACCAGGTCCGGGCTCCGGCGCAACGGTTGTGTCCGCGAACCGCTGCAAACACAAGCCCCAGACCTGCTACGAGCCTGGTTTGGTATTCATTGGCGAGGACCCTGCTCTGGCGCGCCGCGCGTCGTCACTTGTCGTCACCTGACGCCCGTAAGCCTATGAAAACTTGGTAGCGCTAACGGCTGCGGAGTAGGCTCTCCTTGGCATCTTCAATTCGTGAAACCCAGGAAATCGACGTCACCCCCTGGTTCTTCTCCTGCCAGGGATTGGAACCGTAGTTGGTGTGTTACCAATTGGGTTGGACCTTCGGGCGGCCCGGCCCGGACTGGAAGGTTGTGTGGCGGAGGCCGCCTCGACTTGAGAGAATAGTCTCTCGCCCCATGAAGACCGAACCCCTGGCGCAGCCCGAGTTGTTCGAAGAGTTCACCACGGCCCGGCCCGGGAATGCGCTGTTTTGCCATCAGGATTTCCTCGAGAAGCTGGAAGCGCACAAGAACGATCCGGTGGGCAAGCGGGCCGCGTTGATCCTGCACCGGCTGGTGGTGGACGAGCGGCGGCAGCACTACAAGAGCACGCAGGGCGCGAACCGGGGATGGCGGCGGTCGCGGCTGGGGGGCAATGGCGGCAATCACTTCTATGCCTGGTGGGCGCCGAAGGGCGCGCCGCCGCTGAAGGGCGCGCCGGGATTTGAGAACGCGCCCGACGGCGCCGTCTTCCTGCGCGACATCCGCCATCACGACGATCACGCCGTCTGTAACCCCCAGGCGCTGGCTGAGCAGTACCTGCCCATTACCGTGCCCGAACTGCGGCGCGCCGAGTACGTTCCGTCGCCGTGGACCGCGCCGCAGACGCGCTTCAGCTCGGCGCGGCAACCCATCCGGCTGGTCAAGGGCTTTCCAGGGTCGGGCAAGACCACGGCGCTCTGGCTGGCGGCCGACAACGCCGCCACGCGTTCGGTTCTCTACGTCACCTATTCGGCGGAGCTGGCGGCGCTGGCCCGCGATCATTTCGACAAGTATGCGCCGGCGGGCAAGCGCTTTCACGTGGTCACTTTTCCGCGCCTGCTGCGCGAAATCCTGGGCGTGGATACGCCCGTGGAGCCGCAACGGGAATCGCGCGACAACCTGTCCCGGGAGCTGGCCGGGCTGCCGCCGCGGATGCTAGGCGTGTGGGCGAACTATAAGTTCTCGCTCTACGAGGAGCTGCACGCGCACCTGGTGGGGAGCGCGCTGCCGGTGGCCGTCGGACGATTCCCGTCCTGCAAGGAGCCGCAGCTTTCCGACGTCGATTACCGCGTGCGCTGGGAGCGGCACATCGGGCGTACCGCCGTGGAAGCGCTGCTGGAAATCGTGGGCGCGCTCCGCCGCCGGGACGGCGTGAACCTGCAGAGCAAGTATTTCCCGGAGCTGGGGCTGGCCTGGCAGGCCGCCACGCGGCTGCACTCCGCGTCCCCGGCCTTGCCGAAATGGTTCCTGGATTTCGACTGCATCGCCGTCGATGAAGCGCAGGACCTGACGCCGATCGAAGCGCTGGCGATGATCCACCTGGCGGCGGCGATCCAGAATCACCGGCGGGGACCGTTGTCGCTGCTGGTGGCCGGCGACGAAGCCCAGACGGTCCGCCCCACCGACTTCGAATGGGGCTGGTTTCACGACCTGCTGCACCACCGCCTGGGAAACCCGGTGGAGTTCAAACTGGGCGCGAACCTGCGCAGCCCGCGCCGCATCGCGGAGCTGGTCAACCGCGTCTGGGATCTCTACTCACACCTGGCCAAGCAGGATCGCCCCGGCGGCACGGGATTGGCCGACATCGACGAGGACGCCAGCGACCAGGTCATCTACTGCAGCGCCGTGCCGGGCGCGGAGCTGAACGAGCTGTTGACGGTGCTGTCGGAGCGGGAGGGGCTGGCGATCATCTGCCTGGACGACAGCGTGCCCTCCTACGTGCCGGAGCTGCTGCGCCATCGGATCCTGACGGTTTCGGAAGCCAAAGGGTTGGATTTTCATTCGGTGTGCCTCCTCGATCCGGGCAGGCACCTGGACCAAATCACGCGGTCGAGCGAACGCCTGCGCCGCGACGACGACATCGCGTCGCTGAGCAAGCGGCTGGAGATCGATCAGTTGCGCGTGGCCATCAGCCGGCCCACCGAGCGGCTGTACTTCCTGGACGTGAGCCCGCCCGAACGGGCGGTGGAGAACAGCCAGCGCTTTCTGGAGGTCTCGCCGGTGATTCCAGCGGTGGTGCTGAAGACGCTGGAAGAAGAGCTGCTGGACCCCGAGGAACGCGTGCGGCTGTGCGAAGCCGACGCGCGGCAATTCCTGGACGTGAAGCCGGAGATGGCCTGGTCGCGCGCCAAGCAGGCCGTGCTGTTGCTGGGGGTCGAAGGGCAGCGGCTGGCCATCACGGATGAGACCGTGCAGCGGTCGGCCCACCTCACGCTGGCGCAGGTGAGCTTCTGCCTGGCGTACCGCAGGGTGCGCCTGCCGGCGGAGCTGGGGCATCCCGATCTCTTCGAGGAAGCCCGTCAGAACGCGAGACGAGCCGGCAAGGCCGGGCTGGCGGCGATCTTCGAGGCGATCACCGACCTGGAACGGAATTACTCCGGCATCCGGGAGCTGTCGCTGCAAAAGGTGGCGGCCGCGATGGTGGTGAACCAGCGGGAAATCGAGCCCTGGCTGCTGGTGGAGATCTCCAACAAGAGCTCGCGCTGGCTGGAAGAACTAGAAGCTTCGTTCCAGCGTGGGGACGCCGCAGCGCATTTAGCCGATTACCTGCCGCGACTCTTCCAGGTCCTGGGCGTTCCCGACGCCAAGCAGCGCACCGCCAGGCTGTATCAGAAGGCCGTCACGACATTCATGAAAGGCGGGCGCTACAACGAAGCGCTCACCATCCTCAATTCTCTCGGGGAGCCGCAGTACAGGTTACAGGCGGAATGCCGGGAGGGATTGCGCGAGTACGCGGCGGCGGCGGGGTTGTACCGCGTGGCCGGCTGCCCCAAAGACGCGCTGAGGAACTATCGCGCCATCCCCGATATGGACAACGCGCTGGAGATGATCGCCGAGGTGAAGGATCATCCGGCGGCCGAGGCGCTGGAGTGGGTTCGGCAAGTCAAGCAAGTGGCGGGGCGCCGTCCCGCGAATTTCAACAAGGTCATGACCCAGGCGGAGAAGAAATACCTGCAAACCCTGCTGGAGGAGGCGCTGGGCGTGACCCGGGCCAAGAAGACCGCTGCTCCTAAGAAGACCGGGGCGGTGCGGAAGGTGGGGCGGCCGCGAAAGAGTCGGCCGTTCTAGTGGCTGGGCAAGAAGCTGTGAAAAAATTGGCAACCGCTCCCTCACGGTCGCGGCTCTGTACCATTCGTGGCAACCGCTCACGGTCGCGGCTCTGTACCATTCGTGGCAACCGCTCACGGTCGCGGCTTTGTACCATTCGTGGCAACCGCTTA
>JACOSH010000191.1 GCA_016178945.1 Acidobacteriota bacterium
CGAGCTGCGCACCAGCAGCTCGAACAACTGCCCCAGCCCCTGAAAGAAGATGACGAAGGTCCCGAGCAGCGTGCCCAGCAGCGCGCTGGGCAGGATTTCGCGGAAGACGTAGCGTCCGAGCATGCGGCTCCAACTAACCTAAGTGTAGTGTCCAAAAATTGGCTGGACAACGTGAGACACTGCTCCGTAGGAAGCTGTGAAAACTATCGGTAACCGCTCCCTCACGGTCGCGGCTCGGCACCATTCGTGCTGCAACCACTGCACTTACAGAGCCGCGCGCGTAAGCAAGCGGTGCGCAGTTCGATTCTTTCACACCTTCCTACGGAGCGGTGGCCCCCTTTCCCAGCTAATTCTTGGACACTACATTAGCCTACGACAATCCGGACGCCAGCAGCTCCGACATTCGCCGCGCGGCCTCCTTGCCGCGCTCGCCGACTTCGCCGATCGGCCCCACGCACGAAGGACATCCACCCTCGCAGCCGCAGCCGGACAGCAACTGCGCCGCTCCGGCCAGCAGCTTCTCCGTCATTCGATACAGGGGCGCGCTCTGGCCGATGCCTCCCGGATAGTTGTCGTACAGATAAAGATTCGGCTCGAACGCCGCCAGACCGCCCGCGATCTCCTCGCTCAGCGCCACTCCCAGATCGCGCGGATCGCACATCAGCAGCAGCGACGCCACGGTGCGCAGCGCGTTGCCCAGCCCGGCGATGCCGTTCTGCTTCTCGGTGGGCGTCAAGTCCGCGAACCGCGCCAGGAAGGCCGCCGGAAAATGCAGCCAGAACGCGGTGGTGTGCATCTCCTGCTCGGGCATCGAGAGCTTTCCGGCCCCGACATTCTCCAGGGTGTAGAACTTGATCTTCTTGAACCCCACGATCTGGCGGTTCACCCGCACCTCGCCGTGCGCGCGGCGGGCGGCCGCCAGGGGCGCGCCGTCGAATTCCTCCAGAACCTTGACCTGGGTGTAGTCGATGGCATCGGTGTAGTAATCGCATTCCACGCGCCGTACGTAGGCCTTCCGCTCCTGGTAGTCGAAGCGCTCGACATGGTATTGGCGGGCCTCGTGCAGATAGATGGCCTTCTCGTGCAGCGTGGTCAGGGCCGAGGTGAAGCCGGTTTCGGCGATCACGGCGGGTTCGTGGGTGATGTCCACCACCACGAAGTTGTCGCTGCTGACCGAGCGCAGGCTGGTGGCGTCGGCCGGATAGGACTCCGAGGTCCAGTGCCAGGCGCCGGCCGAGTGATGCAGGAATCCGGCTTCTTCGAGGTACCGGCAGGGATCGGTGGCGTCGTGCGGGCCGAACTTTTCCCCGTCACGGATCGGCAATTCGAACGCGGCGCACTTCAGGTGCCCGAGCAGGATCTCCAGATTGCCGGGATTGATGTGGGCGTGCTCGGGCGGGCGCTCGAAGAAATAGTCCGGGTGTTCGACGATGTACTGATCGAGCGGCGCGCTGGAGGCTACCAGCACCGCCGCCGAGGCCGACTGCCGGCGCCCGGAGCGTCCGGCGCGCTGCCAGGTGGAAGCGATCGTCCCGGGATACCCGGCCATCACCACCGCGTCCAGCGATCCGATGTCGATGCCCAGCTCCAGCGCGTTGGTGGCGACCACGGCCCGAATCTCGCCGTCGCGCAGCTTGCGCTCGATCTCGCGCCGCTCTCTTGGAAGATAGCCTCCGCGGTAGCCGCGCACGGTCTCCCGCGGCAGCGGCCCGCGATCGCAGGCGTCCTTCAGATAGGTGACCAGCACCTCGGTGGCCAGCCGGTTGTTGGCGAAGACCAGTGTTTGCTGGCCTCGCTCGATGAACTCCAGCGCAATGCGCCGCGTCTCGTTGATGTAGCTGCGGCGGATGCCCAACGGCCGGTTCACCACTGGCGGATTGTAGAAGATGAAGTACTTCTCTCCGCTCGGCGCGCCGTTGCGGTCGACCAGCTCGAAGGGCGACTCCGTCAAGGCCTCAGCCAGCTCCCGCGGGTTGGCGATGGTGGCCGAAGAGCAGATGAACCGCGGTTGCGAGCCATAGAACTCGCAGATCCGCCTCAGCCGCCGCAGTAGGTTCGCGAAGTGGCTGCCGTACACCCCGCGGTAGTAGTGCAGCTCGTCGATGACCAGGTAGCGCAGGTTCTCGAACAGCTTCGCCCACTTGGTGTGGTGCGGCAGGATGCCGCTGTGCAGCATGTCGGGATTGGTGAGGACCACATTGGCGCGCTGCCGGATCGCCTTCCGCGCGTCCTGCGGCGTATCGCCATCGTAGGTGAAGGCGCGGATCTCCGCGCCCATCTCATCCACCGCCGACTGGAACTCGTGAAGCTGGTCCTCCGCCAGCGCCTTGGTCGGGTACAGATACATCGCCCGCGCGCCGGGATCGCGCAGTAGCCGGTCCATCACCGGCAGGTTGTAGCACAGCGTCTTCCCGCTGGCGGTGGGTGTGACCACCACCACGTTTCTGCCCGACTGCACCTGGGCGAACGCCTCGGCCTGGTGGCTATAAAGCTGCCGGATGCCGCGCCGCTCCAAAGCGGCCTTCAGCGACGGATGCACCGAATCCGGGATCGGCAGGTATTCGCCGGGCCGGGCCGGCTGATGCCGGATCGATCGAACCGCCGGGTCCGGCCGCTCCATCAGCGTCCGGAAATGGTTGAGAGCGGATTCCAGGCTGAGGTCCTGCCGCGTCAGGGCCAACTCGGGGAAGCCGAGGGTCAGGTTCATGGAAGCTATTTTCGCTTTTTCTTTGCCCTGGGGCAAGGGGTGGAGCGAGACTACGCCTACGGCACGTATTCCAGGATGACCAGCGTCACGTCGTCGGCCTGCGGCGCGCCCTGCGTGAAGGTCCGGACATCGTCCAGGATGGCGAACTGCAATTCTTCGCAGGAGGCCGCCACGTTGGCGCGGATGGCGTCGCGCAAGCGGTCGGTGCCATAGAACTCGCCCGATGGCCCGTGAGCCTCGCTGACGCCGTCCGAGTAGATGACGATCTTGTCTCCGGGCGCCAGCGTGCACTCCTCGGCCGGGAAGGTGGCCCAGGGCAGCAGGCCCACCGGCACGCCAGTGGTGTCGAGCGAGTCCATAGAGCTGTCCAGATGCACCACGAACGGCGCGCAATGGCCGGCATTGATGTAGCGCAGCCGGCCGGTCGCCTCCAGGATGCAGTAGAAAATGGTGGCGTACTTGCCGGCTTCGGCGCGCTCCCCCAGGAAGCGGTTGATCAATTCCATGGACGCCTCGATCGAGGAGGCGTTGCTGGTGGCCGCCGACAGCGCGCCTTGCAGATAGCAGGCCAGCAGGGCCGAGCTGACTCCCTTGCCCGAGACATCGGCCACCGCCGCCGCCCAGCAAGTGTCGTTGACCGGCATGACGTCAAAGTAGTCGCCACCCACCTGCTGGGAGGCCTCGCTGGTGCCTCGCGCGCGGAACCAGCCGGTCGAGGGCAGCCGCCTCGGGAAGAGGCTCTGCTGGATCTGACGGGCGACGTTCAGCTCTTCGTCCATCTTCTGGCGCATCCGCTCTTCTTCCAGAAGGCGGGCGTTTTCCAGGATGGTGGAGGCTTCCAGGGCCAGGGTCTGGAGCAACTCGCGATTGCCGGCCGACATGTCGGCGTGTCCGATGCGCGAGTCCATGTAGAGCACTCCCACCGTGTCGTTGAAGGTGGAGAGCATGCTGGTCTCCTGGCCGCCCGAGACGCGAATGCGCACCAGCGGCACGCACACCACGCTGCGCAGATCCAGGTCGGCGACGCTGTGCTCCGGCTTCATGCCGTCTTCCTCGGCCGGATCGAAGTTCATCGACAACAGCTCGCGCCGCTGCTGGAGAGCGCGCTGGATCAGGCGGCGAGGCACCTGCAGATCGGTCTCGGCCAGCGGCACGCCGCGCCGGTCGCGAGCCACCCGCATCTCCAGCTCCTCCACCCTGCGCAGCAGCAGGAAGCCGCGCTCGGCGCCGGTCACGGCCAGCGCCGCGTCCACCACCGAGGTCAAGACATCCTGGGTGGAGAGCGAGGTCTGCAACGCGCGCGCCACTTCCATCACCGCGCGCAGTTTTGCCAGGTTTCCGGCGGCCGGTCCGCCCGGCAACTGCCCGGTTTTCTCGGGCGAAGGGAACTGCTCCAGCAGCTTGTTCATCTCGCCCGAGTCCATGGTGAAGATCAACTGGTAGGAATCGGGCGATCCGAATTCGATGCGGTCGGAGTTCTTGAGCTTGAAGCGCGTGACGCGGCCGCCGTTGACGAAGGTTCCGTGCCGGCTCTTGAGGTCCTCCACCCAGAACTCGCCCTCCTCCATGACGATGCGGGCGTGGTTGCGCGAGGCGCGGCTGTCGCGCATGATCAACTGGTTGTCGGCCTGCCGCCCGATGCGGAAGGGCAGCGCCAGCAGCGGCATGGTGGTGCGGTTGCCGCTGGGGTCGACGACGATCAACGAAGGGGTCTTAACCGATGCCGGTGAGGCTTCGCTGGACTGAGAACTCGCCATTGCTTCTTCTTGGGTTCAGTGGCTTCGCCGGGACTGCGTCACCGAAGACGGCTGACCATTTCTCCGCGCTTCTTCGAACTCCTGCGCGCGCAACACTTGACAATGCGAACAGTACCCGCCGACTTCCGTGCGCGCCAGCACGATCTCAAAACCGAAGTGGCTCTCAATCTGCTTGCGCAGCCGCTGGAGCGGATCGCCGAAAAACTCTTCCACCTTCCCACAGCGCAGGCAGATCACGTGGGCGTGCTCCTGCTTCATGCGGGTCTCGTAGTAGTGCTGATCGCCGCCGTAATGCATCAGGTCGAGCTCATCCACCAGCCCGCCCTGCTTGAGCATCTTCAACGTGCGATAGACCGTGACCCGGTTCAGCTTGGGATCCTTCTCCTTGGCCATCTGGAACAGCCGTTCCGCGTCCAGATGCTGGCCCGACTTGTCGATCAGCTCCAGCAGGATCTGGCGCTGCCGGGTCAGACGGACCCCCTTCTCCTTCAGCGACCCGCGAATGCTGTCTGCGACCATGGCGTGCTCCCTTATTGTACGACTTTCGCCGCCCGGTTTCAGCTACTAAACCGGAGGCTCGGCGGCTATTTCCCGGGGGCCAGGTAGCGCACCGCGTTCCGGAGGAGCTGCTGGATCTCGGGCTGGAAGTAGATCGGAAAGGTCTCGTGTCCCTGCTGAAAATAGAATACCTTGCCCTTGCCAAAGCGCCACAATAGGCCTTCATTGCCGTCCTGCTGGCCGCCCTCGTAGCGCCCTTCCAGGATCTTGAGGTCCGGCGCCGGGGCGGTGAACGGATTCAGATAGGACTCGGTCTTGGGCACCACGAAATCCTTGACGCCCTTGGCGATGGGGTGCTTGGGCTCCAGCACATGGATCAGCTCCGGCTTCCCCTCGTTGCGCACCCGGCCCCACTTGCCGGGTGTGCCGTCCAGCGGCTGGCCGCGCCGCTCCGCGATGGTGGCGAGGATCTTCTGAAACGCCCGCGCGTAGTGGGACGAGTGGATCGGCAGATATCCCATCCCGCGCTGCTCGACGTGTTTCACGATGCGGTCCATGTTCTCGTCGGCGACCACTTTGTGATGGCGGTGCCCGAAGGCGATCAGGACGTCGGTCGCCGCCAGCGCCTCCTCGCCGAGGCCCTGGCCGGGGTCGGACAGATTCGCGGCCTTGGCCTGAATGTCCTTCTCCTTGTTCAGCATCTCGACCAGCGCCCCGTTGATGCCGTCCGGATAGACTTCCGCCGGCTCGCTCCGCTCGCTCCAGGCCAGCACGCGGATGGGTTTCTTGGCCCAGACGGGGGCCGCCAACGAGGCCAGACAGAGGAGGAAGGCGAACGGCCAGCGGCGCATCAGGGACTACTCTATCACAGCGCGGCGCGACACCCCCGCCCAACCCTGACAGGCCTACTTCAACCCCGTCTGAATCATCGTGTGTAGTCGCTGCCGAATGGTCGAGGCGCTTGCCTCGGCGAGAAACCACTGGCGGGCATTTGCCCCGCGGCGCGCCGCCTCCCGTGGGTTCACCTCGATTTCGGCGAGCGCGCGTGCGACCTCGCCTGGAGATCCCGGCTCTACCAGCCACCCTCGGTCCCCATGCCCCAGGATGTCGGTCAAGTCGCCGACCCGGCTCGCGACGATCGGTTTGGCCATGCTCATCGCATCAAGCAGCTTGGCCGGCAGTTGACTTTCAGCGAACGGCACGGCACGCTGAGGCACTGGTACCGCGTCGGCCGCGGCGAGCAAGGCCGGCACAGATAGCGCCGGGAGTGCCCACGCTGCACGCAGTCCTCGTTTGCGCCTGCCCGGCTGGTGTATCATAGCCTGCATGAAAAAACTTGCGATCTTCTGTGCAGGGATCCTCCTAGGAGCATGGCTCATGAAAAACGACCCGGCCGCGGCGGCCGCCCAGCGCGTGTTCGAGCTGCGCACGTACACCACTGAGGAAGGCAAGCTCGACGCCTTGAACGCCCGCTTCCGCAACCACACCATCAAGCTGTTCGAAAAGCACGGCATGGCCAACATCGGCTACTGGGTGCCGCAGGACGAGCCCCGGTCGAAGAACACGCTGGTCTACATCGTCTCCCACGCCAGCCGCGACGCGGCCAAGAAGTCCTGGGACGCGTTCCGCGCCGACCCGGACTGGGTGAAGGCGCGCGACGAGTCGGAGAAGGGCGGCAAGATCGTGGCCAAGGTGGAGTCGGTGTTCCTCAGCCCCACCGACTACTCCAAGATCAAGTAGCCGCCCGCTGCTTCTTTCCAATCGCGGCCCGATAGGCGCCGGCCGCGGCCCAGGCGATCAGGCCGAGCGAAATCCACTGGGCCGTGGTGAAGGGGCCGTTGAAGGGATTGGCCTGGTCGTGGCGGCGCACGAAGTCCACCAGGAAGCGGACCGTCGAATACAGCGCCAGGTACTGCCCGATCAGCGCGCCGGGCTGGTGCGGCTTCGCCGAGCGCCAGTACAGGAAGCCGCAGATGGCCAGCTCGGCCAGCGACTCGTAGATCTGGGTCGGGTGCAGCGGCTTGCCCAGCGGGACCCCCACCAGCTCGTAGGCGTCGGGATTGCGGAAAGTCACGGCCCACGGCAAGTGCGTCTCCACGCCCCAGCAGCATCCCGCCGCGAAGCAGCCGATGCGCCCGATGGCATGGCCCAGCGCGACGCCGGGAGCAAACAGATCGGCCGTGGCCAGCACGGGCAGCTTGAAGCGGCGCATGTATACAAAGGCCACTCCCAGCGCCGCCAGGAACCCGCCGTAGAAGATTCCAGCCGCCTGGAGCGTGGCCATCGAAAAGATGCGCGACGGGTCTTGGGCGTACTCCGGCCAGTCGGCCAGGATCATCATGAGTTTCGCGCCCACGATGCCGGCCATGGCGCAGTACATCCCCAGATTCAGGATCTTCTCCGGATCGGCGCCGGCGCGTCGGGCGAGTTTGCCCGTCAGGGCCAGGGCCAGCAGCAAGGCCAGCGCGACCAGCAGGCCGTAGGTGGGCAGCCGGAATCCGAAGATCGAAAACAGGTAGGGGAGCATTCAGGTGCGCGCCGCCTGGCGTTTGGGGCGCAGCAGATCTAGGAGCAGGAACCCGCTTCCCACCACGATGGCCGAGTCGGCGACGTTGAACGACGGCCAGTGCAGCGCGCCGATGTAGAAGTCCAGGAAGTCGGTGACGGCCCCGGTCACAATGCGGTCGAAGACGTTGCCGAACGCGCCGCCCAGGATCAAAGACAGGCCCAGCGCGGTGTTGCGCTCCAATCCCTGCGCCTTGCGCAGCATCCCTCCGACCAACGCCAGAGCCGCCAGCGAGACGCCGATCAGCAGGAACGGCCGCCACGGCGAATCAGACTCGGCCAGCAGGCTGAAAGCCGCGCCGCGATTGCGGGCATGCACGATGTCGAAAAAGCCGGGGATCACGGGAATGGCGTCCAGCACCGAGACGCGCGTCTCGATGAGCCACTTGGTCAGCCGGTCCAAGGCGAAGACCGCGGCGGCGAGGCCGTAAGCTGCGGGCGGGGTCAGGCGCACGTTGGGTCTCTCATGATTTCCACGATCGCCGCGGCGCAGTCGGCGCACACGGTCGGCAACTGGGCATTGTAGCCGACGTGAACCGCGTACTTCCAGCAGCGCTCGCACTTGACGCCCGCGGCGCGCTCGACGCTCACCGCAAGACGGTCGCCGGTCTCCAACTGCACTTGCGAGACGATAAACAGGGCGGCCAAATCGCTCCAGTGCCGCTCCAGCAGCGCGCGGACCTCGCCCGGAGCGGCGATGCGGACGCAGGCCTCCAGCGGCGCGCCGATGAACTTGTCCCGGCGCGCGGCTTCCAGACTCTTCATGACTTCCTGCCTCACCTCCATCAGACGGTCCCAGCCGGCCAGACGTTCCCGCTGCGCGGCGGTGATTCCCGCGGTGAGATCGGCCGGCTCGGGGAACAGGGTCGTGTGGACGGACCCGGGTTGTTTCAGGTGCCGCCACACTTCCTCGGAAGTGAAGGCCAGGATGGGCGCAGCCAGGCGAACCAGCGCATGGGCGATCCGGTAGAGCGCGGTCTGGGCGCTGTGCCGCGCCGGGGAGTGCTTGGCCGAAGTATACAGACGGTCCTTGAGGACGTCGAAGTAGATGGCGCTCAGGTCGACCGTGGCGAAGTCGTAGAGCGCGTGGTAGACCTTGTGAAAGGCGAACTCCTCGTACCACTGGCGGGAGCGCGCCACCAGCTCTTCGGTCCGGACCAGAATCCACTGGTCGATTTCGCGCAGCTCGGCCGCGGGCACGGCGTGGGCGGCCGGGTCGAAATCGGCCAGGTTGCCCAGCGCGTAGCGGAAGGTGTTGCGCAGCTTGAAGTAGGCTTCCGCCAGGCGCTTCAGGGTAATGTCGGAAAGACGCACATCGTCGCTGAACTCGACCGACGTCACCCACAGGCGCAGCACTTCGGCGCCGTACCGCTGGACGATCTCCTCCGGCTCGATGGTGTTGCCCAGCGACTTGGACATGGCCTTACCCTCGCCGTCCAGAGTAAAGCCGCTGGTGGCGGAGGCGCGGTAGGGCGACGCGCCGCGCAGCGCCACGCCGACCAGGAGCGAGGAATGGAACCAGCCGCGATACTGGTCTCCGCCTTCCAGGTACAGGTCCGACGGCCAGGGCAGCGAATTCTCCGGCGTGAGCACGGCCAGGTGGCTCGATCCGGAATCGAACCAGACGTCCAGGATGTCGGACTCCTTGGTGAACTCGGTGGCGCCGCACTTGCCGCAGGAGACGCCCGGCGGCAGCAGCTCCGCGGCTGTCCGGTCATACCAGATGTCGGCCGTGTGCCGGGCAAACTGGGCGACCACGCCGTCCAGGGCCTCGCGCCCGATATACGGCTCGCGGCACCCGGCGCAATAGAACACCACGATCGGCACGCCCCAGACCCTCTGACGCGAGATGCACCAGTCCGGGCGCATGGCGATCATGTTGGAGATGCGCTCCTCGCCCCAGGCGGGCATCCATTTGACGCCGCGGATGGCTTCGAGCGCCCGCTCGCGGAGATTGTTGCGGTCCATCCCGATGAACCACTGCTCGGTGGCGCGAAAAATGGTGGGCTTGTGGCATCGCCAGCAGTGCGGATAGCTGTGCTCGACCCGCTCCTGATGCAGCAGCGCGCTACGCGCCTCCAGCAGGCCCGTGACCACGGGGTTGGCCTCCCAGACCGTCTTTCCGATCAGCTCCTCGGGCAGCCGGCCGGCGGCGCCTTCGGCATGGTAGAAGCGCCCAGCGTGGTCCACCGGGCAGTAGGTCGGGATCTCATACTGGCGGGCGACCACGTAGTCTTCATGCCCGTGGCCGGGCGCGGTGTGGACCGCGCCGGTCCCCTGCTCCAGCGTGACATGGTCGGCCAGGATTCCCAGCGAGTCGCGCTCGAGGAACGGATGGCGGAAGACGGCGTGTTCCAGACGGTCGCCAGTGAAGCGCGCCACCTCGCGCGGTTCGCTCCAGCCGCACTTTTCGGCGGTCGCTCGCAGCAGATCGGCGGCCACCACGTAGACTTCGCCTTTCACCTCCACTGCCACGTACTCGAACTTGGGGTGGTAGGCAATGGCCAGGTTGGCCGGGATGGTCCAGGGCGTGGTGGTCCAGATGAGGCCGTAGATGGGGAGGCCGGGGAGCTGCCCTGCCAGGCCGGGCGCGGAAACCAGACGGAAGCGTACCCAGATCGAGGGGCTGGAATGGTTTTCATACTCCACTTCCGCCTCGGCCAGGGCGGTGCGGCAGCTCAGGCACCAGTTCACCGGCTTGAGCCCCTTGTAGACATAGCCCCGATGCAGGAACTCGACGAAGGCGCCGGCGATCACCGACTGGTACTGGGCGCTCATCGTCAGATAGGGATCCTGCCAGCGTCCGAAGATCCCCAGACGCTGGAAATCGCGCTTCTGCAATTCCACGTACTTCTCGGCGTAGCGGCGGCAAGCGGCGCGGATCTGGGAGGCCGTCATGCGCGCTTTCTTCGACCCCAGCTCGCCGTCGACTTTGATCTCGATGGGCAGGCCGTGGCAGTCCCAGCCGGGCACGTAAGGCGCGTCGAAATCGGCCATGGTCTTGGACTTGACGATGAAATCCTTCAGCAGCTTGTTGAAAGCATGGCCGAGGTGGATGTTGCCGTTGGCGTACGGCGGCCCGTCATGCAGAATGTAGGTGGGCCGTCCCGCCCGCGACGCGCGAATCCGGGCGTAGAGGTCCTCCTCCTCCCAGCGGGCGAGCATCTTCGGCTCCGCCTGCGGCAGGTTGGCCTTCATGGGAAAGTCCGTTCGCGGCAGGTTGAGGGTCTGCTTGAGGTCTAGGTTTTCGAAATCCATGGAGAGAGGAGCGCGTCGCTTCTATTATAGTCCAGGCGGAAGAATCCGCTTGCAATCTCGCCCTACTGGTGCTACTCTCGAAATCGAACGTGGATTGATTTAGGGATCCCGCTTGCGGGACCTGGCTAATTGCAACCACGTAAAAAAAAGTGCTAAAGGCGTGCTGGTCCATAGCGGTAAGTATCGACCCTGTAGCCTTTGGCGTGGTTTGGCCAAAGATACGGGGTTTTTGATTTTTTGGACCTGTGGCGCCGGATGCTGGAGGATTCTATGAGCGTCTGGCAAGGGACACCGGATCATGCCGCCCTGGGCGGCAGGGACGGTGACCTGGTTTCGATTTCGGTTCCGGTGGAGCCGCGCGAGCTCGAGGCGTTGCTCGAAGCGCTGGCTCAGGTCAGTTTCCCCATCAACCCGCAGATTCAACACTCCCCTTCCACCATGGTGGAGTTTCCCGCCTATTCCAACGGGCTGGCCGAAGTAAGGAAAGCGCTGGCGGCTTTCGGCTTCAGGCCGGAGTCGATCCGCGTCCGGGACATGCTGGCCGAGCTCCACACGGCTTGACTTCCACCCCCCACTGTGGGATACCCAGGAACAGAGAGGGGTTCCTATGGTCTGTCGGTTAGTGGTGTGCCTGTCGCTTCTCGCCCTGGTTCCCGCGTTCCC
>JACOSH010000192.1 GCA_016178945.1 Acidobacteriota bacterium
TTCAGCGCGGGCGGTCCGACCGGCATTCCCGGCCTGGAGCCTTCCGGTTCGATCAAGGCCCTGCGGGCCGAGGATGGGCGCGCCGCGTGGGAGTTCCCGCTGCAATCGCCGCCTTGGGCGGGCGTGATGTCGACGGCGGGCTGGCTTGTGTTTGGCGGGACCAACGAAGGGCACTTCATCGCGCTGGACGCGCGGTCCGGCAAACCGCTGTGGCGCTTCCCGACTGGCGGGCCGGTGCTGGCGAATCCGATCAGTTACCTGAGCGGCGGGAAGCAGCATATCGCGATCGCCGCGGGGCGCGCGTTGTTTGCGTTTGCGCTGGAATAGCGCGGCGAAGGTAGGATCCCGGAATCCGGCGAATGTTGGGGAGATCCGGCTGCGCGAGGTGATTTCGAAAACCCGCGCGGCGTTGGGTATCCCCGGCCCCGCCGTGCTCATCGCGCGGCTTCCAAGATGAGCACGTAACGCGGCCCGGAGGATTAGGATGGGCGTCCTTCTCGAGAGGTAACAGCGTATCCTAATGTGGCTACGGCCATAGAGAGCATGACGCGCACCGATTCGCGTTTCCGAGGAAGTGTTGTCTGACTTGCTGAGCAGCCACGGGAAGCGGCCAAGGCGATACAATGAACAGTCTCGGCATAATCGGTAGTTCAGATTTTGATGCTCCCTATTCTCGTGCCGCCGCATTGGAACGGATCTCTAAGCTACCACCGGAGCGCGGGGAGGTCATAGGAATGGAACAAACCACTGCGAAGGTAGAGGCAACAGTCAACGTAATCCGGACGAAAATCCGTCAGGTCCGCGAAAGGAACGACCCCATCGGCGAGCAGAACACGAAGGCGGTGCTGATTGATCCACTGCTAGCTGCTCTTGGTTGGGACCTTCAGGAGATTGACGAGGTTTGTCGAGAGTACCGGCACAAGCCGCAAGACAATCCCGTGGACTATGCGCTCCTCTTCAACGGAATAGAGGTGCTCCTGGTTGAAGCGAAGTCACTCGAGAAGAACCTCAGCGACAGAAAGTGGATTTCCCAGAATATTAGCTACGCGGCCGTGGCAGGGGTCAAGTGGTGCGTGCTTACCAATGGCGACGAGTACCGGATTTACAACTACACGCCGTCGCCGATGTCGACGAAAAGCTTTTCCGCAAGGTCCGCGTTTCAGAAAACAACACGGAGTTCTTGATCGACACGCTCATGTTGCTCTCGAAGGACAAGATGCGCGCAAGCGTTCTAGACAAAGTGTGGAAGGCCTACTCCATTGATCGCGAAGTCCGCATCGCGTTTGACGGCTTGCTTGGGGACGACAAGGGCCCACTGATTCGTGCCATCTGCAAGAAGGCCAATGGTGTCACGCCTTCGGAAGTACGCGCTGCACTCAAGCGGGCGAAGATAGAACCGGATTCTCGAACAGGCGCCTGTCACACCACCTGTCGCGCCGAAGCCAATGTCGACTGCCTTCCGGCACGAGGCCGGCAAGAAGTCACGGCATACTGTGGACGCGGCGTCTGGAGCCACGTTGTCGAATCTGATCGATGCGGAGCTGGTCAAGGCGCCATTGGAACTGGAGCGGGATTATAAAGGAGTCAAGTTGACCGCGTCGATCCAGCCTGACGGAAGCATTTCCTTTGGAGGTAAGTGTTACGACTCGCTATCTACTGCGGGCGGCATGGCCCGCAAGACCGTGATTGGTGCTCCACGGGGCCGACCATACCCGCAGACGAACGGTTGGACGTTCTGGCGGTTCCGCGATCCGAAGGATGGCGAACTGCGGGACATGGACAGCTTGCGGCGGGAATTCCTGTCATCGAAAGAATAGTGTGGAGTTACTCTTTTCCCAGATGCCAGAGGCTCCGGAAACGAAATCATCCCATTGATCGCTGGCGCGTATGTGGATCTTACTTGTCCTCAGCGCTGGAACGCTAGCTGGCCGTCGATGTACACGGTGTGGGCGGGCTCGATGCCGAACCAGTAGGCGAGCTCGCGGTAGTCCGCGCAGTCGTGGATGACCAGGTCGGCGCGCTTGCCGGGTTCGAGCGAGCCGATCTGGTGGGCGCGGCCGAGACTGCGGGCGGCGCTGAGGGTGGCGGCGGCGATGGCTTCGGCCGGGGTCATCTTCATCTGCGTGCAGGCCAGCGACAAGATCATGGGGATCGACGGGGTGGGCGAGGAGCCGGGATTGAAGTCGGTGGCCAGCACCACGTCGAGACCGGCCTCGATCATGGCGCGGGCATCCGGGTATCGCTTGGACCCTAGGGCATGAACCGCTCCGGGCAGCAGCACGGGCTGCACGCCGGCCCGGCGCAGCGCGGCGATTCCGGCGGCGCCGGTGTGCTCCAGATGGTCGGCGGTCGCCGCGCCGAGTTGCGCGGCCAGCTCGGCGCCGCCGTTGAGCGAGAGCTGGTCGGCGTGGATGCGCAGCCCCATGCCCAGACGCCGGGCGGCGTCCAGGATCTGGTGAGCTTGCTCCGGCGAGAAAATGCCCGGCTCGCAGAAGACGTCGCAGTACTCGGCGAGCCTCTCTTGCGCTACCCGAGGCAACATTTCGTGGACCACCAGGTCGACGTATTGCTGCCCGCGGCCGCGATACTCCTCCGGCACTTCATGCGCGCCTAGAAACGTCGGGACATGGCGCAGAGGGCTCAGTCCGCGCATCGCCCGCAGGATCTTCAGCTCGTCCTCCACCGAGAGGCCGTAGCCGGACTTGGCCTCGATGGTGGTGGCGCCACAGCGCAGGAACCACTGAGCATGTTTTTGCGCGGCGGCCACGAGCTGATCTTCCGCGGCTTCGCGAGTGCGCCGGACGGTGGATCGGATGCCGCCTCCCTCGGCGGCGATCTCCTGGTAGGTGGCGCCGGCGGCGCGTTTCTCGAACTCATCGGCGCGGTCGCCGGCGAAGACCGGATGCGTATGGGCATCGACGAAGCCAGGCATCAGGATTCGCCCCCCGGCGTCGACGACCGTACAATCCGCGGGGATCCAGGGCTCTACTTCCCGCCGTGTGCCGACCCGCTCGATGAGGCCATCGCGAGCCAACAGTGCGCCGTCCGGAATGATGCCCACGTCGCCCGGACCCCGCACGGTGACCACTTGAGCGCAGCCAATGATGGCGAGCGCGCTCACCGAATCACTTCCAACCGTTCGTGGAGCCCGGCGGCAAAGGCGAGCATGCAGGCCCCGGCCGCCAGCGCGGTGGCGCCGGCGATGTCCTGTGTGGGGTCGATCTCGACCAGGTCGATCACCTTCACCTTGGAGTACAGGCCGCACAGACGGGCGGCGCGGCGCAATTGCCACGGCGCCAGACCGCCGGGACGGGAGCCGGGCGTGGCCGGAGCGTAGGCGCGGTCCAGGACATCCAGGTCCAGATCGACGTAGATCACGTCGGCGCGCCGGCCCAGATGTTCCAGCGCGTCCTGGACGACGGTGTCGATGCCGCGCGTCTGCACCTGGTCGGCGGTGACCAGGCCGAGGCCGAACTTCCGGGCGACGTCGGCATAGGCCTTGGAATTGACGAAGGACTGGATGCCGATCTGCACCACGTTGGCGCCGGGGAGGCCGTCGGCCAGCAGAGCGCGGACGGGGTTGCCGTTGTTGAATCCGCCGCCCAGGTCGCGGAGATCGAAATGGGCATCGAAAGTGAGCAGCCCGCAGGCGCTGAGCGGGCGGGCGGTCCCGTGGCAGCCGGGCCGCGTCACGCTGTTGTCGCCGCCCAACAGGACCAAGGCCTCGGCGGATGCCAGCGCGGAGGAAACGGCCTCGGCCAGAGGCTGCAGCGCCTGCTCGGGACGGAGTGCGGCCAGGTCCAGGTCGCCCAGGTCCCGCACCTGGAGTTGCCGCAGGTCGCGCCCCGCTTCCACGTCGTAGCTGGAGTAACGCTGAAGCGCGGCGCGGATCGCGGAGGGCGCCAGATCGCACCTCCCCGGTGTGATGGAGCCGAGCGCCAGCGGCGCGCCCAGCACGGCCAGAAAGCCAAGGGCGGGAGAAACGTGGTCGCCCTCGATCCAGGCGCTGGCCCGCGGCCAGTGCGGATCCTGGTAGAGGGGGCTCACTCGGCATCCTCCATCGGAAGGCGGAGGCCGTGCTCGCGGGCCACTTCCCGCGCCCGAGGATATCCAGCGTCGGCGTGGCGGACGATGCCGCTGCCCGGGTCGGTGGTCAGGACGCGCTCCAGCCGCTGAGCGCATGCCGGAGTGCCGTCGGCCACCACCACCATGCCGGCATGTTGGGCGTAGCCGATGCCCACGCCGCCGCCGTTGTGGATGGAAACCCACGAGGCGCCGGCCGCCGTGTTCAGCATCGCGTTCAGCAGCGGCCAGTCGGCGATGGCGTCCGAGCCGTCCAGCATGCCTTCCGTCTCGCGGTACGGCGAGGCCACCGAGCCGGTGTCGAGATGATCGCGTCCGATCACGATGGGGGCTTCCAGTTTTCCCGCGCGCACCAGGTCGTTCATGGCCACGCCGAATTCGGCTCGCTCGCCATAGCCCAGCCAGCAGATTCGCGCGGGCAGGCCCTGGAAGTGGATGCGCTCCTGTGCCAGCCGCACCCAGCGCTTCAGGACTTCGTCATGCGGGAACAGCTCCAGGGCCAGGCGGTCGGTCGTGCGGATGTCCTCCGGGGAACCGGAGAGCGCCACCCAGCGGAACGGGCCGCGCCCTTCGCAGAACAGCGGGCGGATGTACTCCGGCACAAAGCCGGGGATCTCGAAGGCATCCTCCACGCCGGCGCGTCTTGCCTGGGCGCGGATGTTGTTGCCGTAATCGAACGTGACCGCCCCCATGCGTTTCAAGGCGAGCATCGCGCGCACGTGGACGGCCATCGCGTCCATCGAGCGGCGGACGTATTTCTCAGGCTGGGCGCATCGCAGCGCCAGCGCTTCGTCGAGGCTCATCCCGTTGGGCACGTAGCCTTGGAGCGCGTCATGCGCGCTGGTCTGGTCGGTGAGGATGTCGGGCGTTACCCCGCGGCGCGCCAGCTCGGGAAGCACGTCGGCGCAGTTGGCCGCCAAACCGACCGAAAGCGCCTGGCCCTGGCGGCGGGCCTGGTCGAGCAGGTCCAGCGCTTCATCCAGGGTCCCGGCCATGCGGTCGCAGTAGCCGGTCTTGATTCGCTTCTGGATGCGAAGCGGATCGACCTCGACGCCGAGGAAGCAGGCCCCGTTCATGGTGGCGGCCAGCGGCTGCGCGCCGCCCATCCCGCCCATGCCGCCCGAGACGATCAGTCTGCCGGCCAGCGAGCCGCCGAAGTGCTTGCGGCCCGCGGCGGCAAGAGTCTCAAAGGTGCCCTGTACGATGCCCTGGCTGCCGATGTAGATCCACGAGCCGGCGGTCATCTGGCCGTACATGATGAGGCCCAGCCGTTCCAGGCGATGGAATTCCTCCCAGTTGGACCACTGGCCGACCAGGTTGGAATTGGCGATCAGCACGCGCGGCGCCTGGTCGTGGGTGCGAAAGACGCCCACCGGTTTCCCGGACTGCACCAGCAGCGTCTCGTCGTTCTCCAATTGCCGCAAGGACCGCACCAGAGCGTGAAAGGAAGGCCAGTCGCGCGCAGCGCGGCCGGTCCCGCCGTAGACAATCAGTTGATCGGGCTTCTCGGCCACATCCGGGTCGAGGTTGTTCATCAGCATCCGAAGCGCCGCTTCCTGATGCCAGCCTTTACAACTGATCTCACGGCCTCGCGGCGCCCGGACTTGGGGCGGACTGCTCATGGAGATGCCCTCCCGTTCCTTAGTATGATTCAAGTGATGAACTCGTTGCAGATCCCGCCGCTCGCGTCCCAAGGAGAATTGGTTCGCATCACGCAGGAAAGCGCTGGATGGCAAACGATCTCGCTGCGCGTGATCCGGCTGGCTCAGGGTGAGCGGCACGCCGTGTCGCAACCCGGAGAGGAAATGGCGCTGGTGATGCTGGGCGGCCGCGCCTCGTTCGCCGCCGGAGCGCTGCGCTGGGACGGCCTGGGGGGACGCAAGGACGTGTTCTCCGGGATGCCGCACACGCTCTATCTGCCGGTCGGGACCGAACGGGTCGAAATCGAGGCGCTCACCGAGGCGTGCGAAGTGGCCGTGTGCGGCGCGCGGGCGGAGCGGGTCTTCCCGGCCGCGGTCGTCGAGCCGGGGGTGGTGGAGGTGGAGATTCGGGGCGGGGAGAACGCTACGCGCCAGATCAACCACATCCTCAAACCGGACTTCCCGGCCGACCGGCTGCTGGTGGTGGAGGTGTACACGCCCAGCGGCAACTGGTCCTCCTATCCGCCGCACAAGCACGACGCGCATCAGCCGCCCGGCGAAGTGGACCTGGACGAGATCTACTACTACAAGATCTCGCGGCCCGAAGGCTACGCCATCCAGCGCGTCTATACGCGGGACGGGCGGCGCGACGAGACGATCACGGTCCGCAATAACGAGGTGATCCTGATTCCCGAGGGCTATCACCCGGTGGTTGCCGCGCACGGTTACGACTGCTACTACCTGAACGTCCTGGCAGGATCGGCGCGCTCCATGGCCGCCAGCGACGATCCGGACTACGCCTGGGTCCGCGGCGCCTGGCGCACCAAGGACCCGCGCCTGCCCCTGGTGGGATAGAGAGGGCGTGTAATCAAATCACGGCGTGCGGACGCTAAACTTCAGTGTCTTCGCCAGCTTGTCGCCAAAGTAGATCTCGAGGCGGTAAGAGCCGACCGGAAAGCCTTTGTTCGGCTTCGACAAGGAGAACGCGCCGGAGTTCAAGAACGGTAGCGCCAGGCTCTTCTCGTCGATCTTGTAGTTGGGCGGCGCCGCTTTGCCCACGTCCTCGGCAATCCAAACGCCCCGAGCGATGGTTCCAAGGGTTGCTCCTTCCACTTTGAACACGCACATGAGCTGCGGTGAATCGGGCCGAAAAACGGTGGTTGGCTTGACGATCTCAAAACCGGTGGGCTTGTCCACTTTGTCCTGGCACAGCACGGCGCCGGTCACGCGCGGTTCGGCGCCGGCGAGGACCAAGGCAAAAAGCGCACCCATCAGGAGCAGCGCCGTAGATCTCATATAGCGGTTACTCTAGCATCTCCAGGGTCTCACCGCACTTCGATCGCGGCGGTCTGGGAGCTGCCGGTTAGCAGGTCGCGCGCCCGCACCGTCCACCGGCCCGCCGGGTCGTTGTAGGCGAACGGGATGAGTTTTCCGGCCCGCCCGCGGCCCGCCAGGAGGTTGCCGGAATAGTGCGGAACCACCTGGCCCGCGGGGTCCACGACGTCGATATGAAACACGTGCGCCGCGGCCGGTGAAGAAATGCTCAGGCCGAGCTGAGCGGTCGCGCCGCGAGCGATCCGCTTGGGGGCTGTCAAGCTGAGCCCGGAGATGGGCACGGGCGAGAAGGCGAAAATGGAGGGCTCGTAGGGATCGAGCGCGACCGTCAGTTCCTTCTTCGATCCGAGCGAGCGGGCGTTCCGCACGTCGAAGGCGTGGAGCTCGCCCGGCAGCGCCAGGCGCACGGACCGGCTCTGCTCGAAGCGCTGGTTGGACTTGAACTCCGGCGGCCCCAGCTCGTCCACGCGCAATTGCGGATTGCCGAGCAAGCCGACCAGGGTGACTCCGCCGTTCTGGAAGCGGTGTACTTCCACTCCCACCTCCCCGGCGGCAAATGGCGCCGCGACTCCGCTGTCGCGAAAGAATGCGCGGGCAGCTTGAAATACCGGCTGTTCTTTGCTCACCAGACGGAGCTGGTGGTAGTTCAGAACATCGCCCGGAATTCGACGGAACTGGTCCCGCAGATCCGCCAGCCGCGCCGCGGGGAGACGCCGGCTGTGTTCGTCAAACGTACCGGGCTCGCCGCTGGCAAGCACAAGGCCGCCCTGTTCGGCGAATTCCCGGATCGCTTGCGCCTCCCGCTCCGACAAGGAAATGGAATCCGGCAGAATGAGGACCCGGTAGCCGCGGCGGACCAACTCTCCTTGTTCGACCTGTGAGGAAGAGACGAAGTTGTACTGCAAGCCCAGATCTTCCACCAGGCGGCAGTAGGATTCGCGCAGCCGGAGGAAGTCGCTGTCCATCCGCTCGGTGCTGGCGCTGCGGTTCACCCAAGCCGCGCCTTTGGGCTGATGCCGGAGCATCCAGTCGGTGCGGAAACTGGCTTGGGAGTAGTGAATGGCGATGGGGTCGGCCTGGCGCTCGCTCGCGATCAGCAAAGCCCCCAGGCCCTCCCGCAATTCCGTGTAGTAGGGTTTCACCTCCTGCCCGCGCGCTCCGAGGGAGCCGTCCGGGTTGACGAATTCGAACTTCTCATCCCAGATGATCAGGCCGCGGTTGCCGTGCAGCAGCTCGTACCAGACCCTGTGCTTCTCCCAGGGACCGCGGGCGAAGGAAGTCGTCACCACGGGAATCCGGGGCGCCAGCGAGCGGATGATCTCGATGTTGTTGCCGATATCGTACGGCTCGAAGAAGTTGATCGCTTGCGTGAGTCGGGCGTAGTCGTAGCCGCCCCAGCCGGGCATTTGGGCGCCGGCAATGCCGGTGTAGGCCGCCGGATCCACGGATCGGATCGCGGCGGCGCCCATTTCCAGGGCCCGGGCGAAGGCCACGTCCATCCACTCCTTGTGGTCGGCCCACGAGGAGAAGTTAGCGTCGCCGCGCTTCATGGCCTGGTCGGTGGTTTCGGGAACCACCAAGTTCCAGGAGGAGAATGCCGTGCCCCACTGGGCGTTGAGCGCGGCCAGCGTGCCGTAACGCTCCTTGAGCCAGACGCGCATCCCGGCGAGCGAGTGATCCGAGAAATCAAAATCCCAGTAGGCTGACAGGTCCGCGACGCCGGACTCGTCGCCCAGATCGTAAAAGACCGGACGGTAAGGCGAGTGCGCACGGGCAGCCTGGATGAGCCGCTCCTGGGTCTTCTTCAGCCAGGCCGGATCGGAAAGGCTGGGGTGACGCTTAAAGGCTTCCAGGCTGGTGGGATCCTTCTTGTACAGATCCTTGGCTTCGTAGAAGGACCAGTTGGGCCGCCGATCCGGACGGTAGCGGTGGTACTCGGCGTAGAAGTCCGTGGCGATGTTCTCGGCGTACCATTGCAGGTCGTTCCGGAATAGAAAATCCGCCGGCGGCTTGTTCCGGCCGATATATTGACCGGCGTTGATGCCGATGCTCTTGAGCGCGGGATACAACTCGGGGCGGTACGGCTGCCACATGATGATGCGGTAGTCCCACCAGGTCTTCTCGGGCGGGCGCGCCAGGAATTCCAGGAGCGCTTCCTCGCTCCGCTGGTCCGGCTCACCCTTCTTGTTTCTTCCCGAAAAAGTGAAACGCGCACGCAGGAGATTCTTCATGGCCGCGGCGCGGCGCAGGTCGAGTTGGAAAGCGATCTCGTTTTCATCGGTCAGCGCGACGGGAATCGATCGGTCCTCGACGACGCGGCCGTGGACATCGGTCCAGTGAATGGCAAGCGTCCCCTTGCCCGTGGCCAGCGAATTCGTGCGGTACACGGCGGTGACCGCCGCGTCGCGCTCCAGCGACGGGGAAGGGAGTACGATCTCGGCGGCCAAACCGGCCCCGGCGATCCAGACAAGAAGAAGGCGGCACATCCCGGGTATCCTCGAATCCAGGATACCCAACTTGGCCCGCTTCAATGGGCGATTTGTCCGCCGGCCAAGATGCGCGCCTGGTCCCACTCTTCGGGATTGTTCTTCCAGATCTCGGTGTCGAGCAACGCGGCCTTGCCGAACGGATTCTTGTACACGATGCCGTCGACCAGCCGGTTCGCGCTATCCCGAGCGCCGGTTTTCTGGGCCAGCAGCCAGAAATATTCGTAATCCTGCAAACCCCGGCGCTGCGCCTTGAGACGAATGCTCGGGATAGGCTGCGCGTATCCCATCACCGCGCCCCGATAGATGAGTTGACCCGACCCGTTGTAGATGCGGCCCGGTTCCTTATAGTTCTCGGCCTCGTACCAGGAGGCGTAGGCGTTCCAATCGAACTCCCACTCCACCCAGCCGGCGTTGTACTTCCAGCCGATCCAGCCGATGGCGCGATTCACCAGCAGATCCAAATCAAGGAAGGTGTTGGAGCCGCATCCGGAGTTCCGTCTCTGCTCGTAGATCATCGGCCCGTAGAACCACGCCTCCACTCCTTTTTCCCGGTATTGCCGGACGGTGTCGATGTCGAACGATACGGTATGGCAGACCCACAGATCGACTTCCCGTTGCAGCTTGCCCATGGCCTCCCGCGAGTAGCCGCCGTCGATGCGGTATTGAAACCAGCCTCGGCCCAGCGCTTCGTGCAGCAACCGGCCGTAGTAGAGCATCTTCTCGTAGGCGTCCTCCGAGTAGGACTCGTCCAGTCCGTCGAGAAAGGCGATCTTGCGTACTCCGCGCCAGCGAGGATTGCGGTCCCAATGTTCCTTCACCTGCCGGGCGGTTTCCTTCCACACGGCCTCGTACTCCGGGGTGCGTCCGGCATCCGGGACGGGGATAGGCCACGCCGTCCGCCGGTTCCCCCGCTTTTCCACGTCGAACGGCAGCATGACGTGGTCGATCGGGAGGCCGGCGCCGGGTCCCCAGTAGCCGCGCTCCGGGGTAAACGCCGAGCCGTCCAGGTATGGGGCGATTCGCTGGTCGTGCCCGGTCCAGTCGAGATGTACCTTGCTGCCGTCCACCCGGAGTCCAGGTCGATAGGCGTAGACCAGCGGCAGAAAACGGTGCTGCCGGGCGAGCTGATAGTAGGCCAGCTCCTCCAGGGGCGGCATGTTCTTCATCGACCCGTTCCAGATGTCGCCGGGCAGATGGCTCTCCTGTGGGAGGGCGAAGTCCCAAACGTCCAGAGTCACCGCCGCCTTGTCTTGCCCGCCCTTCCAGCTCACGTCGACTTCGCCGGTATAGCGGCCGGGCGGCGCCGCGGAGCGCTCATACGGAACGAAGACGTCCACCCAAACCGCGTGGTTTTTCTGGCCGGAGACGTTGTTGTGGAGATCCGGAATCGAGAAGGGGAAGCCGCTGGACAATCCCGACGGCCGCTTGGGCATCAAGGCATCCGGATACCACTCGGGCCCCAGCGACGTTCGCTCGTATCCGGTCGAAGGACGCCGGACCTGGACATACCATTCTTTGAAGATCGCCAGGTGTGGTCCGGTGATGCGCGATCCCGAGCCGTGCTTGAGCTCGGTGAGGTGGACGTCGACGCCCTCCACGGGCTGGGCGGCCTCGATCACCAGTTGAAACGCCACAAACTCGTTGCGAGCCCCTTTGAGGCTCACCGTCTTGGTCTTGCGGAAGTCGCTGGGCGGATAGTCGCGGTGAATGTCCGGGCGTCCCTCGATCACCCGTCCCGTGACCGGGCTCACGCGAACCCCGTCGCTCACCGTCCACAGTTGGACCTGGGCCATGAGCGATCCGGCCGCGGCGGCCAGCAGAATCCAATTCGAACCCTTCATGCCATTAGCTTAATGCTTCGGACTCCGCCCGTAGGAGGGCGGCGCCAGCAGCGTCAGCGCGTCCGCCCCCATCTCGACCTCACCAGGCAGCAAGCCGGCATATTCCCCGTCCACCTGCATGTACACGCGGACGCTGCCCGTCGCGGCAAAGCTGGCGGATCGCGCCCGCAGGATGGTGACCCCTTTCAGGCCGTACAGGCGGTTGACGGCTGCTGCTGTCATGTACTTCAAGTAGCGGACCGATTCGCGGCCCTCGAACAGCACCACTTCAAAGGTGTCGTCGAGCAGGGTGACGCAGCGCGCGATCTCCAGGTCGCCGCCGTAGTTGCGAACCTTGGTCAGCAGCGCGAACGAACAGCGTCTAGTGTGGCCATCGACGGTGACGTGAAACTCGTCCAGGCGTCTCATTAACTGGCTGAAGCCGCCCAGCCAGTAGGCCAGCTTGCCCCACTTCTTCTTGAACGCGGCGTCCATTTCATAGACGATGTGCGCGTCCAGGCCGATGCCGGCCATCAGCAGGAAATGCCGCGTCCGACCGCTCGCGTCGCGGATGCGTCCCGGAAAGATAGGGCGCGGCTGGCAGTCCCTTAGCATCGCCGCGGCCTGCTCGATCTTGTTGCCCAGACCCAGCTCGTTGGCCAGCACGTTGGCGGTCCCGCCCGGCAGGATACCCAGCGGGACGGGAGACCCGATCATCCCTTCGGCAACTTCGTTGATGGTGCCGTCGCCGCCCAGCGCCAGGATCAGGCCGGCGCCGGAATCGATCGCCTGTCTGGCCAAGTGGCCCGCGGTCCCCGGCCCAGGCGTCGGTTGGGGCGACACCTCCAGTCCGGCTTGCGACAACAGGTCGCGCACGCCGGCAATCAGGCGTTCGCCTCCCTTGCGGAGCTTTCCGGCCACGGGATTGTAGATGAGGGTTGCTTGCCGATGGGCGTCGATAACCGACAATTATAATAAATGCCGATGACCGCCAAGATCCGGAACGAAGTGGAGACGCTCCGCCAGACGCTGCGCCATCACGAGCACTTGTACTACGTACTCGACCGTCCGGAGATCACCGACGCCGAGTACGACGCGCTCCTGGGGAAGCTGCGCGACCTGGAGCAGGCTTACCCGGATCTGGTGACGCCCGGCTCTCCGACGCAACGCGTGGGCGGCGCTCCGCGCGAGGGGTTCGTCAAGGCGCCACACTCCTCGCCCATGCTCAGCCTGGACAACGCGCTCGATGAGGGCGAGCTGCGCGAGTTCCTGCGGCGCGTCGACGAGGGGCTGGGCGGCGAGCCGGTTCGCTACGTCGCCGAGCTGAAGCTGGACGGGCTGTCGCTGGCGGTCCACTATCGGGGCGGCCGCTTCGCGCAGGCCGTGACGCGCGGCGATGGAGCGGTGGGAGAGGAGGTCACGGAGAACGCCCGGACCATTCGCTCGCTGCCGCTGGCGGTCCAGGAATGTCCCCCCGCCTTTGAGGTGCGAGGCGAAGTCATCATGAACCGGCTCGCCTTTGAGCAACTGAACGCGCAGCGAGACGAGCAGGAGCTGCCCCGGTTCGCCAACCCCCGCAACGCCGCGGCGGGATCGCTGCGCGTGCTCGACCCCGCCATCACGGCTTCCCGCCGGCTGGACTACTACACCTACATGCTGCTGGCCGATGGCGGTCCCGTCCACGAGAGCCACTGGGAGAGCCTGAATGCGCTGGCCGGGATGGGCTTCAAGGTGAACCCAAAGCGGCGCCTCTGCTCGAGCGCCGGCGAGCTGCTCGAGTTCTGCGCCGAATGGGAGGCCCAGCGCGAGCAACTTCCCTATGAGATCGACGGTGTGGTGGTGAAAGTGGATTCCATCGAGCACCAGCGGCGGCTGGGATGGACGGCCAAGGCGCCGCGTTGGGCCATCGCCTATAAGTACGCCGCCCGCCAGGCCGTCACCGTGGTCGAAGACATCATCGTCAATGTGGGGCGTACCGGAGCCCTGACCCCCACGGCCGTGCTGCGGCCCGTGCCTCTAGGCGGCGTCACGGTGTCCCGCGCCACCCTGCACAACGAAGACGAGATCGAGCGGCTGGGCGTCCAGATCGGCGACCAGGTGCTGGTGGAGCGGTCCGGCGACGTCATCCCCAAGGTGGTACGGGTACACGAGCCTGGTCCGGAGCGCCGGCCGTTCCGCATGCCCGCGCACTGCCCGGTGTGCGGCGGCCACGTGGTGCGGGAGGAGGGAGAGGCGGTCTCGCGCTGCGTCAACACCAATTGCCCGGCGCGGCTGAAGGAGTCGATCCTTCACTTTGCCGCCCGCGGCGTCATGAACATCGATGGCATGGGCATCGCGCTCGTGGATCAGTTGGTGGATCGAGGCCTGGTCAAGAGCGTGGCCGATATTTACGGCCTGAAGCTGGAGACTTTGGCCGGGCTGGAGCGGATGGGCGAGAAGTCGGCGGAGAACGTGCTGCGCAATATTGAGAACTCGCGCCAGAACTCGCTGCCGCGCGTGCTCGGCGGTTTGGGAATCCGCATGGTGGGGGAGCGCACGGCGGTGCTGCTGGCCGAGGCCTTCGGCAGCCTGGACGCGATTGCCACGGCCGATGTCGAGACGCTGCAACGGGCCGAGGAAGTGGGGCCGAAGGTCGGCGCGAACATTCACGAGTTCTTTCGCGAGCCGCGCAACCAGGAGCTCCTCGAACGGTTGAGACAGGCCGGGCTCAAGTTCGACCATCCCAGAAAAGTGAAGGCGGCCGGCCCGCTCGACGGCTTGACCTTAGTGCTCACCGGAACTCTGCCCACTCTGTCGCGCGAGGAAGCCAAGGCCCGAATCGAAGCGGCCGGAGGCAAGGTGAGCGGCTCGGTCAGCAAGAAGACCAGCTACGTCGTGGCTGGGGCCGAGGCCGGGTCCAAGCTGGACAAAGCGCAAGCTCTGGGCGTCGCCGTCATCGGCGAAGAGCGGCTGCTGGAGATGCTCGACCAGCGCGGGAGCCCGTCTACCGCAGCTTCCCCAAATTGACAGTCAACCCGATCACAATCTGGTGATCCGGAGTCCCTCCGATGAGGCTGAAATGTTGGCCGGAAAAATCCAATGCCACCTTCTCGGTGATCTGGTACTCCACTCCCTCGAATACCGAGACCATCCGCTCCACGCCCGTTGATTTTTCCCAGACCGCGTTGACGTGCGGCGTGAAGTGCCCGAGAAAGCCCGAGGGCATCAACCGGCGCCCGAATCCAAAGCCCAGATCGAAGGTGCCGGCGGGATTGGTGGGAGAAGACACCGTTGCGGCGCTCCAACTGGCCGTGACGCCGGTGCTGTTCCGGCCGGCATCATAGCGCGCGATCGCGGTAGCGCCGATCCGGGCCCCGGATTCATCCCGCAGAAAGAAGGTGACCAGCGGCTGAACGGCGATGTCCAGCTTCTCTCCGTCGAAGAGCACGGAGTTGGCGGCGAATGTCAGGCGATCGCTGAACTGGGTGCTGCGCTCGCCGGCGGTCTCCGAATTATCGATGGAATCGAAGGCCGCGCTGAACTCCGTGCGTCCCCACAGGATGTGCCGGCCTTCGGGCGTGTACTTGATGGTGGAAGGCATGGCGTAATTGGTGGTGGTCAGGGAATAGAGGTGGCTCCACTCCACCTCCGCCGTTCCCGGCTCGGTGATCAGAGTGTTGACATGCACGCGCCGGCGCAGCGCGATGTTCGAGCCGCGCGGGCCGCCGGCGCCACGCCGGAAGAAGAGCGCGGCTTGCATCCGAGGCGTGACCATATCGAGCAGCGCAACAGCAGCCAGCAGGCGGGAAGTGAACCCCATGCGGTAACCCACGATTATAGTCGGTCAACCCGATGGACTTGCACGCCATTGCTCCCGGTGGTATCATTCTCGGAACCCTTGCTCAGGGATGGGGTAAACAGTATGAACACAAAAACGGTTCGACTTGTCGCCATAGCTTTCCTGCTGGCGGCTGCGGTCTTTGCCCAGCGCGATCTGGGCACGATTCTTGGCACAATCACCGACGCTCAAGGCGGCGTGATTGCGGGGGCCAAAGTCAACATCACCGAAGAAGCCACCGGGATCAAGTACACGGTGGAGACCAATCAGTCGGGAGAGTACATCCGGCCCCTGTTGAAACCGGGCACGTATTCGATCGAAGCGGAAGCCACGGGGTTCAAGAAGACGGTGCAACGCGGCATCACGCTCACCGCCGGCGACCGCACCGCGATCAACCTGCAACTAGCGGTGGGCGAAGTGACCCAGTCGGTGGAGATCACGGCTTCGGCGCCTGCGCTGCAGACCGAGAGCACCATCATCGGCCAGGCGGTCAACGCCCGGAACGTGAGCGAGCTGCCCCTGGGCGGCCAGCGCAAGTTCACCTACTTCGCGCGGCTGTCGCCGGGCGTGCTGCCCGCCGAGCAGGGAGCGCGGGACACGGCCGGCGGCGGATTCTCCGCCAACGGCGTGCGCTCCAACGGGCAGAACAACTTTCTGCTGAACGGCGTGGACAACAACGTCAACGTGATCGACTTCATCAACCAGACGTCCTACGTGGTGGGACCGTCGGTGGAAGCGATCGGCGAAATGCGCATCCTGACCAACGGGTACAACGCCGAGTACGGGCGCGGCGCGGGCGGCGTGGTCAACGTCACCATCAAGTCGGGCACCAACGGGCTGCACGGCACGCTGTTCGAGTTCCTGCAAAACGACAAGCTGGACGCCAACCAGTGGGAGTCGAATAAAGCGGGCAAGGATCGCGGACCGTTCAAGCAGAACCAGTACGGGGTGGCTGCCGGGGGCCCGGTCGTGAAGAACCGGACCTTCTGGTTTGCCGACTATCAGGGCACCAAGATTCGCTCCACGGGCGGCGCGGTCGCGGGGCTGGGCTCCACGTTCATCGGCACGATCCCGAAGGCGGAGTTCAAGAACGGAGACTTCTCCAGCATTCTGGGCAGCGTGGTCGGCACCGATGCCTTGGGCCGCCCGGTGGCGCAGGGCCAGCTCTACGACATCCTGACGAACCGGCCCAACCCGAATGGCCCCGGCTTCGTCCGGGATCCCTTCGCCGGGAACCGAGTCCCGGTGAGCCGCTTCGACCCGGTCGCCAAGAAGATGACGGACCTGTATCCCAATCCCAACCAGAACATAGGCGCCCGCCTGCCGTCCGGAAACTTCTTCAACGTCGTGTCCGGCGCGGACGACATCCATCAGGGCGATCTGCGCATCGACCATCAGCTCTCGAACAAGGACAGCCTGTTCGGCAGCATGAGCTGGGTCGAGGAGCGGAAATTCAATGCTCCGCCCCTGCCGGGGGCGCTCGATGCGGGCGGGTTCGCCGGCCAGAACGAAACCAACCTCTCGCGCAATGCGATGCTGAGCTATACGCGCGTGTGGAATCCCAATCTCCTGACCGAAACCCGCGTGGCCTTCACGCGGCTGGTCACCGAGCGCGTGCAAAGCAACTCCGACAAGGACTTGTTCAAAGAGTTCGGGATCGGCGGCTACAACCCGACCGGCCCGCTCAATGGCGGTCTGCCGCAGACCGGCATCCAGGGCTACACCACCATCGGCGCCAACAACTGGCTACCCACCAAGGAGTTCAACAACGTCTGGGACTTTATCCAGAACCTGTCGATCACCAAGGGCCACCACGCGTTCAAGGCGGGCGCAGAATACCGGCCGATCAAGTTCCCCTTCTTCCAGGTGCCGAGCCCGCATGGGCAGGTCGACTTCAACCGGGACCGCAACAACAACCCGGAAAGCGCCTTCCAGGGTCAGACCGGCGATGGATTTGCCGCCTTCCTGATGGGCTTCCCGTCCACGGCTCAGATTTCTACGACCAACTTCATCTCGTCTGAGAAATCGGCCTGGGCCTTCTACGTGCAAGACGACTGGAAGCTCACCTCGAAGCTGACGCTGAATCTCGGCATTCGCTACGAGTTGTTCTCGCCGATCGGCGAGCGCTTCGGGCGGCAGTCCAACTTCGTGCTGGAAGATATGACCATCTACATCCCCAAGGGCAAGGACCAGGACGCGGCGCTGCCCCCCAATTTCGCCATCGCGGCGCCGGGCGTAAAAATCTCCCGGGGCCAGGTGGACAAGTACATGATCAAGTGGGACAAGACGGACTGGTCGCCGCGCTTCGGCCTGGCCTACGCCTTGCGGCCGAAGACGGTGGTCCGGCTGGGCTACGGCATTTTCTACGGCGGCGAGGAGAACCAGGGCGGATCTCCGAATCGCGGCGAGTCCGTGCCGTTTAACGCGACCGTCGCGTTGAATACCGGTACCCGCAGCCAGTTCGAGCTGAATCCGTTCTACGAGCAGAAGCGCTATGCGGACGGCTTCCCGAGCACCGTATTCACGCTGCCGGCTCCCATCGCCTTCCGCGGCGTGGCGCCCAACTTCCGCAATTCGCTGGTCCACAAATGGAATGTCGCCGTGCAGCAGGAAATCGCCACCGCCACCACGCTGGAAGTCTCCTACATCGGCAACCACTCGGCTCGCCAGTTGCTGAACTGGGACCCGAACGGAGCCATCAACTCTCCGGATCCGAGCATCCCACCCAACAACCTGCGCATCGTGCCGGCTCTGGGCGGCGTCTCGCAGTCCGCCTCGTTCGGCTTCGGCAACTACGCCGGCTTGGCCACCAAGCTGGAAAAGCGCTACTCGAACGGGTTGGATTACCTGGTGTCGTACACCTACGGACACGCGCTGGCCAACACGGGCACCACGCTGTCCGGCTCGTCGGGTTGCTGCACCAAGAACCGGCGTGATATCGGCCAGGGGTACTCGAGCGCCGCCTGGGATCTGCGCCACAACCTGGTGGGCAGCATGGTCTATGACCTGCCGTTTGGCAAGGGCCGGAAGTATCTGACCAGCATGGGCAAGGCCGGCGACATGCTCGTCGGCGGGTGGCAGATCAACAGCATCCTTTCGCTGCGCTCGGGCCAGCCGTTCACGCTGGGCACCCGCTATGGCATCGGGCAGTTCGCCAACTCGCTGCCCGATCTGGTGGCGGGGAAGAACCCCCAGGCTGCCCCAGCGAGCGGACGCTCGCCGGATCTCTACTTCGACACTTCCGCAGTCACGCGGCCGACCGCCGGAACGCCCGGCAACCTGGGGCTGCAAAGCAACAACGCGCCACCTCAGAAGAACCTGGATTTCTCCGCGTTCAAGGACTTCCGGGTCAATGAGCGGATGAAGTTCCAGTTCCGGGCGGAGTTCTTCAACCTGTTCAACACACCGTACTTCGACGTGGGCAGCATCGGGCGGATCGACGGCGACAGCAACTTCGGCCGCATCGACCGCACCATCTCCGGCACGGAGCGTCACGTGCAGTTAGCGTTGCGCTTCATGTTCTAAAGCTCGTCGTCCGAACCGCAGGGGCAGGCCTCCGGGCCTGCCCTCTTTTTTTCAGAAATGTTCCTCCTCAATCAGAGTACTCACCGGATGTTGATTCAGCACGACCCGGACGTGGGGCATCGTTTCGTTCCCAACCTCAAGGCGCGCCTGCCAGGGGAGGACGGCGGCTACTTCGTGGTCACCAATTCCCTGGGCTTCCGGTCGAACTTTGAATTCGAGCGCGGGAAGGGTGACCGGCCGAGAATCCTCATGTTTGGGGATTCCTACACGGCCGGGGACAACGTGGCAAACGAGGATCGCTACTCCGACCAGTTGGCGGGCCTGCTGGGCGCCGAGGTGCAGAA
>JACOSH010000193.1 GCA_016178945.1 Acidobacteriota bacterium
GCCATACGGCGCGGTGGATCAGGAACGCCAAAGTCTGGATGTCTGGCTGCCCGATACGGGACGGCCGGCGCCCGCGGTCATCGAGTTCCACGGAGGCGGCTGGCAACGCGGCGGCAAGGGCGATCTGGACGCCTATGGCGGTCTCCCCCGCGAATTGATCCGGCGAGGCTACGCGTTTGTCTCGGCCGGCTACCGGCTGACTCCCCGCGCGGTGTTTCCGGCCCAGACCGAGGACGCCATGAAGGCCATCCGCCTGGTGCGCGGCCGGGCGCGCGAGTGGAACATCGACGCCAGCCGGATCGCTCTGATGGGCGCCTCCGCCGGCGCGCACCTGGCGCTGTGGGCCGGATTTCAGGAGCAGCCGGAGCGGGTGCGCTGCATCCTCGACTTCTGGGGACTGACCGATTTTCGAGTCATCTCGCCCCGGCTGCCCCGAGGGGACGCGTTGACGGCTTTCTTCGCCACCAGTCCCGGCCAATACGAACAGCCGGGCCCGGAGCTGCTGGACGCCATGCGGCGCGCTTCACCGATCGAGTACGTGAGCAAGAGCTCGCCGCCGGTCTTCATCGTGCACGTGGGGCCCGCGGACCTTACCGGAGCCGGCGACCCGAGGATCAGCGGACCCAACACCAACGTCCACTCGGCGAAGTTCGGCCTGTTGCTGCGGGACCGGTTGCGGCAGGCCGGCGTCGAACACCAGATCCACATCGCGCCCGATGTCCACGAGCGGTGGGGCGGCTACCACGCGCTGGCCTTGCGTTTTCTCGAGCGCTATTTGGGGAGGCCATGAGGCGGCGCAGCTTTTTCCTCTCCCTGGCCGGGGCCGCTTCGACGGCCGGCCGGGCCCAGGAGAACGCACCCACCACGGCGATTCCACTCTGGGATCCCAGCCACGCCGGCGAAGCCACCTTATTCGATCCCTCGGCGCCTTTCGAATCGGCCGTTGGCCAGCCGGGCTGGCGGGGCCGGGCCAACCACGACCTGGTCGAACGGGCGCGCATGGCGCTGGCGGGAACGCTCACCAGCCACGTGCGCGAAAGCGGCGTTCCCTACTTCGACGTCGTCATCAACTACCGGACGGGCGAGGTCTCGCTTCCGGCGAAGGGCACCGGCTGGGATCGCACCTCGCAAACCGGGCGCAGCGTGAACGCGATCCTGTGCGCCCGCGACATGACCGGCGACTGGACGACGGGCGCCGCCAATGAAAGCCGAATCCGCAAGGTGCTGCTCGAGGACTATCACGACGACGGCTTCAACTACATGGATAGCACCGTCGCCATGATGCACGACCAGAATCGGGCGCTGCTGGGCGTGTTGAACTGGCTCCGGCACGCGTGAGGGATCCAAGGAGCGGGACGGGCTGCGGCAGTATGGCGACCGCCAAGTGGCGGCGTTCATCCGCACCGCCAACAAACAAGGCAATGCCTGGAGCATGCCCGGCGCCTACTACTCGCCCGGGCGGGGTTTTTACGACCTGGCCCGCGCGCCCGGCAACCACGGCCTGACGATCATGCCGCTGGTTCGCTATGCCCAGAAAACGGGCAACGCCGATGCCCTGATGCTGGCCGAGCGCTACGCCAACCATGTCCTGGAGGTCAGCGATTCCTTCCGGTTCGACGATGCGGGCAACTTCATCGGCTTCGGCGACGAGTCGCTGCACGTGCATTCCACGGCTGCCACGGCCGCCGGCCTGGTGCTGCTGGGAATGGAGCTGAAGCGCGCCAGCTTCGTGGAGCGCGGGCGCGCCATTTACGAATACGGTCTGAAGACGATTGGGAACAACTTTGGATTCCTCCCGGAGGCGAACCCGAACGCGCCCGTGAACCGGGCCCGGCGGCCGATGCTGCGCCAGACCACCTGCGAGAACTGCTGCATTACCGATTACATCGAGACCGCGATCTACCTGGCCCAAGCCGGCTATCCGGAGTGCTGGGCCGAGGCGGAGCGCTACCTGCGCAACCACCTGCTGGAGAGCCAGATGACCACTGTGTCGTGGGTGAAGAGCGTGGGAGGGGCCGACATGCAGGCCCGGATGTTGGGCGGCTTCACCGCGCGCAGCTCGCCGAATCGCATGTACGATCTGTACCACCCGTCGGGCCCGATCGGCTGCTGCAACGCCGCGGGCGTGCGCGCCCTGCACCTGGCCTGGCTGCACGGGCTGGAGCGGCGGGGCGGAGCGGTGTACGTCCATCTCCTGTTCGATCACGCGACCCCCTTCGCCAGCGTGGAAAGCGGCCTGCCCTCGCGCGGCAGGCTCCGCATCACGATGAAGACCGCCGGGGACCTGTGGGTGCGCATCCCCGAGTGGGCCAGGCACACCGCGGCGTACGATCCTCCGCGCTTGGCGGCCACCGCGAGCTGGCGTGGTCCCTACCAGCGTTTCGCTCAACTCCAGCGCGGCCAGACCGTCACCCTGACCTTCCCGCTGGCCCGTGCCCGCCAGGAGTGGCATCAGCCGGCGATGAAGATCACTTACCGCACCGAATGGCTGGGAGACACGATCGTTTCGATTTCGCCCCGCGGGAATTGCTTCTCCTTGTACGAGCGACAGTATCTTTCCGGGTAGCCCTGGCCTCAGAGCAGCCCGGCCAGCTCGCGCAAGACCCGGTCCATCACCGGGAATCGCTCCGCAAGTGGACGCCCTCGCGCCTCGGCGATGAGGGCCTCCAGTCGCCGTACGGGCTCGCGGGGCAGAGATAAGGAATCGGCCAACTGGAAGACGAGCCGGAGCAACCGGATTCTTCGCGGATGCCGCCGGGCATCGGTAGGGAACTGGTCGAGCGTCGAGGCGATGTCGCGGATCTGCCGCCGCAGCTCGGGCGCGAATTCGCGGATGCGCTCCTGGCGCTGTTTTTCCCATTCGGAAGGCAGGGCGGCGAGGCGCTCCGCGACCGGCCGCATCGCGAAGAAATCGCGCGCGCCGGGCAGCGCATACCAGTACGCCGTGCTGGCGTAGTCATTGGTCAGGCTGTTCTCGGGGCCGTGCTCCAGGGTCACGCGGATGCGGCGGCGGAAGGGGATGGAATCGGCCAGGTGGAAGGTGAACACCGCGTTGGGGCCAAAGCATCGTCCGGGCGAGCTCAGGCCGGCCAGCAGGACTCCCGAGACGGGCGAGATGCCGGGATGGAATCCCCAGGCATCGTTGAAATACTCTTCCGTGCCGGTTCCGTGCAGGCTGGGAGGCCAGGTGTCCTCATCCACGAAGATCATGGGATCGCCTTCGCCCCACCACATCAGGTGGCGGTTGTACACGTTGAGACTGGTCCCGAGGTAGCGGCCCTGGCCGGTCACGTCGAGAATCGAGTAGTTGTATTCACCGGTGATGTTCCGCTCATGCAACTCCACGCCGGCGACTTCCTGGCGGCGCCACTTGGCGTGAAAGTAGCCCGTGCCGGGCGGCATTGCCTGGCGCCTGCGGTAGACGATCCCGCACTCGGCGGTGAGGGGATGTGCCGTGCTCTCGTTGACCAGCCGGATGCGGGCGCGGCGGGCGAACGGCATGGAGAAATTGCTGTAGTAGCCGGAATCGGTCAGCCCCATTACCAGGGACCGGTAAGGACGTTCGTCGA
>JACOSH010000194.1 GCA_016178945.1 Acidobacteriota bacterium
GGTTGCTCGTGGTCGTCCACACGGACCGTGATGACGCGATCCGAATCGTCAGCGCCAGGCGTGCAACCCGGCGTGAGAGAATAAGGTATGAGTCAAAGACGGAACGCCAATCCTGACGACGGCATGCTTCCCGAATACGACTTCACAGGCGCGGTTCGGGGCAAATACTACGAGCGCTATCGCCAAGGCGCCAATGTCGTGCTGCTCGATCCGGATGTCGCGGCGGTGTTTAGAGATTCCGCTGCCGTCAACGATGCGCTGCGGCTCTTGGTTGCAGTGGCAGAAGCCAAAGTGCCCCGGCGTCGCACCGAACCTTTCGATCCGCACCAGGCTGACAAAACGCACAGGACGCGCCAGAAGGTGGCGCGCCGCTAAACGCCCCATCCATGCAAGGCGACGGCGCTAGTGGCTACTCCGGACTGGCCGTTGCGTCAAGGGCGCCGCTTGCGACCCACATACTCGGGATCATGCAGGGCATTTTTCTAGGCCGCGCCTTACGCGCGAGATCTCGCTTTCTTCCTGGCCGTCTACGGTTGCCTGGCGGCGTGGACGGCGAACTTGCCGGCTGCAATCTGGGGAGCGGGAAACTCCATGCTGCCGATCGCAGCAGGACAAGCTCATGCGCCGGTGGCCGATCCTTACGATTGTGACGGTCGTGCCGGCATCTTGGATCGAGTACAAGACGCGATAATCGCCCTGGCGGACGCGGTATTTGTCTTCGCCGGAGAGTTTTTCCGAACCCGGTGGACGAGGATTGTCAGCGAGACTCTGGATCTTCGCCACGATGCGACTTCGGTCTTTCCTGGGCAACTCCTCCAGCTCTCTGGCCGCTGAGGCTTTGATAAAGAGCTTATAGCTTGCCACGCCGCTTCAGGTCCTTCAATACGTCCTCGAATGACAAGACGGGCTCCTTTGCACGTTCGGCAAAGACGGCCGAGTCCTGGGCGTCTTCCGCAAGGGTTTGGCGCACAGCGGCATTCACCAAATCCGAAAGACTGCGCTCGGTAAACGCCGCCTTCACGCGAAGGGCTTTATGCAGGCTCGGGTCGAAGTAGACGGTTGCACGCTTGAGCTGTGACACCACAGCCAGTATGGACGTTATGACGCTCAAGCGTCAAGACGTTCGTGCAAAGTGGAATCGGCCTCATCGCGCGGCTGTAGCCCAGTGCGCTCGATCCGGCGCGCATCGCTGCCCGCCAAGTCAGCCGATCACCTTGTCGTATTCGGCGTGCGTCCCGATCCAGGACCACAAGACGCCGTCCGAAACCGGCCTGCCGTACCGTAGCCGGAAGTAGCCGATAGCAGGCCCAGAAATCCGGAGCGGCGTAATGGTTCACAATTTAGTAGAGCGTCCGGCAAGGTGGTCCCGCAGGGCGCGTTCTGCCAGGGCGTCGAGCCTCCCGGCCTGAACATCGGCTTCAAACTGACGGTCCCACGCCTCTGCGTCAAAAGCTGCGAACCATTCCCGGAACCTCGTCAACTCTTCGGGAGAGAGCTCCTGGATCTGACTTTCAATGCGGTCCACTCTGCTCATATCGCAAACTCACATGGTTACCATCCATCATACGCTTGCCACAGGACGCGAGGTCGGCCTCACCCCGGCTGCTTCACCCAGTGATCACAGGCGCGGGCGGCCAGGGCCATGATGGTCAGGGTCGGCTCCAGCGCCGTGGCGCTGGGGAAGGCGGCGCCGTCGACCACCAGCAGGTTCGGCACGTCGTGGCAGCGGTTGAAGGGATCGAGCACGGAGGTGCGCGGATCCGCCTTCTCATTCATGTGGGTCACCATCCGCAGCTCGTTCTCGCCGAAGGTCTCGTGAATGCGCAGGGTGCGGATGCCGTAGGGGTCGCGCGCGCCGTCCGGGTCGATTTCGACGAAGTTTTCGCGCCGCGCCAGGACCTCGCCGTTGGTCTCCATGGTGACCATGGCCGGGTAGAGCTCTTTGACGCGCTTCTTGAAGGCGGCGCCGAATCCCTCCAGGCCGTGCGCAAAGCCGGGATAGTCGGACACGCCGCTCGAGCACTCGAAGCTGTACCCGCGAATGAAATCCTTCTCGCGCGCGGTCACGTTCTGGAATTGCGGGATGTAGCCGGCGCCGGGATGGCCGTCCTCCGCGTACGCCGGCATCTTCCCGGCGAGCCGCGGCGCGAAGCCGCTGATCTTGGCGGCCATGATGTGCTCGCACAGGTTCCGGCCCAGCTCGCCGCTGGAATTGCCGAGCCTCGAGTTCAGCAGCAGGCGCGTCGATTCCAGGCACGAAGCCCCCAGCACCACCACGCGCGCCGCGACTTCATACTCTTTCCTGGTCAGCCGGTCGACGAAGGCCACGCCCCGCGCCCGGCCCTCCTTGTCCGCCAGCACCACCCGCACCATCGAGTTCGGACGCAGCGTCAGGTTGCCGGTCGCCGCCGCCATCGGGATCAGGCTCACCCGGGTCGAGAACATCGACCCAGTGCAGCACAGCCGCCCGCAGTAGCCGCAGTAGTGGCACTTGGGCCGGCTGAAGTCCGGCCGGGTGACCACCGCCACCCGCGCCGGGATCAGGTGCAGTCCGAGTTTCTCGCATCCCTGGCGCAACTGATGCTCGCCGCAGCGCAGCGGCACGGCGGGTTGAAACACGCCGTCGGGCAACTGCGGCAGGCCCTCGCGAGTGCCCGCGACGCCAATCAGGCGCTCGACGAAGTCGTAGTACGGGGCGATCTCGGCATAGCGGATGGGCCAGTCGACGCCGTATCCGTCGCGCGAGGCGGCCTGAAAATCCAGGTCCGAGAAGCGCAGGCTGAATCGTCCCCAGTGCAGCGTCTTTCCGCCCACCACGCGGGAACGGACCCAGGTGAAGGGCTTCCCAGGCGGCGTTGAGTAGGGCTCCTCGGCGTCCTCCATCATCACGTGCTTGTTGTAGACGTTGGCCGATTTGTTCAGGCGGTAGCGGTCGCGCTCCTGCGGCGACATCGCGCCCCGCAGCGCCAAGTCGAACGGCATCTTGTGGTGGAAGTTTTCGCGCCGCGGATCCTTGTCCGGACCGGCCTCCAGCAGCAGCACCTTGAGCCCGGCCTTGGACAGCTTGTAGGCCGCCATCCCGCCCGCCGCCCCGGAGCCGACCACGATCGCGTCATAGCGGACGGCTTTCATTTCAGATGTTCCGGATGCGTGCAGCCAGGGTAGTTCTCGTATGCCCGATTGCCTTGGTATTGCAGCTCCTGGAGCAGCCCTTCCCGCGACGTGTAATACCCGCGCAGGGTGAGGTTCTTCATCTGCTGGAAGAAAGGATGGCGGGCCGCGCTCATTTCCTCCAGCAGCGCGACCTGCCGGCTTTCGGCCAGCTCGACGAAAGCATGGCCGAAGCGCTTCGCGCACTGTTCGTCAAGCGCCGCGAGTCCCTCCAGGAATGCCTGGCGCCCGGCGGAATCCAGTCCTTCCTTGAGCATGCGGTCGATATACCGGTTGACCTGGGCGTCGCGCGCGCCCGGCGTATCGGTGCGCGGCAGAATCAGCTCGGCCAGCGTCTCCACGGTACGGTTCTGCGGCTCGCTCAGCACGTCCGGCTTCCACGCCGGCGCGGCCAGTCCCGGCAGCGCCACCAAACCCAACGCCTCTCGCCTTCTCATGGCTAGAGTATCCTGGAAAACATGTTCCACAATTCTAGGCCGATCCTGCTGTGGTTGTCCATGGGGATGCTTGCCGCGCAGCCCGACTACGATCGCGACAACCCCATCGCCACGCTGGCGCAAACGGCCCGCGGCGTCTCGCTGGCCGCCGGATCCGCCTTCTATGTGGGCGACTCGCTGCACTACCTGTTCCCGATCCTGGCCTACGGATTGCCGTCGGAAGACCGCTCGATTCCGCACGACGGCCGGGCGTCCACGCAGGAGGCCCTGCGCACCTATCAGCTCGGCGACTATTTCGTGGTGAAGGGACTCCTCCAAGTGGGCGGCGCGGCCCGGAACTTCCTCAAGATCGGGTACACAGCGCCTAGCGGACAGCCGCTCACGCTCGAAGTGAAGGTGAACGCCATCAGCCGGAAAGTTCCGTTCCCCTATCGCGCGGAAGACGGAGGTTACTCGGTCGAGTTCTGGAACCTGCCGGACGCTGCCGCGCTGCCGCCTTCTCTGCGAGCCGATGCCGATCGCGGACGGATCGTGCTGGATCCCGCTTTTCCCCCGGGAAATCCGCTCGATTATCGGCCTGCGCGCGTGAAAGGCACGATGTGGGAGGCCGGCGATCCGAACGATATCAACCATCCCCTTCGCGCGGCGCGCATTTCCTTTACGCTGGCTGGACCCGCGGGCCCGGTCGCTGGGCCCCACACGGTCGCCTACAAGATGATCCGCCGCGGCTTTGACGCCTTCCGCTCCGACCGCTCGAGTCCGCATCCCCACGGCGGCACCGGCGCGACCGAAAGCATCCTGTTCTATAACGCCGAATCGAACGACCCGGACCACATCCTGCGGCAGGTCGCCGCGGGCCGGCCGCTGGCGTCGGGCGAGCCGGCCGCCGCGCCCACCGTGGAGCGATTCTTCCCGGCCAAGTACATGCAGTATGTTCGCTTCGGCCCCTCGGCCAGCATCGGCATTCATCGGCACAAGGACTTTCTCGACGCTTTCTGGGTGGCGCGCGGCAGCGGCCTGGGCGTGGTCATCGACGCCATTCCGCTCGACGGCACGGCCATGACGGTCGAGCTGCGCCGCCTGCGGGCCTTTGAAGGCATGATCGTGCGGCCCGGCCAGATGCACGGCCTGCTGCGCGACAGCGAAGAGCCGCTGGAGATGTTCGCCTTCGGCGCGGCCAATTGAGCGGTATACTCTGGAACATGTTTTCGCGCTTCCTGCTGCTGGCCGGACTGACGAGCGGCCTCTGGGCGGCCACGCTCCGCTTCGACATGGGGACCGGCCAGTCGCCGGTCGCGCCCGGATTCATCCGCGTCACCGCGGACACGCAATTCAACGCCCGGCAGGGCTACGGCTGGGAGAGCACGGGCCAGGCTGGATTCGACGTTCCGAGGCCTCCGGAA
>JACOSH010000244.1 GCA_016178945.1 Acidobacteriota bacterium
CATCCTGTGGACCTCTTTCCACAGTCTAGTCCACATCGCAAGTTGGCGCAAGATCCCGGAGTTCAGCATCGAGCCGGCCGGGATCCCGAG
This sequence comes from Acidobacteriota bacterium, assembly GCA_016178945.1. Lineage (GTDB taxonomy): Bacteria > Acidobacteriota > Terriglobia > Bryobacterales > Bryobacteraceae > JACOSH01. Next base: position 91 of record JACOSH010000244.1, read on the forward strand.
ACGGTCCGGCGCTGGATGTTGTGGCCCTCCTCGGGAGTCAGCGAGCTCGCCATTGACCCATCCAGTCTTTCGGGCAAGATACAATTGAGGACATGGCGGCCAAAGTCATGGTTTCGCTGGATGAGTATCTTCGGACCAGCTACGAAGGACTGGACCGGGAGTACGTCGACGGCGAGATCCTGGAGCGCGCATTGCCCAACAATCTGCACAGCAGGACGCAATGGCGGATCGCGGGGATCTTCTTCGCCCTCAGTAAGACCCACTCGTTGCACGGTCGTACCGAAATGCGTTCGCGTGTGGCGGAGACACGGGTTCGCATTCCCGACGTGTCGATATTCGCCGGACAAGAGCCGTCCGACCCGGTCCCGGCTCAGCCCCCTCTGATTGCGATCGAGATTACATCGCCCGGCGATCGGCTCACCGAGACTCTGGAGAAGCTGGAAGAATACCGCCTCTGGGGAGTGGCTCACGTCTGGCTGGTGAATCCCGAGTCGCGGAATCTCTACGTATACACGACGGGCCTCGTAGAGGTCTCGTCCTTCCAGATCCCGGAGCTCAGCATCGAGATCCCGGGCGCCGAAATCTTCGGTTAAGGAGCCGCTACTTCCCGCCGCCCACCCGCGCCTCGTGGCGGTGCAGATGATGGGTGTGAAGCTGGAAGGCCTGATACAGCTTCTCCTTCCCGTACCGCACTTCCGGCGTGAAGGCGTAACTCCACGATTCGTTGTCGAGCAACAGCGGGATCCGCGTCCCCGGCGGCGCGTCCGCCGACAGGCGCAGGAGACTGGTCCGCTCCTTGGCGCTGGTCCACTCCAGTTGTTTCTGCTCCTGGATATCGCCGATCTCTTCAATCCACGGCGAATCCGAGTAGACTTTCGCCCGCCGCCAGGTGTTCTTGTCGAAAGGGTCCATCCCTTGTTTCATCCGCACCCAGATGGTGGCCTCCTCGCCCGGCTCCAGCACGCCGTTGCCGTTGCCCTTCCCCTCGGTCACGGTGCGGGAAACCGGCCCGCCGCCGCCCTGATTCCCTCTCTGCCGGAAGACGCTCAGGGTTGCGGTGCGGCCATCCAGAATCAGGACCTCGTCCGGGGCGGGCACGATCTCCGGGATCACCAGCACATCGACGTTACCGGTGACCGAATGCCACCCGTCGTACACCAGCTTCAGCTCCAGACGCGCCGGCGCGAAGTATCCCCCGCCGGCGGCAAACCGCACGCGCATCTCCTTCGATAGATCCGCCGACTCGCCCGCCTCGAGCCTCGGAATGGCGGCCGTCGCCGACAGCAGCTCGACGGTCGGATACTCGCTCGAGAGCGTCACGCGGACATCTTCCATGGCGGTCGCGCGCGGATTGTAGATCCGGACCGGCAGCTTCACCTCCTGCCCGGGAGGCAGGCGCAGTTTGTCCTTGGCGGTCAGCGGGAGCAGCACCGGCGGCTGAGCGCCCGCGCCCGGTCCGGCGAAGCTTATCTGATGGCCCGCGCCATCCAACGTCACCGTGATCCGGCCCTCGGAATCGGCGCGGGTAGTTTGCCTGGAAGTGGCGCCGCTCGCCAGATTGCGGTCCAGAACCAGGTACTGCGCCTGCGCCTGATACAGGGGAGCAGTCGTGATCGTGATCCGGCGCTCGGGCATCGCCGGCCCGTCCGGCGCCCACCGGCGCGTGGTCACGCGAAAGCCCCCCTGGCTTACGTCCTGGAGGCAGGTGATGCCGGCCTCCCCGCCTTCCGCCTTCACGCGATAATTCCACACCGCGAACTCCGCGTAGGGATTCGAATGGCTCCAGGTCTCCGGAACATTGTCCAGCGCGGGGTTGGCAAAGGCCCGCAGGTGGAACTCGAAGGTCTCGCCGATCGAGGTCGCCCAGTGCCGGTGATACTCATCCTGCCGGTACTCGAAGTCGACCTCGCCGGCCCGCGCGTAGGCGTCGCGAGTCTCTTCGTGATACTGGCTGATGTAGTCGCCGCTGGCCCGGATCAGCCGCACCATCGTGCGCGAGTGGTTCGCCACATGGTCCTTGGGCCGCCACAGCACGCGGCGTCCCTTTTCGCCGGCGTAGAACTCCGGTCCGGGATTGAACGACGAAGCGCTGCCGATCCAGTCCGGGTAGCGGGCGCTGAGGTACAGGCTCATGAAACCGCCCATGCTCAGCCCTGACGTCGCCCGGTAGCGGCGGGAGGTCCGGGTCCGATAGGTCCCATCGATGTGCCGGACCAGCTCCTGGAAGTACAAGCCGAAGTCGTACTCGCCGCCTTCCTCGCGGATATCCCAAGGCGATCCGCCATAGAAACCGGTGTAGTCGCGGGCCACATAGCCGTCGACCGCGACCACGATCGCGTCGTGCGCGGCGGCGAAGGCCGCGATCTTGGGTACCGTGTCCTTGCCGTCGTCGTATTTCTCCAGCGTGTAGCGATCACTGTGGCCGTGAAAGTAGTAGATCACCGGGTACGGCTTGCCGCCGCTCTCGTACTCCGGCGGCAGGAAGATCCGGTAGCGCCGTTCCTGTCCGAAAATCTTCGACGGATGCGTGCGGTCGAAGAAGGGCTGCCGCGCTTCCACGGCGGAAGCCAGCAGCAGCCCGGCCAGCAGTCTCTTCACGCCTTCAATCCCGCCAGAACACCCCGCATGTAGGCGAAGGATTCCTTCATCCCCGGCAGCGGGTTGTTCTCGTGGATCTCGTATTCCAGCATCACTCCGCCCTGATACTTCATGCGGATCAACTGCCGGAAGATCTCCACCACCGGCATCTTGCCCTCGCCCACCGCGCACTGAGTGGCCTTGCCGGAGAAGTCGCGCAGGTCCTTCATGTGCATGTCCAGAATCCGGGGGCCGGCCTCGCGGATCGATTCGACCACGTCCACGCCGGTGCGCGCCGTGTGCCCAACGTCGATGCACAAACCCACCCGCGGATCCATGTTCCTGACCAGCTTCAGCACGCTCTGCGGCGTGGGGAAATGCTTGTCCTCGGGCCCGTGGTTGTGGATCGCCACCTTGATGTCGTACTGCTTGACGAACTTCTCGATGCGCGGCAGGGTCTGAGCCGTGGGCGCGATCACCAGCATGGGCATTCCGCACTGCCGGGCGTACTCGAAGAACTTGCGCACGTCCTCGTCGGTATCCACCTGGATGCTGTTGTTGCCGCCGCTCAGAATTTTGCAGCCCGCCGCTTCGAACTCACCGCGCCCGGCGGCCAGCTCCGCCGCGGTGGCCTTGTACGGAAGATGCATCTCCTTGATGCTCACGTAGGGACTGCGCAGCTCCTGGATCGCGGCCAGCGCCTGCGCCCGCGACAGCTTGCGAAGAGAATAGGTCGCTACGCCCAACTTCAGGCCGTTCCCTTCGGGAGCCGCCTGTGTCGAGGCGCTGGACAGTGCCAGGGCGCCGCCCAAGAAGCCGCGCCGGGTAGTCGAAGTGGTGTTCATGTCCGTACTGTACAACAGAAGTAGGTCAGTTCGTCGGTATCGAGACCGGCCAACTGACCTACTGACGAACTGACCAACTGATATACAATATGCACGAGAGGTGGGGAAGTGCGTACTGCTTTCCCATTCCGGTCCCTTCCACCCGCGGGGGCTTGTTCACCCGTGCGGTCTCCCTCAACCCCAAACTTGAAGGAGTCGTGTCATGCCGCAAGAAAGGTTGGAATTCCGTGTCCCGTTCCGCAAGCTGCTGATCGGGCTGGCGCTGACGTTGTTGCCGGTCAGCCTGGCCGGCTTCTACAGCCTCAACCACAGCCAGGATGCGCTGGAAAAGACCATCGGGAGCCACTTCAAGGCCATCGGCGAAAGCACCGCCGCCGAGATTTCGCAGACCATCCACGACCTGGTGCGGCACGTGGCCGCCATCGCCGCCGGCTCCACCGTGGTCGATGCGGCCGAGGCCGGCAACCGCTCCTGGCAAGGGATGCCCGACGCGGCCATCGCCGGGCGCATCCAGAAAATCGACAAGGAGTGGATCGCCGGCGGCGCCGACGCCAAGGTGAAGGAGGTCCTTTCCTCGGCCGCTTCCCGCTCGCTGCGCCGCCAGCGCGAGTTGGATCAGCGTCTGCTCCGCATCACCGTCACCGACGCCAAGGGCGCCACCATCGCCGCCACGCACCGCACGCTGGACTACTACCAGGCCGATGAAGAATACTGGCTGAACATCTACGCGCAAGGCCGCGGCGCGGTGAGCCTCACCGACATCCTGTACGACGAAGTCACCAAGTCCAGCTACATCGGCGTGGGCGTGCCGGTGCTGGACGAAAACGCGCGCTTCATCGGAACGCTCGATGCGCTGGTGGATGTCTCCAGCCTGGCCCCCATCGTCACCCGCGCGCAGGTCGGGCGCACGGGCCGCGCCCTGCTGGTCAAGGACGACGGCACCGTGATCGCGGCGCCCGGCGTCACGCTGGACATGAAGATCAAATCGGACGAGTACGCCGCCGCTCAGGAACGCATGACCACGCTCCAGGGGCTGCAGACCGGTTATGTGGTCTCCGACTTGCGCGGAGGCGCCCGCACGCTGATCGGATTCGCCGACACCGGCCTGCGCCGCGACTACCGCAACCTGGGCTGGTTCGTCCTGGTCTGCCAGGACGCCTACGAGGCCTTTGCGCCTATCCGCGCCGTCAGCCGCCTCATCGCGTTCATGTCCCTGTTAGGGCTGGCCATGGTGACGCTGCTGGCCGTGTACTTCTCCCTGCACCGCACCCGGGAGTTCGAAGAGATCGGCGAGCTGCATCATGAAGCCGCGGCGGTCCTGCCTCCGGCAAATGAGAGCGCGGAGACTCGCGCCGGGGCCGGCGATGCCTCTGCTCCGGCCAGCGCAGCCGGGAAGCGTTAGACTGTCTCA
>JACOSH010000161.1 GCA_016178945.1 Acidobacteriota bacterium
CTCCGCCCGCGAGCCGGAGCCCCGGCCCTATGAAAAGGTGATCACCAAGGAGGCCAAGACCCAGCAGGGCGTCTTTACCGTCCATCGCATCAAGAGCAAGCTCTACTACGAGATTCCTTCCACGGAATTGGGCAAGGAGTTTCTTTGGGTGACCTCGATCGCGCGCACCGCTCCTGGCGTGGCCTACACGGGCTATACCGTGGGCAACCGCGTGGTGCGCTGGGAGCGCAAGGACAACCGGGTCCTGTTGCGCGGCGTCTCCTACGAAGCGGTGGCGGACAAGACCAATCCGATTTCGCGCAACGTGGAGGCCATCAGCAATCCGACCGTAATCATGGCCTTCAACGTGGAAGCGTCCGGCAAGGACGAGGCGCCGGTGATCGACGTCACGCGGCTATTCACCACCGAGGTCTCGGAGTTCAGCCCGCGCCCGATCCTCCGCGCCCGCGGCTTCGACGCGGCGCGCTCTTTCCTGGAGCGGGCCAAGGCCTATCCGACCAACCTGGAGGTGGAGGCGACCCAGACCTACACCTCGCCAGTGGAGGCGCCGAGCTTCGGCGCACCCCAGCCGCCGCCCAATCCGTTCTCGACCGCCATGCGTCCGGGCAGCGCCACGCTGGTGATGCACTACAGCATGGTCAAGCTGCCGGAGACGCCCATGAAGGCGCGGCTCCACGACGAACGGGTGGGCTACTTCAGCGTGCGGCAGCTCGACTACGGCGCCGGCGAGCATCGCGCCTCGCGCCGCGCCTATATCTCGCGATGGCGTCTGGAAAAGAAGGACCCGTCGGCGGCCCTCTCCGAGCCGGTCAAGCCGATCACCTACTACGTGGACCCGGCCACGCCGACGCAGTGGATTCCCTATATCAAGAAGGGAGTCGAGTCGTGGCGGCCGGCGTTTGAGGCGGCCGGCTTCAAGAACGCCATCGTGTGCAAAGATCCGCCCACTCCCGCCGAAGACCCCGACTGGAGCCCGGAGGACACGCGGTATAGCGTGATCCGCTGGCAGCCCTCTACCATCGAGAACGCCATGGGTCCGCACATCCGCGACCCACGCTCCGGCGAGATCCTGAACGCCGACATCCAGATGTATCACAACGTGCTCAACCTGGCGAAGAGCTGGTATTTCATCCAGGCTGCCCCGCTCGACCCGCGCGCCCGCAAGCTGCCCCTGCCCGACGAACTGATGGGCCGGCTGGTGGAATACGTGGTGGCGCATGAAATCGGTCACACGCTGGGGCTGCCGCACAACATGAAGGCCAGCTCGCTGTATCCGTTCGAGAAAATCCGGGACCGCCAGTGGGTCGCCCAGATGGGCCATACCCCGACCTTGATGGACTACTCGCGCTTCAACTATGTTGCGCAGCCGGAAGACCGAATCGATCCGAAGGACCTGGTCCCGATTATCGGCCCCTACGACAAATGGGTGATCCAGTGGGGCTACCAGCCGATCCCCGGCTCGAAATCGCCGGAGGAGGAGCGCGCCACGCTCAACGAGTGGATCGTCAAGGCGCAGGACACGACGCCGTGGCTGCGCTTCTCCACGGTCAAGTCGATGGGCTCGGATCCGGGCGTGAATACCGAGGCGGTCGGCGATGCCGATCCGGTGCGCGCCACCGCGCTGGGGGTGAAGAACCTGGGGCGCGTGATGGATCTGCTGCTGACGGCGGTGCCGGAAAAGGGCAAGCCCTACGACGATCTGGAGGACATGTACGGCCGTGTCATCGGGCAGTGGGTCCGGGAGATGAATCACGTGGCCGGGCTGGTGGGCGGTTTCCATTCGCAGCAGAAACACGCCGGGCAGGAGGGGGTGCTGTTCACGCCGGTGGGGGCCGACAAGCAAGCCGCCGCGGTCAAGTTCATCAATGAGAATGCGCTGGCCACGCCTACCCTGTTCATCCGGCCGGAGATTCTGCGGCGGGTGGAGGCGATCGGCGTGCTGGACCGGATTCGCAATGCCCAGCGGCAGGTGCTGGCGAACCTGCTGGGCGACCCGCGCTTTCGCCGCCTGACCGAGCAGTCCGCCCTGGATGGGGCCAAGGCCTACGGCCCGGTGCGGTTCTTGAGCGATCTGCGCAGCGGCGCCTTTTCGGAGCTGGCCGTGGCCGCGCCCGTCGACGCCTACCGGCGCAACCTCCAGCGGCTGTATGTCGAGATGCTGTCGGACCGGCTGAATGGCCGCGGCGCCGCCAGCGACGACCAGCGTCCGCTGTTCCGGGGCGAGCTGCGCTCGATCGGCGCGGAGATCGCCGGCGCGCTGCCGAAGGTGACGGACCGCACCACGCGCCTGCACCTGGAAGATCTGCGCGACCAGATCGCGCGCGCGCTCGATCCCAAGTTCTTGACGCCCGCTCCGGCAGCCCCGGCGCTGGGCTTTCCGCGCCCCACGTCCGAAGAGGTCTGCTGGCCGGACCTGGTGATCGGGCCGGATCCACTTCAAACACAGGAGAACTAACCATGCCAAAATACGTCATTGAACGCGATTTGCCGGGGGCCGGACAGTTGCCCGCCGAGACGCTCCGTGCGATCTCTCAGAAGTCCCGGAGCGTGCTGGAGGGCCTGGGGCCACAGATCCAGTGGCTGCAGAGCTATGTCTCCGACGACAAGGTGTACTGCGTCTATATTTCGCCCAACCAGGACCTGATCCGGGAACACGCGCAGCGCGGCGGGTTTCCCGTGGGACGGATCTCGGAGGTTAAGGCGATGATCGATCCGACGACGGCGGAGTAGGGAAGAAAGAAGGCAAAAGGCAAAAGGCAAAAATCAAAAGGCAAAAGTGATTCGGGAGAACACGTTACTCCTTTTGCCTTTTTCGCTTCGCGGTCGACTCAGTCGCCGCGTCACGCGCGGCGAACGGCGCAGCGGCGGAATAATTAAAGTGTTCTTCCGAATCACTTTTGCCTTTTGATTTTTGCCTTTTGCCTTTTCAACGCTGTCGAGACGACTCACTCGCCGCGCCACGCCCCGCGACGGCCGGGCGAAGCGACGTTACGGCTTATCCGCCCACCACCACTGCTCGGGCAGCGGCCGCTGCTGAGGCCACACCTGGTTCATCGTATCGCCGTCGTACAGCTCGCCGTTCTTCATCACGTAGCGAATCGTGTTGGTGTTGCGGATGTCCTCGAGCGGGTTCTTGGAGAGGACCATCAGGTCGGCCAGCTTGCCCTCTTCCAGGCTGCCCAGGTCCTGGGCATAGCCGATGGCTTCGGCCCCGTGAAGGGTGGCGGCCCGGAGCACTTCGTGGTTGGCCAGGCCGCCGCTTTGCAGCGCCCACATCTCCCAGTGGCACTGGATGCCCTGGATCTGGCCGTGGCCGCCGATGCAGACACGGCCGCCGTTGCGGACGATCTTGGCGGCCTCGGCCGCCAGTTTCGGAAACACGTGCTCCTCTTTGCGGAACCACGGGCGCCGCGCGGTGCTGCGGTACAGGACGCTCTGCGGAAAGAACCGCTTCAGCTTCTGGTCGCCATAGACTTCGGTGGTCTCGTAGAAGTAGTTCTCGGCCCACGGCCCGCCGTAGGCGACCAGCAGAGTCGGGGTGTAGGTGATGCCGGACTTGGAGTACAACTCCACGACATCCTTGAACAGGGGCACGATGGGGAGGCTGTGCTCGTTTCCGCTGAAGCCGTCCAGGGCGTGCGTGAGCTCCAGTTTCAGGTCGAGCCCGCCCTCGGTGGTGGGCATGATGCCGTGCTCCTTGCAGGCTTCCACCACCCACTGGCGCTGCTTGCGGTTGCCCACCATGTAGGACTTGAGCGTGTTGGTCCGATAGTACTTCCGGTAGCGCGCGATGGTGTTGCGGGCTTCGTCCAGAGACTGGAAGTCGGTGTTGGAGAAGACGCCGGGGCCGGTCGAGAAGGCGCGCGGGCCGAGCATCTCGCCGGTGTCGACCAGGTCCTGGTAGGCGAACATGTCGTTTGTCATCGTCTGGGGATCGCGGCCGGTGGTGACGCCGTAGGCCAGGTTGGCGAGGAAACTCCAACTCTGCTCCTCCAGCACGTTGCGCTGGACGCGCCAGTGAGCGTGGACGTCGACGATGCCGGGCATGACGGTGGCGCCCTTGAGGTCCTGTATCCTGGCGCCGGCCGGGATGGCGACCGCGCCGCGCTTGCCGATGGCGGCGATGCGGTTGCCGGTGACGACGATGTCGCCGTCGGGGATCACTTCATCCCCCTTCATGGTGATGAGGCGCGCGCCGCGCAGGACCATCGTGCCGGACGGCTTGGCGCGCGGGCGCTCGACGGCGACGGCAATCTCTTCGGCCGGCGATTTCTTGGGTTCGGGCTTGGCTTCCGCCGTGGACTCTTCGCCCTCCTTCTTTTCCGGATCGAAGACGACGGTGGAGACGGGCTGGCGGAAGAAGCTCGATCCCAGCGACCAGGTGACGGTCCTGCCGCCGTCGGCCCAGGCGATGGAGTCGGCGCCGATATCGGTGAGTTTCTTCACCGGCACGGAGGGCGAGCTGACATTGACAGTTGGGGCTTCGCCGCCCGGTTGCGGCAGCAGCACCAGGTAGAGCTGATTGGCGACTACGGCCAGGGCCTGGCGTCCGTCGGGGCTGATCCGGACCGACGAGGCCGGAAGCGGCGTCGGGCCCAGGCTCTTTCCCACGACCTTGAGATGCGTGCGGCGGTCGGTGCCGTCGTAGCGGATGGAAAGCAGGCCCTGCGAGGAGTAGAAGTAGACGCGATCGTTCTGCCCGGCGACGAAGTGCGGGCCGCCCAGTCCCCGGGCCGGGACGATCAGGCTGGCGTCGCCGCCGGAGGCGGGAATCCAGACGACATCGCCGCCAGCGCCGCCGCGCTCGGATTCCAGTTGAAGCTGGCGGCGGGAGCGGAGAGCCACAATGCGCTGGCCGTCCGGGGACCAGGCGGGGTCGGTGTAGTAGGCCGGAGCGGCGGTCAGGCGCTGGGGCGCTCCTTGGCCGTCAGCGCGCACCTTGTGGATGTGGCCGCCCTGGTTGGACCAGGTGGTGTAGGCGATCCATTGGCCATCGGGCGACCAGGCCGGCTCAAACTCGCGGGCCGCTGCGACAGTGGTGAGACGTTGCGGCGCGCCGGAGGGCAGGTCCATGGTGTAGAGGTAGCGCAGCGCGGAGAAGGCCAGTCGCTTGCCGTCGGGAGACTGCGAGGCGCGCTGGATGAGGCGAGCCTTGACCGGCCCCTCTTCCACGCGCGACTTGAATTCGAGCCGCGGGCCGAGGTCGACCGAGACCTGCGCGGTGAAGGGCACCACCCTGGATTCGCCCGTAGCCACCTGCACGCGGTGGATCTTGCCGCCGTAAGTCACCAGCACCTCCTTGCCGTCGGGCGTGAAGGCGTAGCCGGGAAAGGTGTCGCGCGAGGCGACCGCTTCCTGGTCGTCGCGCTGAACCGGATACTTCAGCCAGCGCTCTTCACCGGTCTTCAAATCGCGGAGGCGGAGACCGGTTTCGGTTTCATGGCGCGTGGCGAAGACAAGCTGGCCGCCATCCGGAGAAAGCACCGGACGCATGGCGCTGCCGGTGGCTTCGGTGATCACGTCCTCGTCGCCGGTCACGCGGTCGCGGCGCACAATCTGCCATAGCGGGAAAGTGACGTTGTAGCTGAAGAAGCCGGTGCGGCGCGCGTAATAGATGTACTTGCCGTCCGGAGAGGCCGCGGCGCCGAGAGCGTTCAAGCGCGGCACGGGCGGCCCGCCCGGCGTGGGCGGCCCCGGGGGACCAGTGGTCGCCTTGGTCACCTGGACGCCGGAGCCGCCCTGGATGTGATACATCCAGATCTCGTGCGTGCCGCTGGTTGGCGTCCGGCGCGACACCAGCACGTACTCGCCGTCGGGCGTCCAGGAGGGGGAGACGTAGCCGCCCTGGTTGTCCTTGGTGAGCTGCTTCGGGTTGGTCCCGCCGGCGTCGGCGATCCAGAGATTGTCGGACCCTTCGCGGTCGCTGACAAAGGCGATGTGTTTGCCGTCCGGCGAGAAGGCGGGCTGCGTGTCGTACCCCATTCCGCTGGTGATGCGCTGGGCCGTTCCGCCTTCGACCGGGAGGGTGTAGAGGTCTCCGAGGATTTCGAAGAGCAGGGTCTTGCCGTCGCGCGAGAGGTCCAGGCCCAGCCAGGTGGCTTCGTCGGTGGTGAACTCGATCTTACGCTCCGGTTTGAGCGGGAGCCCTTTCTTCTTGGCGGACTTCCTGGCGTCGGCCTTAGCGGCGTCGGGCGGATCCTGGCTGAATGCGATCAGGGCGGCCAGGAGACAGGCCGGGAGAAGCAGGCGGGACATCAGCGGCATGGTCAAAAGAGTAGCACAGGGTCCGCCTTTTCAGCGGGGGCCCGTTCAACCACAACTTCGGCTAGTAGGTGGGAGCCCCGCCGATTCGAAGCGACGATAAGCAATAAGGCTGGGGGAGTGAAGAGAAGGGCTGGTACAGTCTTGAGCACCCCTCGGGGGTCACCTCAATTGACGAATTCAGCATATACGCTAAGCTGAATACATGCCGAACAGAAATATCGAGATTCCTGGCGCCAGTGGGCCTGCGGCGTTGAGTCGCATTGGTCAGCGGCGCCAAGTCGTCATTCCCAAGAAGATCTTCGACGTGATGCGGCTGAAGGAGGGGGACTTTATGGAGGTAACGGCCGAAGGCGGCCGCGTATCCATGAAGCCCAAGAAACTGGTTGATGCAGATGACGCCTTGACGCCTGACGAGGCGAAGAAGGTTCGGCATGCTCTCAGACAAATAAGGGAAGGGAAGACCCGGCCATGGAGCCAGATCAAGCATGAGCTGGGTCTGTGAGCTTACAGAGGATGCCGAGAGAGATTTGCGGAGTGTGCCTCGCGACGTTCAGAAGCGCGTTGGGCGTGCACTGCATGAAATGGAAGCGGATCCATTTCAAGGTGATGTGAAAACACTCAAAGGCCGTGCATGGAAGCTGGTCTTCCGCCGCCGCATCGGCTCCTATCGCATCCTCTTTACCGCTGACCACAAGAAGAAAACCATATCGGTTGTTAGAATCCTCCTGCGCTCTGAGAAGACGTATAGGTAGCCGCTTCGTCAAGCGCCAAGGCGACCTGAGCGATCTTCACCAGCCCACTGGCCTCCGCCGCGCAACCCTCCTACAATAGAGGGTTCCATGCGAATCGCCTTGGGGCAGATCAACACCACGGTCGGCGATCTGGCGGGCAACGTGGACCGGATGGTCGAGGCGGCGCGCCAGGCGGCCGGACGCGGCGCGGACCTGATCGCCTTCCCGGAGCTGTCGGTCACCGGGTATCCGCCGCGCGACCTGCTGGAGAAGCCGAGCTTTCTGGACCGGACCGGGGAGCAGATGGCGCGGCTGGCGAGCGAGACGGCATCGCTGCCGCTGTCCCTGATTTGCGGCTATGCCGGGAAGGCGGCCGGCGAGACCGGCAAGCGCGCCACCAACAGCGCGGCGGTCCTGCGCGAGGGCAAGGTGGTGTTCCGGCAGAACAAGATGCTGCTGCCCACCTACGATGTCTTCGACGAAGCGCGCTACTTTCTCCCCGGCCAATCGGAGCAGCTTGTCCGCTTAGAGGGAACCCAGGTGGCGCTGACCGTGTGCGAGGACGCCTGGAATGACAAGCAATTCTGGGAGCGGCGTCTCTACCAGCGCGATCCGGTCGAGGAGATGATCCAGGCGGGCGGCCAGATCCTGATCAGCATCAACGCCTCGCCTTATCACATGGGCAAGCGGGCCCTGCGCCGCGAGATCTTCTCGGCGGCGGCCCAGCGGCACGGCGTCCCGGTGGTCTACGTGAACCAGGTGGGCGGGCAGGATTCGCTGGTGTTCGACGGCAGCAGCTTCGTGATGGACGGCGCGGGCAAATTGGCCGCTTCCGCGGCGTCGTTCCAGGAAGACCTGGTCGTGTTCGACAGCGAGACCGGCGAGGGCGACTCGCGCCAGAACTTCCCGGATGAATGCGAAGCCGCCTATGAGGCGCTGGCGCTGGGCACGCGCGACTATATCCGCAAGTGCGGTTTCCGCCGCGTGCTGATCGGATTGAGCGGCGGCATCGACTCCTCGCTCACCGCCGCGATCGCCGTCGACGCCGTGGGCCGCGGCAACGTGGTGGGCGTGGGCATGCCCGGGCCGTTTTCCTCCGATCACAGCGTGGCCGACGCACGGGCGCTGGCCGCGAATCTCGGAATCCGTTTCGAGATGGTTTCGATTTCCGGCGTCTACCAGGAGTTCCTGCGGGCGCTCGATCCGCTGTTCGCGGGCGCGCCGCGCGACGTCACCGAAGAGAACCTGCAGGCCCGGCTGCGGGGGGTGACGCTGATGGCGCTGTCCAACAAGTGGAGCGCTCTGGTGCTGACCACTGGAAACAAGAGCGAGCTGGCCGTGGGATACTGCACCTTGTATGGCGATATGTGCGGCGGCCTGGCGGTGATCAGCGACGTGCCCAAGACGCTGGTCTACCAATTGGCGCGCGTGGCCAACCGCCGGCACGCCAACGCAATCCCCGAATCGGTCTTCCAGAAGCCGCCCTCGGCCGAGCTGCGGCCCGATCAGAAAGACTCCGACTCCCTGCCCGAATACGACGTCCTCGACCGGATTCTGCGCGCCTACATCGAGGAGTATCAGCCGCCTCACCAGATCGCCGCCACACTGGGCCTGCCGCTGGATCTGGTGCGCGAAGTCGCCGCCAAGGTCGACCGCAACGAGTACAAGCGCCAGCAGGCGGCGCCCGGCCTGAAGGTCACCAGCAAGGCGTTCGGCATCGGACGCCGGTTCCCGATCGCACAAAAGTACACCGAATGAAAACCCTTACTCTTCTCCTTCTGAGCGCCCTGGCGGCGCTACTGGTCTCCCAGCCGTCCCCTCGGGAGCGAGTGGGACCGCTGCCGGGCGGCGGATTCCTGCTGGTGAGCGGCTGGCGGATCGAACCGGCGGGCAAGCAAGTGCCGCTCGATACCTTTCCGATGTCGACCGCGCTGTCTCCCGGCGGCAAGTGGATGCTGGTCCTCAACGGCGGCTACAATCCCCCGTCGATCAGCGTTCTGGACGTGGCCGCCGAGAAAGAAGTGAGCCGGGTCCCGGTGGCCGACGGCTGGCTGGGGCTGGTGTTCTCTCCCAAAGGGGATCGTGTCTACGTGGGCGGCGGCTCGCGCGCGGCGGTTTTCGAATTCGAGTTTGCCAACGGCGCGCTGACTCCCGCGCGCGCTTTCCCGGTCGTGCCGGAAGGCACGCGAACGGTGCGCGATTTCGTGGGCGACGTGGCGCTGTCGCCGGACGGACGGCTCATCTACGCCACGCATCTCTACAACGACTCGGTGGTGGCGATCAATCCGCAATCGGGAATGGTGATCGAGCGGTTCCAGACGGGCCGGCGGCCCTACCGGATCCTGTTCCATCCCGACGGGAAGTCCTTCTTCGTGACCAGTTGGACCGACGGCACGCTCGGCCATTACCAGGCCGGGGACGGCAAGCGCATCGCCACGCTGCGTATCGGCCCGCATCCCACCGACATGCTGTGGGCGCCCGGCAAGGTGGAAGACGAAGAGGGCAAGCCGCCCTTCACCGCCCGGATTTTCATCGCCGCGTCGAATACCAACAATGTGTACGCGGTCGGCGTGACCGAGGGGAAAGAACTGCGCGTGATCGAGAACATCAACATGGCGATGACGCCGCGCCAGCCGGTGGGCATGACGCCCAGCGCTCTGGCGCTCAGCCCGGACGGCAAGCGGCTGTACGCGGTCTGCTCGGATGCCAACGCGGTGGCGGTCGCCGCGATCTCGGCCGAGCGAAGCCGCGTTCTGGGCTTCGTGCCGGTGGGCTGGTATCCGACCGCGGCGCGGGAGCTGGCGGGCGGAAAGCTGGTGGTGCTCAACGGGCGCGGCTTGGGGTCGAAGCCCAATCCCCGCGGTCCGGATCCGACCCGGCGCCCTACGCCCTCCCACCAGGGCGTGGCGGCGGTCGAGTACGTGGGGCGGATCCAGACGGGCGGCGCGTCATTCGTCGATCCGCTCACCGAAGAGGCCCTGGAGCGCTACACCAAGACGGCTCTGGCCTGCTCGGCCTACCGCGACGCCAAGCTGGATGACGCCGGCGTCCCGGCGGGGAATCCGGTTCCCACCCGGCCCGGCGATCCGTCGCCCATCGAGCACGTGATCTATATCGTGAAGGAGAACCGCACCTACGACCAGGTGCTCGGCGACATGAAGGAGGGCAACGGGGACCCAGCTCTGGTGCTGTTCGGCGAGAAGGTGAGCCCCAACCACCACAAATTGGCGCGCGAGTTCGTGCTGCTCGACAACTTCTACGTCAGCGCCGACGTCAGCGCCGACGGGCATAATTGGTCAACGGCGGCCATCGCGTCGGACTACGTGCAAAAGTTCTGGCCCAACAGCTACGGAGGACGCCGCCGCTTCTACGACTACGAAGGGCAGGAGCCTACGGCCGCGCCGCCGGCCGGCTACTTGTGGACCAACGCCGCCTCGGCCGGAATCTCCTTTCGCAACTACGGCTATTTCGTCAACAACCGCAAGGAGCCCGCTCCCAACGGCGAGCAGATCGAAGGAGTGCGCGATCCGGTCCTGAGCCGCGCCACCAACCCGCGGTATCGCGGGTTCGATCTGGGGTATCCGGATGTCGAGCGAGCCAAAGTCTTTCTCCAGGACCTGTCGGAGTTCGAGAAGTCCGGTCAGATGCCGCGCCTGATCCTGATGAGGTTGGGCAACGACCACACGTCCGGCACCAGCGCCGGCAGAATCGCGCCGCTCTCGGCCGTGGCCGACAACGACTACGCCTTGGGGATGGTGGTGGAAGGTGTGTCCAAGAGCCGTTTCTGGGCCAAGACCGCGATCTTCGTGCTGGAAGACGACGCGCAAAACGGCGCCGACCATGTGGACTCCCACCGCTCGCCGGCGTTCGTCCTCTCGCCTTACGTGAAGCGGCGCAGCGTGGATAGCACGATGTACAACACGACCTCCATGCTGCGGTCGATGGAGCTCATTCTGGGAATGCACCCCATGACCAGCTTCGATGCCGGCTCGCGGCCCATGTGGGCTGCCTTCCAATCCCGGCCGGATCCGGCGCCGTACACGGCCGAGAAGCCGCGCATTTCGCTGGAGGAACGGAATCCGGCGGTCTCGACGACCGCGGCCCGCTCCGCGCGGCTGGACTTCAGCCAGGAAGACCGCATCGACGACGACGAGCTGAACGACATCCTCTGGCGCGCCATCCGGGGAACCGAGCCTCCCGCGCCGGTGCGGAGTTACTTCGGTAAATAGAGGCGGGCGATGAACGCTGAGGATCTCCGAGGCAGGGTGGCCCTGATCACAGGGGGCGGTCGCGGCCTGGGACGGGCCTTCGCGCAGGCGCTAAGCCAGGCGGGTCTGCGCGTCGCGGTCACCTCGCGCTCGGCCGGCGAACTGGCGGAAACCGAGGCGCTGATCCAGGGGCAGGGCGGCGCGGCGATGTCCGTGGCGGGGGATGTCCGCGATCCGGAGTCCGTGCGTGCGATGGTGGCCGAGGTCGAGCAAGCCTATGGGCCGCTCGACCTGCTGGTGAACAACGCCGGTTCGGCAGGCGCCCTGGGCCCCATCTGGGAAGCCGACCCGGCCGAGTGGTGGGACGGCTTTGAGGTGAACCTGCGCGGCGTGTTCCTGTGTTGCCGCGCGGCGTTGCCCTCCATGATCGCGCGCGGCCGCGGCCGCATCGTTACGGTCGCCAGCGGGGCCGGCGCCATGCCCGTGGCGTACATGTCGGCGTACGCCATCAGTAAGGCCGCGGTGATCCGGTTCACCGAGACGCTCGCCGCGGAGACGCGCCGCCACGGAGTCGCGGCCTTCTCGATCCACCCCGGCACGGTCCGGACGGCCATGACCGAAAGCGCCATGACCTCGGAGGCCGCCACGCGCTGGCTGCCTTGGTTCAAGAATCTCGTCGAGAGCCAGGCAGTGCCGCCCGACGCGGCGTCCCGATTGCTGTTGTATCTGGCCTCGGGAGCGGCCGACCGGCTGAGCGGGCGGTTTTTTCAGGTCCCGGAGGATCCCGCCGAAGTGGTCCGCCGCGCCTCGGAAGTGGAGCAGCAGGACCTGTACGCGCTACGTCTTCGCCGGCTGAGCTGAAGCGGGAGGTTTGCCGCGAAGCTCGAACCCCGCCTGCCGCAGAGCGCGGATACTGTCGCGCAAGGCGGCGCACAGGCGCTCCATCTCGCCGTCGCCGTGAGCGGTGGAAAGAAACCCGCTCAATCCCCACAGGAAGACGCCCCGCTCGGCCAGATGGTAGTGCAGCAGCCGGATCGGCAGGGAGGAATCCCCATTGAACGGGGGCGCCGGCGCGAACAAGGAGGCGAAGCCCGTGTATCGCAGCGCGGTCCCGTCCGCCTCCAAGCCCCGGTTGAGCTCCGCGATCAGCGCCGAGGTCCGGCGGTTGAGCCCGTCCTGGAGCGCGGGCCCCGCCTCGGCCATTTTCCGTAGCGTGGCCCGCGCGGCCGCCAGACTCAAGGGATGCTGGGCAAAGGTGCTCGCAAACACGGTCGTGTCGGTGCGGGGGAGGGAAGCATCGCCAAAGGTCCAGGGACCGCCGTCCATGGCATTCATGTAATCGGCTCGGCCGGCCAGCAGCGCCAGCGGAAGCCCGCCGCCGATCGCCTTGCCGTAAGTGGCCAGGTCGGCCTTGACGCCGAACCAGGCCTGCGCCCCGCCCGGGGCGATCCGGAAGCCGGTGACCATCTCATCAAAGATCAGGGCGGCGCCCGATCTTTGGGTAATCTCCCGCAGTTTGATCAGGAACCTTCCCGGCGACAGGTGCGGCTGCCGGGTTTGCAGCGGCTCCACCAGAACGGCGGCGAGCTCTCCGGCCTGCCGCGCGAGAATCTCCAAGGACTCGGCGGCGCCATATTCGAGCACCAGGACTTTCTCGACGAACGCCGCGGGGATGCCCGGCCCCAGCGGAATCGCGGGCCCGGCCGGATCGGCCGCATTCACGCCGGCCAGCGTCCCATCGAAATGGCCATGGTAGGAGCCTAGAAACATGGCGATCCGCTCGCGCCCGGAGACCGCGCGCGCCACACGGATGGCGGTCATCACGGCCTCGGTTCCGGAAGTGCAGAAGGCGACCCGCTCCATCCCGGTCAATTGCGAGACCTGCCGCGCCACTTCACCGGCCAGCGCCGACTGCACCCCCACCGGGAATCCCCGGTCGATCTGCTCCCGCAAGGCCGCCTGCACGAATCCGGGGTTGTGGCCAAAGACGTTCGATCCGAAGCCCATCGAGAAATCGGCATACTCGTTCGAGTCCACATCCCAGAAGCGGGCGCCCTGGCATCGCGCCACGGCCAGCGGATAGCAGATCTCCTTGAGAGCCGGGTGGAACCGGATGGGCTTGGGAGGATCGGCGAAAGCCGGCCGGTTCTCGGCCGCCAGACGCCGCGAGCCGGCCGTGCGCCCCGCATATCGAGCGGTGAACTCCTCCAGGCACTGCTTTTTCCCGGCGTCCAGCAGAAAGCATTCGATCAGGGTGGAGAGGGTGTCGTCGATCGCCATGGGGGAAGTGTTCTCGCAATTATAACGTCTGGGCGACTTCCCAGGTACACTGGAAGAAGACCGCACCTCCCATGGTTTGCCTCTGCTTCCTCTGGCACATGCATCAACCGTTCTACAAGAACCTGATCACGGGGGAATACCGTCTGCCGTGGACGCGCCTGCACGCGCTCAAAGACTACTACGGAATGGTGAGGATTCTCGAAGAGTTTCCGGACATGCGCCAGACCTTCAACCTGGTGCCGTCCATGATGGTGCAAGTGGACGAGTACGCGCGCGGCGTGGCGGCCGATCCCTTCCTGCAGTGCGCGCTCAAGCCGGCCGAAGAGCTCAGCGAAGCCGACGTCGCGTTCCTGCTTAACAATTCGTTCCACGCCAACCCCGAGCGCTTGATCTACCGCTATCCGCGCTACGGCGAGCTGCACGACGCCTGGCAGGCGTCCCACGCCGACGCGGGCCGCGCGCGGCGCTTCTTTGGCCCCCGCGCGCTGCGCGACCTGCAGGTGCTGTCTCAGGTGGCCTGGTTTGACGAAGAGTTTCTCACTGGGGATCCCGGCGTGCGGGCGTTGGTCGAGAAAGGCCGCGACTTCACCTCCGAGGATCAGGCGCTGGCCGGACGGAAGCAGCGCGAGATTATGGGCCTGGTGCTGCCGGCCTACCGGCGTCTGGCCGCCGCGGGCCAGATCGAAATCTCCACCACTCCCTACTACCACCCCATCCTGCCGCTGCTGTGCGACTCGGACATTGCGGGGGTCTCGCGTCCCGGCGCCACCCTGCCCAGCCGGTTCCGGCATCCCGAAGATGCGCGGCGCCAGCTTGAGATGGCGCGCGATTTCATTTCCCAGGATCTGGGCGCGGCGCCGGCCGGGTTGTGGCCCTCGGAAGGATCCGTCTCCGACGAAGCGTTTACACTGGCCGCCGAGTGCGGTTTCCGCTGGGCCGCCACCGACAACGGCGTGCTGGGCCGCACCCTGGGGCGCGTCGCCGGCGTCGAGGAGACCTACCGGCCCTACCAGTGGAGCCAGAACGGCCGCGCGCTCCACGTCATCTTCCGGGATCACTTCCTGAGCGATCTGATCGGCTTCGTTTACTCGAAGATGGGGGCCGCCGAGGCCGCCGCCGACTTCCTCGACCGCATCCGTCATAACTGCCACTCGATTCTCGCCTCCGGCCGCGACGCGCTGGTCCCCATCATCCTGGACGGCGAGAATGCCTGGGAGCATTTCGAGCAGAACGGACGGCCCTTCCTGCGTGAGCTCTACGGGAGAATCTCCCGAGACCCCGAGATGACCTCGTGTACGGTGAGCGAAGCGCTGGTGCGCATCCCCTCCCAGCCGTTGGACCACATCTTCCCGGGGTCGTGGATCAACGCCAATTTCGATGTGTGGATCGGGGCGGAGGAGGACAACCAGGCCTGGGAGCACCTCCACAACGCCCGGAAGGCGTACGAGGCGGCGGCCGCGGCCGCGGCCCCCGGGCCCGCGGTCCCGCCGGAGAGCCTGGCGCTGGCCTATGAGGAGATCCTGATCGCGGAAGGCAGCGACTGGTGCTGGTGGTACGGGCCGGAACATAATACCTTCCAACGCGCCGATTTCGACCGGCTGTACCGCGACCACCTGGCCAATGTCTATCGGGCGCTCGGCCTCAGCCCGCCCGAGGAGCTTTCCCGGCCGATTCTGAAGTCGGCGGTCCAGACCATCTACCGCCAGCCGTCGGGGCTCGTGCGCGCGGTCATCGATGGCGAGGTCTCTTCCTATTTCGAGTGGCTGGGCGCGGGCCTGTACCGCACCGATGAGCGCTCCGGATCGATGCATGGAGGCCGCTTCCTGGTGCGCGAGCTGCGTTTCGGCTCCGACGGAGAGCGTCTCTATCTGCGCTTTGATTTCACCGGGCAGGATCTGGCCGGGACCGAGATCCGGCTCCACGTCCAGGATGCGCTGGCGCGGTTTCGCTTCGCTCAAGGGGCCGTGCGGGTGGTGGAGGCCGCAGCCTCGGGGATCGAGTGCCAATACCGCAACGTGCTGGAGATCGCGATGCCGCTCGATGGACTCGGCGCCGGCTCAGGCGCGCCCGTGCGCTTTCAGCTCTCGCTGTGGCAGGATGGGCTGCCTATGGACGCCATCCCCCCCTACGGCTGGCTGGCCATTTCGACGTCGCCGGGGGACTGGGAAGCCTAGCCGGGCCACGCAACTTTATTGCCGCCCCGCCGATAAGTGAAGCGTGGGGGATGGTGAAGTGAGTCTCGATCCCGAGACACTCGACCGCGCGTTGCTGCAAGCCTATCTCGAGCTGCTGCACCGCCAGATATCGGAGGCTAGCGGCACGCCCGGCCGCGAGCCAGCTCCACCTCCGCCGCGATGAAGCCGAAGGCCGCCCAGTAGGAGCCATCCACAATCTCGCGCCACAGGACACAGGCGCCCCTCGAGTCGCCCTGCATCTGGCGCGCGTTGGCTACCGGATAACCGGCGGTCACCCACTGGTTTCCCTTCAGTTGCTCTTTGTCGAGGGTCTGCTCCTCGGAGCGCACTTTCTTAAAGAACAGCAGCGCCCGGTAGTAGGCGGTGTTTTCGGACACCTGCATGCGTTCGTGAATCGTGTCCAGAAGGCGCCGCGCCTCCTGCGGGCGGCCGGCGCGGCGCAGCGCCTGGTAGCGCCAATTGGCGATGGCCACGCGCGCGTCGTCGTTCAGGTCCGCGCAACTCCGGTAGCCCTTCGGCAACGCGCCCCCGGCGTCCTGGATGGTTTCCTTGCCGTCGCTCATGCGCATGCAGCGCGCGTACTCGTCGGCGGCTTTGCCGAATTCGCCTTGCAGATAGTAGGCCAGCCCGAGATGGTAGGAGATGTCGAAGCTGGCCGGCGCCAATTGGACGCCCTTTTCCAAATCCCGGATGGCGTCGTCGAAGCGCCGCAGCGAGATGAACCGGTGGCCGCGCAAGCGATACAGCCGTGGATCCTCGGGCGCCTTGTCGAGCGAATGCGTGTAGATGTCGATCGCGGAGTGGAACTGCTGCAGCGCGGCGCGCACGCGCGCAGTCTCCAGTAGCTTCTCCAGGTTGTCCGGATCGTCGGCCAACGCCTGGTAGGCCTTGGCGACTTCGCCGGTGGTGTCGGGCAGGGCGAACAGCGGGCGTCCCAGCAGCGAGGTCAGCTCAGGCTTCTGCTCCGGCGGTTGCGCCGCCAGCCAGGGCGCCAGGGTCAAGCAGAGGCCGGCGAGGATCTTCATGGAACTCATTCAATCATAGCGAAGCCCGCGGCCCCGGCCGTTTCCTGTTACCGAAGCGACACCCGGCGGCGAGCGGCGTCAGGGCTGGGCCAGGAGGGCTGCCGCGACTTCCGGCAACAGCACCCGTACCGGAGAACCGGGGAAGCCGCGCGGATCCCGGGTCACAATGGCGTCACAGCCGGCCGACTGGGCGGCTGCCGCTGTGACGGAGTCTTCGAAATCCGGCCAGGAGAATTGGAGGGCTTGCCGCAGGACCGCGCCATCCACCGCGGCAACAGCAAAGACCCGGAGCAACGCCGCGATTGTCCGGCGCGCGTCTGGAGAATCCCGATCCTTGCGAACCAGGTAGTGGATCGTGGTGAGGGCATGCGCGGCCAGCATTCCTTCGACCGCCCCCCTCTCAATGGCTGCCCAGACCGCGGCGCTCGCCTTGGCGTGAGGCCCGCGATCCAGCAGCACGTCGAGCACGATGTTCACATCGAGGAGCACCCTCTTCACCGGTATTTCCTCGCCAAATGCTTCCGGTAGTTATCCGGAGCGGCCTTCCGCAGCGTACCCCGCAGGGATCGCAGGACAGGAGGGTCGTTCCCGGTCAAGAGGGGTTCGGAGAGCACATCCAGATAGGCTTCCACCAGCTTCGAAACCGACGTTCCTCGCTTTCTGGCATAACGCTTGGCGCGCACCACGACTGACTGCTCGACGCTCAACGTCACCTTTGACATATACGTATCGTAGCACCAGATTCATACGTAGTATTGTCAGTCGTAGCGGCCTTCGACGAACCACTGTCCACTGAAGTGTTCGCGGTAGATGCGGCACAGCGCGCCGTCGCTCAGGGCGGCGTCCCAGTCGTCGCGCGCCCAGGGGGAGGTGGTCCACCAGTCGCCGGATGTGCGCCAGGGGCCGGCGATGGCCAGCACTTTGCCGCGGATGCCATGGGCGGAGACGAAGGCGGGCGTGCCGGAGGCAGGTTGCACGGTCGCGGGCAGCGGAGGCCGGAGCACGCGGAAGGCGAGCTGGGCCGGGTTGTGGGGGACCGGCCGGGGAGCGGCCCCACGGAACTCGGCCAAGTGGAATGCGCCCGGGCGGTGCGTGTCGACAAGCTGGGGCGACCCCACGTTCCCGGCGCCCACCAGGGCGGCGATGCGGGCCAGCGTCAGCTCCAGTTTCTCCGGCTCCGGAAAGGGCGGAAGAAACAATCCGTCCTGGATGGCGCGCGGCTTGGCGGGCGTGGCGGCGAGCGCGATGGCCACGATGGGAGCGCCGGGCGGATGCGCCGTCAAGTCGAGATGCAGCAGTTTGAGGAAGGTGATCGGGTTGCGCATCGGCACGGGCAGCCGCAGGGAGCGCGCATGTTCCGCCTGGGTTTCCAATCGCAGCGTCAGGCGCAGCTCCAGAGCGGCCAGAGCGCGCTCTTCCAGACGCGCGCAGAGCTGGTTGAGAAGGCGCGAGAGCGCAAAGGAGAGCGGCTCGAGTAAGTCGATGGGATGATCGAGCTCGAGGGATTCCACAAAGACCGGCGCCGGATCGGCGAGCCGCGGCGGACGGCCGCTTTCGCCGCGCGCCAGTTTTTGCAGGCGCACCCCTTCGGCGCCCAGCCGCTCGGCAACCCCTACCTCGGGCAGCGCGGCCAGGTCGCGGAACGTGCGGATGCCCCAGCGATCCAGCGTGTCCAGGAGCTCGGGCGGCGGCGTCAGAACTTCCACCGGCAGGCTGCCCAGCAGGGCCGCCTCCTGGCCATGCCGGATCACGGTGAGGCCGGGGAATCCGCGCGCGGCGTGGATGGCGGCCTCGCGATTCGGCGCCAGGGCGATGCGCGCCCGCGGGCCGGCTCGGGCGGCGATGGCGGCGGCGATCTTCTCCGGCGGGCCGAGCAGGCGGTCCAGGCCGGAGACGTCCAGCACCACGGTCGCCGGGTCCAGCGTCTCCAGGCGCGGGGAGAATTCCTCGGCGATGCCGGAGGCGGCGATGCCGGGGGAGTGAATACAGGCGAACATCGGGCTAGTGGCTCGGTAAAAAGGAGAGGGTGCAGGCGCTGCCTAGAGGTTTTTTGTGCGCAATTCGCCATCTCACGCAGTTCAGCAGGGCGCCGGACCAGTGGATTTGGTCTCGCTGGGTTTCTAATGACAGCGAGGCGCATTGGCGGGCGTAGGGTTCCTGGCCGAGCACGACGAGCAGGGTGCGGGTGGGCTCGACCGCCCGGCGGAGCCGGTACCAGGAAGTCAGCGAGATGCGC
Source organism: Acidobacteriota bacterium (assembly GCA_016178945.1). Classification (GTDB taxonomy): domain Bacteria; phylum Acidobacteriota; class Terriglobia; order Bryobacterales; family Bryobacteraceae; genus JACOSH01. Next base: position 18,940 of record JACOSH010000161.1, read on the forward strand.
CGGGCGGTCCGCGGCGGCGTATCCGCCAGGTCCAGCGCCACCAGGCCGAAACCGCCCGCCTGCACCAGCAGATCGGTGACGCGCAGCGCGTGCTCGGCATTGCCCTGGCAGCGGATCCACAGCAGGCGGTGGAGCGCCACCCCGGCCGCGGCGGCGGAAGAAGGGTCGAAGGCGTCTTGGGTATCGACCAGGACGTACAATTCCTCCGGGGTCCGCGCCGCCTCCGCCAGCAGCGAAAACAACAGGCTGGTGCGACCGGACGAGGCCGGGCCGTAAATCTCGGTAAGGGCCCCGCGCGGGAACTGGAGGCCGGAGCAGCCCAGGAAGTCCTGCCGGCGGAGGGTTGGGGGATTCAGGAGGTGAGTCAAAGAAGCAACCATATTCGCCTTTTGTTCGCCCACCTGAATTATGCAGCAAGGCCGGGGGGATGTCAAGATAGGCCGGATAAGAGCCGGATAAGCCTTGACAACCTGGCCCGACCGTTATATGACCGTAGCCATGACACTCGATCGAAGAGCTTTCGTCAGATGGGGCGCCGGCGGGGCCATGGCCGGCCTGCTTTCGCTGGCCCTGGGCGAGGACAAGCCCAAGAGCGGGATCAAGCTGGGCGTCTCGTTCACCCCCCGGCCCACTGACGACGACCTGGCCATGCTGCGCCACGCCGGCGTCGACGCCGTTTCCATTTGGACCGGCATCGAGGACGCCACCTTCGAATGGATGATGCAGACCAAGCGGCGGCTGGATGCCCAGGGCGTGGAAGTCTACAACATCGGCATCCTCGATCTGCACTGCGATCCCACCATCGTGCTCGGGCTGGACGGAGTGGAAACCAAGATCGAGCAGTACAAGACCTACCTGACCAACCTGGGCCGGGCCGGAATCCATTACACCACCTACGCCCACATGGCCAATATCAAGGTCCAGAAGGTCCCCGGCTACTACCAGACCGCGATTACCACCACCCGCGGCGGCGCGCCGACGCGCGAGTTCGACCTGGAAGTCGCCCGCCGGCTGCCGCTATCGCACGGCAAGACCTACACGGACGACCATATCTGGAAGACCTTCACCACCTTCATCCGCGCGGTGATGCCCGTGGCCGAGAAGGCGGGCGTGCGCATCGGGCTGCATCCGGACGACCCGCCGGTCGACACGCTGGGCGGCGTGGCGCGCATCTTCCGGAACGCGGCCGGCTTCGAGCGCGCCCTGAAGATCGCCGGCAGCGAGAATTTCGGCATCTGCCTCTGCGTCGGCACCTGGGGCGAGGGCGGCAAGATGATGGGCAGGGACCCGGTCGAGATGATCCTCCTGTTTGGGCCGCGGAAGCGCATCTTCAAGGTGCACTTCCGCAACGTCGACCGCCCGCTGCCCAAGTTCCGCGAGACTTTCGTCGATAACGGCTACCTGGACATGTACCAGGTCATGCGCGCCCTACGCGAAGCGAACTTCGGCGGCATCGTGATCCCGGACCACGTTCCGGGCGGCGGCTATCAGGGCGTGAACACGTCCTACACGCTGGGGTACATGAAGGCGCTGCGCGATCGGGTCAACGCGGAGGCCGGGGCTAAGGCGTAGCGAGGGCGGCCAGCTTCTTCTGGAAGTGGTCGCGCGCCTGCGTGATCATTTTTCGCGCCGCCTCCCGGTTGGCCGCCGAGCCGAAATTGTTGCGCTCTTCCAGCAGAAGCCATAGCCGGTCTACCCACTGGATCATCAGCTCGAGGTCCTCTCGCACCAGTACCGGCTGGCCTCCAACCTCCAGGTAGACCGGAGCGGAGTGCGCGCGGGGGATGGCGTCCCCTCCCGGACCGCGGGCCGGGTGTCCCGCGGCCCGCACCGCGAACCACCGGCTCTGGCTCACGTCCACTTCTTTTTCGATCCGCAGGGAGCGGGCGCCGGGCTGTGCATCCTGGCGTTCAATCACCGCGCCGTTTTCGACCAGCTCCACCACCCGCAGCGGCGTGCGCGCCGTGACCTCGGCCGACAGCCTGGCCCGGTAGGGCTGGCCTTTCGGAACGCGAATCACCGATCCCATCGGCTCGCCGTTCACCTGGAAGGTCATCAGCGGGCCGCTGGTCACGAAGTCGCGGCCTTCCCGGTACCGCTCCACCCAGCGGCTCCAGGTCATGGCGGACCCCACGTCGACGTATTGCCGGGCGCCGCCCGGAATGCGATTGATGCCCCGCCAATTGGTGAACACGTCGGTCCCGGCGCCCGGCGCGATGCGGAAGCCCGCGTTCAGCATCCGGTACCACAACTCGTAGGCGGCCTCGCCGAACGGCAGGATGTCGATCGAGTCCAGAGCGCCCAGGGCCGCGGTGACCGGAATCTCCTTGGCCCCCAATTGCGTGTCGAACACGTCTCGCAGGCCCGCAATCGGATGGACCGAGCTCACCAGCCCGCCCTGCTTGCGCGCCTCGATCGCGGCCATGGTGTTGAGCGGGAAGTCGTAGGGAGAATGGCTTCCAATCACCGTGGTGAACGAGGGCGGCACCTGCTTGCGGATGTTGAGGAACGCCATGTGCCCGAGCGGATAACTGTTGCGGTACTCCTGCCCCCAATAGAGGATGTAGCGCGGCGTTGACAGCGGGCTGGGCTGGCCGGTGAAGAATTCCTTGTCGTGAATGAAGGCGCCTTCCGAGTTGGCCACGATCATGTTGGCCGTGTTCAGGTCCTCGGCCTGCAGCCACTCCAGCGACTGCTTCGGGCGCTGGTAGTAGTTTCCGTTGTAGTTGGCATGGAAGTGGTTTTCGCCGGAATACCAGCCGCGCTGGTTCCAGTTGGTCCAGCGGCGCATCGAGATCCTGACCTCGGCGGTGTCGTTGGCCGGAACTTCCACGGTTTGGTCGGAAGGGTCGTACTCCACGCCCTTCAAAGCCGCCAGGCGGAGCGTCCCCGCCGGAACCGGGAAGGTGTCGTCGCCGCTGGAGACGAAGAATCCCTCGCGCGGACCCGCCGGCTCGAGCGGGTAGTAGAAGATCTGCACACCTTGCGGGCAGTAGGCCTTGCCATCCGAAGCCCGCACGTAGAGCCGGACCGGCGTCCGCTGCCCCAGCTCGTCCTCCACGCGCACCCGTACGCGGCCCGAAAGCTGCCGGAACTTCAGCCCGGTGATCCGGACGTGCTGCTTTTCGCCGCCGCCGGCCGGCATGGTGAAGAGATCGATGTTGCCCAGGTGGTTGGAGACGTGCGCGATCCTGCGGCCGTCCGGCGACACCGCCGGCGCCAGCTCATCTCTCGCGGTTTGGGTGAGCGCCACCGGCTGCGTCTTGTCCTGCGTCACGCGATACAGCTCGTGGTCGCCCTTGCCGTTGACCACGGCCGCGGCGTACACCACGCCCGAGCCGTCCGGCAAGGCCGAGATCCCATGGAGCTGGACGATGTCCTGGGCCCGGTAGCGGGTCATCGGCATCTGGATCAGGATCGGCGGACCGCCCGCCTTCATCCGCCAGATCTGCGGCGCCGGAATGTGCGCCTCGCTGCGGGGCGGCATGCCGCGGGAGGCGCTGAAGAACAACTCGTTCCGGCTGCTCCAGGCCACGTTCATCCACGCCGAGGCGTTGCGCACTCCTTGCGGCACGCTTTGCACCGCGCGCACGGCGCCGGTGCTCACGTCCACCTCGTGAAGCACCGCGCCATTATCCGAGGCCACCGCCACCGCAACTTTTCGCCCGTCCGGCGACCAGGCCGGGTTGCCCGCCGTGAGGGCCGGCGCCCGCGGCTCCCGCACCTCGCCGCTCGCCAGATCCAGCACACTGAGCGTCCCGGAGATCTGGGGCATCGGACCGGCGGGCGGCCGCCCATTGATAAACGCGATCTGGTTGCCCCGCGGCGACCAGGCCGGATGCGCGTGGTAGCCCTCCGCCGACGTCAGTTGCCGGGCTTCCCCGCCGGCGGCGTCCACCTGGAAGATGCTTCCAAACAGCGAGAACGCCAGGCTTGCGCCGTCCGGCGACCAGGCCGGATCGGTCGCGCCCCAAGTGCTCGATTCCGAATCCGCCGCCGAAGCCGCCCAGTGCCGCCAGCAGAGGCCGCAGCAGATCGCTGCCAGACAGCAGATCGTGATCCGTCGCGCGCGATTTCGCATCGGTGTCACCGCCCAAGGAATGATATTCCCCCTTAGTTTCGCATCTAACGGATCGACAATGGAAGAGGTATGGCGAATACGCTCGAACTGGACCTATTCCCGGCTCTGATCGAGCGAACCACCTTACGCGACTCGAACTTCGGCAGCGCCGCGCTGTCGGGGCTTCACGACGATCTCTACATCTTGCCCCAACGCGACCAGGAAGCGCATGAGGCGCTCGACTGAATAACCCCGGAACTGGCCTGCCAGCATAGCTGAGACTTTGGGCTGATCGATGCCGATGAGCTGTGCCGCCGCCGCTTGGGTCAATTCTCGTTGCCGGATGATTCGGTCGATCTTAACTACCAGTCCTGCTTTGATAAGGTGTTCGCCGGCGTCGGTGAGGCCGAGGTCAGCGAATACGTTGCCCGAACCGGGTTCTTGTTCAAGAGCTTTTCTTTTCCGCATTCTTCACCTCAGTGCGCAACTGTTGGAGGCGCTGCCGGACCAGTTCCATCTCGGACTTCGGCGTCGCAATCCCGGCCTTGGACTTCTTCTGAAAGGCATGGATCACGTAAATCGAGTCCCCGATTGAGACCGTGTAGACAGCGCGGTAGGTTCCACTTTCATCATGGGCCGCAATTCCATCACACCGCCGCCGAGACCATGCAGAGGCTTGGCCTTAGCGCTCATTTCGCCCAACTGCGCGGCGTACAATGCATAGCCAATGTCGTCTTGGACGCCAGCCGGAAACGACTTCACGTTGGATCGGGAATCGGCGAGCCACGTGAGTTTCTTCATGCGCTGGCACATGCCTATATTGGCATAAGGAGAGTGCCGTGTCAAACGCTGTCGGAGCGGACCACGCTATACTGAGGCCATGGCGGCGGCGATTACACTGGTGGAACCCGCGCAGAACGAGTTCCTGGCGCAATTGGAAAGCAGGTCCGGGAAACCCAACCACTTCTTCCGCACCATGGCCCACCGGCCAGAGGTGCTGAAGAACTTCGTTCCTCTGTATGGCGCGATCATGGGTCCCGGTTCCGTGGCCCGCCGCCTCAAGGAGTTGGTCTACCTGGCGGCCTCGTTCACCAACCAGTGCGCGTATTGTTCGGCGTCCCACCGTGCCAGCGGAAAGAAGGCCGGAATCGCCGAAGAGGAAATGGCGGCGCTCATGGCCGGCCAGGACGAGCGCTTCCTGGGCGAAGAGGCGGCCGTCATTCGCTATTCGCGGGAGCTGACCCGCCACGCCGCCGCTTCGCGCGAGGGGCTGGAGGCCTGGTTCAATCAGGAGCAGATCGTCGAGCTGACCCTGGTCGCCGCCATGGCCAACTTCACCAACCGATTCAACAACGGCCTGGGCCTCCAGCCGGAATGATCCTCGCCGGTCTTCATCCTGTTCTCGAAGCGCTGCGCGCCGGACGACCTTTGGAGCGGGTGCTGGTGGCCAAGGGCGCGGGCGGTCCGCGCGTCCAGGAAGTGGTCGATCTGGCGCGCCGCCAGGGCACGCCGGTCCGCTTCGAAGCCCGCGCGTCGCTCGACCGGCTGGCCTTGAGCGCCGCCCACCAGGGAGTGGTCGCGCTCGGCGCCGCACGCAAGTACACCGAGCTGGAGGATGCCGCCGGACTGCTGGTGGTGCTGGATGGCGTGGAAGATCCGCACAATCTGGGGGCGATCGTCCGCACGGCCCACGCCGCTGGCGCCGGCGCCGTCGTGATCCCCGAGCGTCGCGCCGCCGGCTTGACCGACGTGGTGGCCAAGGCCGCCGCCGGCGCTCTGGAGCATCTGCCGGTGGTGCGCGTGGGCAACGTCAATCGCGCGCTGGAGCAGATCAAGGAGCGCGGCTACTGGATCTACGGCGTCGACGAACGCGGCGAGCTGGACTACCACCAGTGCGGCTACAACTCGCCCGCGGCGCTGGTCTTCGGCGGCGAAGGCAAGGGCCTGCACGAGCAGGTGCGCAAGCACTGCGACGCCGTTGTCCGCATCCCCATGGCTGGCCGCATCTCCTCGCTCAACGTCTCGGTGGCGGCCGGCGTGGTGCTGTTCGATTGGAAGCGCCGCAGTTGTGTTTGACCGTCCTGAGAAGCTGTGAAAAATATCGGCAACCGCTCCGTCACCGTCGCGGCTCTGTAAGTGCATTCGTTGCAACACGAATGGTACCGAGCCGCGACGGTGCGTCTAAGGGAGCGGTTGCGTCACTGTATTGTGCGAGGTCTAATAAGAGCGTGAGCCCGCGGTGGATCGCCGCTCTTGCCGTCCCGCTGGCCTGCCTCGGCGGCGAGGTCGCCTTCCATCGCGACGTCCTGCCGGTCCTGGCCCGCCGATGCCAGAGTTGTCACCGTCCGGGAGAAGCGGCCCCCATGCCTCTTCTGACTTACCGCGACGCGCGTCCCTGGGCCAAGGCCATCCGCGAAGCGGTGCTGCTCAAGCGCATGCCGCCCTGGTTCGCCGACCCGGCCTATGGCAAGTTCGCCAACGACCCTTCGCTGACCGCGGCCGAGATCCGGACGCTGGTCTCCTGGGCCGACGGGGGCGCGCTTGAAGGTCCGGCCGGCGGCGATCCTCCCGCCGCGCCTTTCGCCGATGGCTGGCGCATTCCCAAGCCCGACGCCGTTTTCTCGCTTCCCGAAGAGTCGAGCGTCCCCGCCACCGGCGTCGTCGACTACCGCTACCTCTCGGTCGAGACCGGATTCACCGAAGACCGCTGGGTCGAGATGGCCGAGGTGCGCCCGTCCAACCGCGGCGTGGTGCATCACGCTATCGTGTTCGTGAGCGGACCTGGAGGAGGAAGCTGGTTCGGGGCGCGCCGTTACCTGGCCGGCTATGCTCCCGGCGCCGTTCCGCAGATCTGGAAACCCGGGCAGGCGCGCCTGATCCCGGCCGGCTCGCACCTGGTCTTTCAGATGCACTACACCGCCAACGGCAAAGAGGCGGTCGACCGCACCCAGATCGGTCTGATCTTCGCGAAACGTCCGCCGCGGCAGCAGATCGTCGCCACCACGGCCGGCACCCACTGGTTCGAGATCCCGCCCGGAGACGCCAACCACCGCGTGGACGCCGCCACCACCATGCACGAGACCGTGCACCTGGTCGGGCTGCGGGCCCACATGCACCTGCGCGGCAAGTCTTTCGAATTTCGCGCCGTCTATCCCACCGGCGAGTCGCGGATCCTGTTGCGCGTGCCGCGCTACGACTTCAACTGGCAGCCTTACTACTACCTGGAAACACCCTTGCTGCTGCCCAAGGGAACCCGCATCGAGTGCACGGCCTACTACGACAACTCCGCCGCCAATCCGAGCAATCCGGACCCGCGCGCCGCCGTGCGTTGGGGCGAGCAGAGCTGGGAAGAGATGATGCTCGGCTGGATCGATCTGGCCGTCGATATCGCTCCCCAATCCAGCTCACTGCGCTAGACTACAAGTTCCGCATGCGACTCCCCGCTCTGGTCCTCACCCTGACCTGCGCCTGCGCGGCGCAGGACTTCCTGGTCAAACCCTACCTGCAGCTTGGCAACTCTCCGCGCCTGGCCAATGACGAAAAAATGCTGCTGCTCTGGCACACCCGGGACGAGAACGCCGGCTTCTCGGTGCAGGTGAAGACCGCGGAGGCGTCCGATTGGACCAAGCCGGTAAAGGCGGGCTCGCGCCGCATCACCGTGCGGGGCGTGGAATCGCATCGCGTCTGGATCGCGCCGCTGACCAAGCTGAAGCCCGGTGAGGAGTTCGACTACCGCGTGCTGAAGGGCGATCAGCCCGTTTTCCAGGCTCGCGCCCGCGCGCGCAAGCCCGCCGCCCAGCCCCATCGCTTCGTCCTGTTCGGAGATTGCGGGCAGAACTCTCCCGCGCAGAAGGCCATCGCCTACCAGACGCACCTGGCCAAGCCCGACTTCGTCTTCCTCGCCGGCGACATCGTGTACGGCCGCGGCCGCATCGCCGAGTATCGTTCCAACTACTTCCCCATCTATAATGCCGACGACGTTTCCCCCGCGCTGGGCGCTCCGCTGATGCGCTCGACCTTGTTTGTCGCCGCGCCCGGCAACCACGACATGTTCCCCGATTTGAGGGCCTTCCCCGACGGCATGGCGTATTTCTACTACTGGAACCAGCCGCTGAACGGCCCGCAGCTCAGCCCCGGATCGCCCAACACCCCCATCCCCGCCGCCGACGAAGGGACTCAGCGGGACTTCATCGCCAACGCCGGCGAAACCTATCCGCGCATGACCAACTTCTCGTTCGACTACGGCAACGCCCACTGGACCGTGCTCGACTCCAACCATTACGTCGACTGGCGCGACTCGGGGCTGCGCAACTGGGTCGCCTCCGACCTGAAAGCGGCTCGCGGGGCCGCCTGGCGTTTCGTGGCCTTCCATCATCCCGGCATGAGCTCGTCGAAGACGCATTTCGCCGACCAGCAGATGCGCCTGCTGTCCGATCTGTTCGAGAAGGCGGAGGTCGATCTGGTCTTCGCCGGCCATGTTCATAACTACCAGCGCAGCTATCCGCTCTACTTCAGTCCGGCCAAGGGCTCCGGCCCGCGGGGACGCGTCGAAGGCGACTGGCGCGTCGACAAGGAATACGACGGCGTCACCCGCACCAAGCCCAAAGGGCCGATCTATATCGTCAGCGGCTCCGGCGGCGCGCAATTGTACGACCCCGACCAGCAGGACAATCCCGCCTCCTGGCAGCCCTTTACCGTCAAGTTCATCTCCCAGCTCCATTCCCTCACCCAGGTCGATGTGGACGCCGAGCGGCTGACCGTCCGCCAGATCGACCTCAACGGCCGCGAGGTCGACCGCTTCGTGGTGACGCGCTGATGTTCCGCAAGGTCCTCATCGCCAATCGGGGGGAGATCGCGGTGAGGGTCATCCGCGCGCTGCGCGAGATGGGTATTGGATCGGTCGCGGTATATTCGGACGCCGACCGCGCGGCGCTGCACGTGCGCATGGCCGATGAAGCCGCGCGCCTCGGCCCTGCGCCCTCCTCGGAGAGCTATCTCCAGATCGAGCGCATTCTCGAGGCGGCCCGCTGCCACGGCGCGGATGCCGTGCATCCCGGCTACGGATTCCTGGCCGAGAACGCCGGCTTCGCCCAG